>NZ_JAUJFI010000223.1 GCF_030849505.1 Azospirillum isscasi | reverse complement strand
CGGCCTTCGTGGCGATCCCCCTGCGGCGGGCGGAGCGGGTCCGCACCCGGTCCTGCGCCGCGGCCAACGCTGAATCGTCAACAAATCGGAGGGGCAGGGCGAGCAGGCGCGCCGCCTCCGCCACGCCTGCCTCGTTCCGCTTGCGCACCGGTGCCGCGAGTTGCACGGCGCCGCGGGCGGCCTCGTCCAGAGCGGCTTCGTCGAAGGCGGCGCGGACCAGCCCGGCGATCTCGGCGCCGGGGCAGCCCGCCCGGCAACCGATGCCCGCCGCGATGATGGCGGGCGCCGTCACAGCGGCTTCTCCGCCAGCCACAGCGTGACCGGCATCAGCGGGCGCCAGCCGGTGAAGCCGCCGATGGGGGCGGCCCGGCTGACGGCGATCTGCGACAGTTGCCCGCCCAGCCGCTTGTGGGTGGCGATCAGCATGGCCTCGCTTTCCAGCGTCACGGCGTTGGCGACGATCCGCCCGCCGGGCTTCAGCGCCGACCAGCAGGCGTCCAGCACCCCATCGTTGGTCAGCCCGCCGCCGATGAACACCGCGTCCGGCGCCGGCAGCCCGGCCAAGGCTTCCGGCGCCTTGCCGCGCACCAGATCCAGCCCCGGCACGCCGAAGGCGGCGGCGTTGGCGGGAATGCGGGCGGCGCGGTCGGCCTTGTGCTCCACGGCGACGGCGCGGTTCGCCGGGTCGCTCAGCATCCATTCGACGCCGATGGAGCCGGACCCGGCCCCGACGTCCCACAGCAGCTCGCCGCGGCGCGGGGCCAGCCAGGACAGGGTGACGGCGCGGATTTCCCGCTTGGTGATCTGGCCGTCATGCTCGAACCAGTCGTCGGGCAGGCCGGGCGTGCGCGGCAGGGCGCGGGTGCCGGGGGCGGCGCGGCACTCCACGGCCAGCGTGTTCAGGTCGGCCACGCGCTCCGCGGACCAATCCTCAGCGCTGTTTGCGGCGTTGCGCTCGCGGGGGCCGCCCATGGCTTCCAGTGCGGTCAGGCGCGACGGCCCGAAGCCGCGGGAGCGCAACAGCGCCGCCAGCTTGGCCGGGGTCGTGCCGTCCCAGGACAGGATCAGCAGCCGCGCGCCGGGGTGCAGATGCGGGATGACCAGCTCCAGCGGACGGCCATGCACGGTCAGGGTGGTGCAGTCCTGCAAGGGCCAGCCCATGCGGGCGGCGGCGAGGCTGAAGGCGGAGGGGGCCGGAACGGCCAGCATCTCGTCCGCCGGGATCAGTCCGGTCAGCGTGGCGCCGATGCCGTACCAGGACGGGTCGCCGCTCGCCAGCACGCAGACCCGTTGGCCGCGCCGCGCCAGCAGGGCGGGATAGGCGTCCGACAGGGGGGAGGGCCAGGACAGCCGCTCCTGTCCGCTCCGCTCCGGCACCAGCGCCAGATGGCGGGCGCCGCCGGCCAGAAGCTCCGCCCCTTCGACCAGCGCGCGGGCGGCGGGCGACAGACCGTCCCACCCGTCCTCGCCGATGCCAACGACGCTCAGCCAACGCGCTTGCGCTGTGCTATTGGCTGTGTTGCTCATGACGCTCTCCAGGGAGGACAAGCATGAAGGCGCTGATTCTGGGCGGCACCACCGAGGCCACGGCGCTGGCCCGCCTGCTCGGCGGCCACCCGCGCATCGACGCGGCGGTGTCGCTGGCCGGGCGCACGAAGCAGCCGGTCCTGCCGCCCCTGCCGACCCGCATCGGCGGCTTCGGCGGGGTGGACGGGCTGGCCGCACACCTCGCCGAGAACGGCATCCGGGCGGTGGTGGACGCCACGCACCCCTTCGCCGACCAGATCTCCGCCAACGCCGTGGCGGCCTGTGCCCGCACGGGCGTGCCGCTGCTGGTCCTGACCCGCAAGCCGTGGGTGCCGGGCGCGGGCGACCGCTGGATCGGCGTGCCGGACATGGCGGCTGCCGCCGAGGCTCTGCGCCCGCTGGGCGGGAGCGTCTTCCTGACCATCGGGCGGCAGGAGGTCGCGGCGTTCGAGGCGGTGCCGGGCAAGCGTTACCTGATCCGCGCCGTCGATCCGCCGGAACCGGTGCCGAACTTGCCGGACTACCGCCTGATCCTCGACCGCGGCCCCTTCACGCTGGAGGGGGAGTGTGCGCTCCTGGAGGAGCATCGGGTGGATGTGATCGTCAGCAAGAACAGCGGCGGCACGGCGACGGAGGCGAAGCTGGAGGCCGCCCGCCGCCGCGGCATCCCCGTGGTGATGGTCGAGCGCCCGCCCGGCAACGGCGTGGCCGAGGTGCACGACGCGGCGGCGGCGCTGGGGTGGTTGGAGACGCTGTAGAGTCGGGCCCCCGCTCACCCCCTTACCCCATAGCTGCGCGGCGTATAGACCCACGGCTGCGCGCCCTCGCGCGGCACCAGCCGGCTGTGCGACGCGCCGATGATGACGCAGGTCCGCATGTCGGCCTGCGCCGCGTCCGCCGCCCCCAGAGTCGTGACGGTCAGCGCCTCGTCGGGGCGCCCGACCGCCTGGGCGAGGATCACCGGCGTGTCCGCCGACCGGAGGTCGCGCAGCGCGTCGAAGGCGGCGCCGAGCTGCCAGGGGCGGGCGCGGCTGATCGGGTTGTAGAGCGCGATCACGAAATCCGCCTCCGCCGCCAGACGCAGGCGCTTCAGCACCACTTCCCACGGCTTCAGATTGTCGGACAGCGAGATGGCGCAGAAATCATGGCCCAGCGGGGCACCGGCCCGCGCCGCCGCCGCCTGCATCGCGGAAATGCCGGGATCGACGGACAGCGGCACGCGGTGCCACTCGGCGGGTGCCGCCGGGTCGTCCAGCGCTTCGAACACCGCGGCGGCCATGGCGAAGATTCCGGGGTCGCCGCCCGACACCACCGCCACCCGGCGGCCCTCCGCCGCCAGTTGCAGGGCGTGGCGGGCGCGGTCCAGCTCCACCCGGTTGTCGGAGGCGTGGCGCACCTGCGGTCCCGGCGGCACGCGGTCCACATAGGGGAAATAGCCGATGAGGTCGGTCGCCTCCGCCAGATCGCGCCGGGCTTCCGGCGTCAGCCAATCCTCGGTCCCCGGTCCCAGCCCGACGACCTTCAACCAGCCGGTCATCGCCGCAGCCCTTCGCCGGGGATGACGATCTGCGAGAAGTAGGGGGCGGTCTCCGGCGCCTCGCGGAAGGGCATCACGCGCTGGTTCTCCATGCTCGCCCGCTCGATGTACCAGGCGCGGTCGGCCAACCCGGCGGCCTCCACGGCGCGGCGGACCTTCGGCAGGTTCTGGCCCAGCTTCATGACGACGGCGGCGTCGGCGTTGCGCAGCGCCTGCACCAGCGCCTCCTCCCCCAGCGTGCCGGGGATGACCGACAGCACGTCGTCGCGCAGGGTCAGCGGGCGCGGCAGCAGCGAGGCGCTGCACATCATCGAGGTCACGCCCGGCACCACCTGCGTCGGGAAGCGCGAGGCCAGCCGCAGGAACAGGTGCATGAAGCTGCCGTAGAAGAAGGCGTCGCCCTCGTTCAGCGCGGCGATGGAGCGCCCGGCGGCGAGATGTTCGGCCAGCCGCTCGGCGGACTCGTCGAAGAAGGCTTCGATCTGGCGGCCGTAGTCGGGGTGGCTGGGCGGCAGCTCCACCGTCACCGGGTAGACCATCGGCAGCTCGATGTGCTCCGCCGTGATGCAGCCGGCGGCGATGCGCCGGGCCTGACCGGAGGTGCCGCGCTTGCAGAAATAGGCGACCACCGGGCAGGCCCCGATGGTGCGGATGGCGCGGACGGTCATCAGGTCGGGATCGCCGGGGCCGACGCTGACGCCGTAGAGGGTGCCGGCGGGGATTTGGGATTCGGTGCTCATTCCACGTCGCTCGCCAGGGCGTTGACCGCCGCCGCCGCCATGGCGCTGCCGCCGCGCCGGCCCTTGATCGCCAGGAAGGGCAGGCCGAAGGGCGCCTCGGCCAGCGCGTCCTTGCTTTCCGCCGCACCGACGAAGCCCACCGGGAAGCCCAGCACCGCCGCCGGCTTCGGCGCGCCGTCGCGGATCATCTCCAGCAGCTTGAACAGGGCGGTCGGCGCGTTGCCGATGGCGACGACCGAGCCCGCCAGCCGGGGCACCCACAGCTCCAGCGCGGCGGCGGAGCGGGTGTTCTCGACCTGTCTGGCAAGCTCCGGCACCGCCGGGTCGCGCAGCGTGCAGACGACGGGGTTGTCCGCCGGCAGGCGCGCCCGGGTGATGCCGTGGGCGACCATCTCGCTGTCGCAAAGGATCGCCGCGCCGCTGCGGAGCGCCTTGCGCGCCGCCGTCCCCACGTCGGCGGAGAACATCAGGTCCTGCGCCGCGTCCACCATGCCGCAGGCGTGGATGACGCGCACCGCCACCGGCTTCAGGTCGTCGGGGATGGCCGACAGGTCGGCCTCCGCCCGGATGGTGGCGAAGGACTGGCGGTAGATGGCCGCTCCATCGCGGATGTAGTCGTAAAGCGGCTCAGCGGACACGGGACAACTCCTCGACAGACAGATCGGCCCCAGACAAAGAGGCGACGGCGGTGACGGCGGCGTCCGGGCTCAGGCCGGACCGCCAGGGCGTGCCGCCGGGGGCGGCGTTCAGCGCGACGTCGTAGACGCCCTCCCGCGCGGTGAGCGTGACATCCGCCGCACCGGGATGGGCGCAACCCTTCGCGCAGCCGGAGACATGCACCATCCGCACCGTCTCCAGCAAGCCCGCCGCACGCGCCGCGATGGACAAGCCGTCCGCGTGGGTGTCGGTGGTGCCCACGTCGCAGCCGGTGACCCCGCTGCACGCGGTGATCTTCAGGCGGAGGTCGTGGTGGTCGAGGATGCCGCCGAGGGCCGCCGCTTTCTCCGCGGCGCCGTCCTGGGGGGCGGCGAGAAGCAGGGCGCGCCAGGGGGTGATGCGGATTTCATGGGTGAGGGCGGCCAGCGCCTCCAGCCGGTCGCAGTCGAGGCGGCCGAAGGGGAAGGCGACGCCCAGCCAGGAGGGTTGGTGGCCGAGGACGAGTCGGGTCGGCGGCGTTTGCCCCCTCCCTGACCCTCCCCCGCTGCGCAGGGGAGGGGATGAGGCTTGCGCGGAGGGAAGGGGCCCATGCGCAGCATGGGAAGGGTGGGGGCAATTGAGCAACCACGTCCCCACCCGCTCCCGCAACACCTCCACCCCCAGCGCCCTGACCAGCCCGGCCATGCGCCGCGGCGGCTCCGCCAGCGTCTGCCGCAACTCCAGAAAGGTCCCCGCCAGCGCCGCCGCAAGCTCCACCAGATCGTCGGGGCGGCAGTGGCCCAGCACCACGGCCCCTTCAAAAGTTCCCCCCAGCCCGACGCGGAACAGCGGCCCGTCCACCGCGTCGAAGCGCACGTCGGTGCTGCTGTCGAACAGGGTGGCCTGCCCGCCGCCGTCCACCAGCCAGCCGAACTTCGGCGGCAGCCGGTGCAACGCCCGGTCCGCCGCCAGCCGCGCGTCGAGCGCCAGGGCGTAGGGGCGCACGTCCAGGACCGCCGTCCCGTCCAGCCCCGCCGTGGGGGAGGTCAGCACGTTGCGCACCGCCTCGCTCTCCACATCATCCGAGACGTAGCCGAGCGCGCGAAGCTCCGCGATCAGCGCCTCCATGTCCGCCGCGCCCACGCCGCGCAGTTGCAGGTTGCCGCGGTGGCTGAGGTCCACCAGACCGTTGCCGTAGCGCCGCCCAAGTTCCGCGATCCGCCTCGCCGCGGCGGCGGGAAGCACCCCCGCCGGGACGCGCACGCGGACCAGCAGCCCGTCGCCGACCTCCATGGGAGCGAGAACGCCGGGGCACATGCCGCGCCGGCGGGGCGGATTGCGGGTTTGGGTGATCGCGCTCATGCAGACATCTCCTTGCGGCGGCGCAGATCGTCGCCCGTCGAATTGCGGCGTGGGTGCCAGAGGCCGCGGTCCAGCGCCTCGGTCAGCCGGTGCAGAATATGCCGGGCGGCGGCGGGATTGGACTGCGCCAGGAAGTCCCACACCCGCGGGTCGTCCACATAGGCGTCGTAGAGCTGGTCGAAATGATGGGGCCGCACCGCCGCCGTGGTCGCGGCGAAGGCGAACAGCGTGTCCACGCTGGCCGCCAGTTCCCCGGCGCCGCGGTAGCCGTGGCGCATCATGCCCTCGATCCAGCGCGGGTTGGCGGCCCGTCCGCGCAGCACGCGGGCGATCTCCTCCCCCAGCGTGCGGACGCTCAGGCTCTCCGGCTCCGAGCTGTCGAGGTGGTAGAGCGCCGGCTCGTTGGCCGGATCGTTGTTGGTGAGCGCGGCGGCGGCGGAGAAGCCACCCTCATACTGCATGAAGCCGTCGGTGGAGAGCACATCGTGCTCCCGCTGGTCCTGGTGGTGGACCAGCGCGTCGGCCCCGCCGATGCGGCGGCGGAACAGGGCGGGCAGGGCCACGCCCTCCAGCCCCTTGCCGTAGGCGTGGCAGCTTCCCTCCAGATAGGCGGCGCCGAAGTCGGCCCGCGCTGCCCAGTCGCCGCGGGCGATCATGCCGGGCAGCGCCGTGCCGTAGGCGCCGGGGGCGGCCCCGAAAACCCGCGCGCTCGCCCAGCGCTCCGCCTCCGCCGCCGGGGTCCCGCCGGCCCGCAACTCGGCGCGGTCGGTGCGGAACGCGGTGGCGATGGGATTCACGTCGTCGGGCTCGTCCTCCGCCATCACGGCGCGGACGGCCTGGTCGAACAGGGCGATCTGCTGCGGGAACACGTCGCGGAACAGGCCGGAAATGCGCAGAGTCACGTCCACCCGCGGGCGCCCCAGGACCGAGGCCGGCATCACCTCGAAGCCGGTCACCCGTCCGGACCCGTTCTCCCACAGCGGGCGCACGCCCAGCAGGGCCATGGCCTGGGCCAGCTCGTCGCCGCCGGTGCGCATGGCGGGGGTGCCCCAGCAATCCACCACCAGCCGCTTCGGCCAGTCGCCGTGGTCCTGCAAATACCGGGTGATCAGCGCGTCCGCCGCCTGCCAGCCCAGCGTCCAGGCGGTCGGCGTCGGCACGCCGCGCGGGTCGAGCGCGTAGAGGTTCCGCCCGGTGGGCAGCGTGTCGGCCCGTCCGCGGGCGGGGGAGCCGCCGGGGCCGGGCTTGACGAAGCGCCCGTCCAGCCCGGCCAGCAGGGCGGCCATCTCCGCCTCGCCACAGGCGTAGAGCGGCGGGGCGAGGTCCGCCGCCG
>NZ_JAUJFI010000222.1 GCF_030849505.1 Azospirillum isscasi | reverse complement strand
CGGACGGCACCGCCGCCGCCGCGCTGGCGCTGGCCCGGCACGCCGCGGACGGGAATGCCCTGGGCGGCCTGACGCGCGGCGGCGCCGCCATCGGCCACGCCCGGAAGGGCACCCTTCTCCACGGCCCGCTTACGCTTGACCTCCACGGTCACGGGCTTCGACCGGCCATGGGAGAAGCTCTGCCGGACCTGGGTCTCGACCGGCTTCTTCAGTTCCAGCTTCCCCTTGCCGGAGCCGGAGAGGTGCAAGACTTTCTTTTGGTCCTGGTCGTTGCTGTCGGTCATCGGTTCCCGAATGGTCAGACGTTGCTTCCGTGGCCGGCCGGCGACGTGCCGGCGACAAAGCCTTTGATACCCTTGAGACGCGCGGCGTCGCGGGCCAATCCCTTGGCCAGCTTGCCGCGCGCCACCACCGCGTGCACCGCGTTTTCCCGTCCCAGGGCCGCGGCCATCGCCGCGGCGTCGAACAGGTCAACAACCGGCATACCCGGCGCCAGCGCTGTGATCTTGCCCCGCTGATCAGGCGATCCGTCGCTGGCCTCGACCAGCAGACCGGGTGGTCCGGCGTGTCCGACCTGATTGGTCTTCAGCGCCTCGCGCACCTTTTCGTATCCGGCCAGAGCCTGCCCGGCCCGGCGCGCCAGCCCGAAGGCATCCAGGCACCGCCGCTCCAGCAGCTTCTCCAGCCGTTCCGCCAGATCGGGCGGGACGCGCACCGCGCGCCGCGCCGCCTTGGCGAACATGTTCTTGGCGACGGCCTTCGCGAAGGCCGCCTTGTCCCCGGACAGCCAGAGGCCGCGGCCCGGAAGCCCTTCCTCCAGATCGGGCACGATCTCGCCGTCGGGTGATACCACGAAGCGGATCATGCCGTCCTTCGGCTGCACGGTTCCGGTAGCGATGCAGCGGCGCAGCGGACCCTTTTCCAGATCCGCCGGCAGCAACGGCTCCCCTTCGGCCCCGAGGCCGTCCGGTTGGCCGTCCGCCCCGGTCTGTTCGTTCCTGTCGCTCAGCCCAACCATCCGTACCGTTGTGCGTCCTGATTCCAGGCTCAGCCCTGGGCCGCCTGGCCGTCGGCGGAGGGTTGCGCCGGAGCCGGCGCGCCTTCCTCGCCATCGAACCAGTGGGCACGGGCGGCCATGATGATCTCGTTGGCCTCGTCTTCCGTCGGGGCGTCCTTGCCGAGGATGTCCCTCAGCTCGTCCGCGGCGAGGTCGGCGAGGTCGTCCATCGTCTTCACGCCGTTCTCACCCAGCTTCACCAGCAGGGTCGGGCTGAAGCCGGTCACTTCCGCGACCGCGTCCTCGACGCCGAGCGTCTGGCGCTTCTCGGTCATGCGGACGTCCTGCTCGTCGAGGAAGTTCAGGGCGCGCTGCTTCAGCTCCTCCGCCACGTCCTCGTCGAAGCCTTCGATCTCGGCCAGCTCCTCGGTCTCGACGTAGGCGATCTCCTCCACGGAGGTGAAGCCTTCGGCGACCAGCAGATGGGCGATCACGTCATCCACGTCCAGCGCTTCCATGAAGAGCTGCGAGCGGGTGCGGAATTCCTCCGACCGGCGCTCCGACTCCTCCTGTTCGGTCAGGATGTCGATGTCCCAGCCGGTGAGCTGGGTGGCCAGCCGCACGTTCTGGCCGCGGCGGCCGATGGCCAGCGAGAGCTGGTCGTCGGGCACCACCACCTCGATGCGGCTGTTGTCCTCGTCCATCACGACCTTGGCGACCTCGGCCGGGGCCAGGGCGTTGACGATGAAGGTCGCCGGCTCCTGGTTCCACTGGATGATGTCGATCTTCTCGCCCTGCAGCTCGCCCACCACGGCCTGGACGCGGCTGCCGCGCATGCCGACGCAGGCGCCGACCGGGTCGATGGAGCTGTCGTTGCTGATCACCGCGATCTTGGCGCGCGAACCCGGGTCGCGGGCCACCGCCTTGATCTCGATGATGCCGTCGTAGATCTCCGGCACTTCCTGCGAGAACAGCTTCGCCATGAACATCGGATGCGTGCGCGACAGGAAGATCTGCGGGCCGCGCGCTTCCTCGCGCACGTCGTAGATGTAGGCGCGCACGCGGTCGCCGTTCTTGAAATGCTCGCGCGGCAGCAGCTCGTCGCGGCGCAGGATCGCTTCGGCGCGGCCCAGATCGACGGTGACGTTGCCGTACTCGACGCGCTTGACCAGACCGTTGACGATCTCGCCGGTGCGGTCCTTGTATTCGTTGAACTGACGCTTGCGCTCCGCGTCGCGGACCTTCTGGACGATGACCTGCTTGGCCGTCTGGGCGGCGATGCGGCCGAAGTCGATGGGCGGCAGCGGATCGACCAGGAAGTCGCCGAGCTTGGCGCCCGGCTTGCGGCGCTGGGCGTAGGCGAGGGTGACCTGCGTCGCCTCGTTCTCCACCGCCTCGACCACCTCCAGGTGGCGGGTCAGGTGGATGTCGCCCGTCTTGCGGTCGATTCGGGCGCGGATGTCGTGCTCGTGGCCGTACTTGGAGCGCCCGGCCTTCTGAATCGCCTGCTCCATCGCCTCCAGGACCTCGTCCCGGTCGATGTTCTTTTCGCGGGCAACCGCGTCAGCGACTTGCAGCAGTTCCATCCGTCACACTTCCTGGACTGGCGTTTGTTCTTGAGTGATGCCCGGCCGGACCCGTCAACCCTGGCCCTGGCTGGCGCGGATCAGTTCATCCGTCAAGACCAGCTTGGCGCGCAGGATGTTGTCGAACTCCAGGCGGGCGGCTCCCTGTTCCGATTCGATGCACACGAGGCCGTCCTCGACGCCCTTCAGCATGCCCTTGAAGCGCTTGCGGCCATCGACGGCGAGCCGGGTTTCCAGCTTGGCCTCGAATCCGGCGAAACGCTCGAAATCCTTCAGGCGGGTCAGCGGCCGGTCGATGCCGGGCGAACTGACCTCCAGCGTGTAGGCGCTCTTGATCGGGTCCTCAACGTCGAGCACCGCGGAGATGGCGCGGCTGATGTCGGCGCAATCCTCGACCGTCATGGGCGCGCTGTCGGCGCGTTCCGCCATGACCTGCAGAACCATGCGCTGCCCACCGGTCAACTGCACACGCACGACCTCGTAGCCCATGGCCTCGACC
Organism: Azospirillum isscasi; assembly: GCF_030849505.1. Classification (GTDB taxonomy): domain Bacteria; phylum Pseudomonadota; class Alphaproteobacteria; order Azospirillales; family Azospirillaceae; genus Azospirillum; species Azospirillum isscasi. The sequence goes on along the minus strand of NZ_JAUJFI010000222.1, from coordinate 4,107 downwards.
GACGGCGTGATGATCTGCTCGATACGACCGGTTGCTTCCATTCCACCTGACCCGCCCCCGCGGTCTCCCCTGGCACAGCGCCCTGGGACCAACACGGGGATGCCATACGCTGATAAAAAAATAAGTGGGCCAAGGCCCACCCGCAAAGCGTCCCGCCGGCCCGGTTTCCCGAGCCGCCGATCCGTATGGGTTCATGCGGTGAATATAGACATTCCGGAGCAGGCCGCAAGCGCTTTTCCGCATGGTCCTATGCCCACCGCAACTTCCCCTGCCCGCAGACCCGGCGCTTAAGCCCGCGCCTTCCGGACGAAGCGCATGAAGACCGGCTTGCGCCCGGCCTCGATGGCCTTTTCCTCATAGCGGGTGGGCGGCCAGTCCGCCGTGCGGTGGCGCCAGTCGGACGGGCCGCGGGCGGTCCATTCGAAATCCGGGTGCCGCACCGTGTGCTCCAGCATCCAGCGGACCAGCCCCATGTCGTCGCTGGCCAGCCGCAGTTCCGCCCCGTCCTTCAGCACGCGCGCCAGGCGCGGCAGATTGTCCGGGCCGATGAAACGGCGTTCCCAGTGGCGCTTCTTCGGCCAAGGATCGGCGAACAGGACGAAGGCGCGCCCGATGGAGGCGTCCGGCAGGGCGTCGAGCAGCGGGCGGGCGTCGTCCGGCAGGATGCGGACGTTGTCCTGGACGCCCTCGTCATCCACCAGCTTCAGCAGGCCGGCCACGCCGTTGATGAAGGGCTCCGCCCCGATCACCCCGACGTCGCGGTTGTTCGCCGCCTGCCACGCCATGTGGTGGCCGCTGCCGAAGCCGACCTCCAGCCAGACGTCGCGCATGGGGTTGGGGAACAGGGCGTGGGGGTCGATCCGGTCGCCCGGCTGCGGCACCGCGATTTCCAGCGACGGCAGCAGCCCATCGAGCAGTTCGGTCTTGCGCTTGCGGAGCGGGCGCCCCTTGCGCCGCCCGTAGAGCCTCTTGGACGAATCCAGGAAGGTGTCGGTCATCGTGACAGCAGGGTCCCAAAACGGATGCCCAAAACGTATGCCCAAAACGTATGCAGGGGCCGAGCGGCCCCTGCACGTCGGACGAACGGGTCCGGTCTCAGAAGAAGCCGGTCTTAGAAGAAGGCCGTGCGGAGGTCGTTGACGAGGTCGGTCTTCTCCCAGGAGAAGCCGCCGTCGGCCTCCGCCTCGCGGCCGAAATGGCCGTAGGCGGCGGTGCGCGCGTAGACCGGCTTGTTCAGGCCGAGATGCGTGCGGATGCCGCGCGGGGACAGGTCCACCAGCTTCTGAAGAACCTGCGACAGCTTGTCCTCGTCCACCGTGCCGGTGCCGTGGGTGTCGACATAGACCGACAGCGGCTTCGACACGCCGATGGCGTAGGAGAGCTGGATCGTGCAGCGCTCGGCCAGGCCGGCGGCCACCACGTTCTTGGCCAGATAGCGCGCGGCGTAGGCGGCGGAACGGTCGACCTTGGTCGGGTCCTTGCCGGAGAAGGCGCCGCCGCCGTGCGGGGCGGCCCCGCCGTAGGTGTCCACGATGATCTTGCGCCCGGTCAGGCCGGCGTCGCCGTCCGGACCGCCGATCACGAAACGCCCGGTCGGGTTGACGTAGAAGTTCGCCTCGTCGCACATCCAGCCGGCGGGCAGGACGTTGAGAACGTGCGGACGGACGATCTCGCGCACCTCTTCCTGGGTCAGGCCGTCGGCGTGCTGGGTGGAGACGACCACCGCGGTGGCGCGCACCGGCTTGCCGTTTTCGTACTGCAGCGTCACCTGGCTCTTGGCGTCGGGGCCGAGCTGCGGGGCGGCGCCGGAATGGCGGGCCTCGGCCAGCGACTTCAGGATGGCGTGGCTGTAGTAGATCGGCGCCGGCATCAGGGCCGGGGTCTCGTTGCAGGCGTAGCCGAACATGATGCCCTGGTCGCCGGCACCCTCGTCCTTCTCACCGGCGGCATCGACGCCGACGGCGATGTCGGCGGACTGGGAGTGGACGAAGCACTTGACGTCCATCTTCTCCCAATGGAAGCCGTCCTGCTCGTAACCGATGTCCTTCACCGCGGCGCGGGCGACCTGAACCAGCATGTCCGGGGTGATGCTCTCCGGTCCGCGCACCTCACCGGCCAGCACGATCTGGTTGGTGGTCGCCAGCGTCTCCACCGCGACCCGGGCGTAGGGATCGTGCGACAGGTACAGGTCGACGATGGCGTCGGAGATGCGGTCGCACACCTTGTCCGGATGGCCTTCGGACACGGACTCGCTGGTGAACACGTAATTGAGCTTGGCCACGGCGAACCTCGGCAATGGGCGGGGGCTATTTCACAAAGGAATTATGGAAGACCGGCGCAGCACCCACGGAAAGCCAGTCATTTTCCGTATGTGACAAGGTTTGCGTTCCAGGTCAAGCGATCTCCCCAAGGTTGGAGGAGGCTGACGGAATTTCGCCTTGAAAAGACATCGGGGAACGGGCCGGGCGGCCACGTTCCCCAAACTTTCCGCCGTCCGGATTGCTTCCGGTTGTTCGGCTCACGTCTCCGGACCGCTTATTCGGCGGCTTCGACCATGCCGGAGTTGGCAACGGCCTTGGTCAGCTCGAACAGCCGCTTGCGCACCGACGGGTCGTTGATGCGGTAGTAGGCGCGCACCAGCTCCAGCGTCTCGCGCTTGGCCATCGGGTCCGGCTCGTAGCCGCCCGAACGCTCCTCGAAACCGCCGCCGGCCTCGTCGTCGTCAACCGGGGCCGCGGCGGCTTCCGCCGGCATGTCGTCGAAGAAGAAGGACACTGGCACGTCCAGGACGCGGCTGAGGTCGAACAGGCGGGACGCGCCGATGCGGTTGGCGCCGCGTTCGTACTTCTGCACCTGCTGGAACGTCAGGCCGATGGCCTCGCCCAGCTTTTCCTGGCTCATCCCCAGAAGGGTCCGGCGCAACCGGACGCGGGAGCCGACGTGCACGTCGATCGGGTTCGGTTTTCCCGTCTTGGGACGACCGGCAGCGGCCCGGCGGCCCCGCGCTGACGTTGCTTGCATTGCTCTAATTCCCTGAAACAGTTGTGCAACCTTGATACGACATATCCATGTATGCAGTCAAGGGCGCCCGAGCGCTCCCGATGCGCGTGATTGAAAAAAGAGTCTCGGTTGCACTATCCGCGATATCGTGCGCGCAGGCCCACCGCGAAACAGGTCAAAAGAAGCAACCCGAACGCGCCATCACCCACCCGTCCGTAAAGGGTGGGGTTGCCCAGCGCCTCCGGCAAGGCCGCGTCGATGAAACCCCTGTGACCAAGCGGGAGCATGGCTGTTATGCGGCCGTAGGAATCGACCACCCCGGAAATCCCGGTGTTGGCGACGCGGACCAGCGGCATCCCCTCTTCCACCGCGCGCGTCCGGGCGATGGCGAAATGCTGGTGCGGACCGGCGGTGTTGCCGTACCAGGCGTCGTTGGTCAGGTTCAGCATCCAGCGCGGGCGTTCCGCGCCGCCATCGGAACCGGGCACCACGGCGCCGGGGAAGATCACCTCGTAGCAGATCAGCGGGCTGACCGGCGGCAGTCCCTTCAGCGGCAGCGACACCGGCCCCGGCCCGGCGGAGAACTCCGCCCCGTTGCCGGCGATGGCCCCCACCGGCAGCCATTTCCGCAGCGGCATGTATTCGCCGAAGGGGACGAGATGGAACTTGTCGAAGCGGCCCGTCACCGCCCCGCTGCCGTCCAGCGCCGCCAGGCTGTTGTAGTAGAGCGGCTCCCCGTCCGGCCCCGGCTCCATCCGCGGGACGCCGGTGATGAGCAGCCCGCCGGACGGAGTGACCGACCCCAGCGCCTGACGCAGGCGGGCGTCCTGGTCCAGGAACAGGGGCACGGCGGTTTCCGCCCAGATGACGTGGGTGACGGGTTCGGCGGCCATGGGCTCCGCGGCGGGCGCGGCGGAGAGTTCCATCTGTTGCTGGACGTTCCGCACCCGCTCGCCCGGCGCCCATTTCAGCCGCTGGTCGATGGCCGGCTGGACGAGCCGCAGCCGCACGTCCGGAACCGCCGCGTCCGACGCGCGAGGAGATGAAGGCCAACGCGCTGGCCATGCGCCAGCTCGCCGAGCAGACGAAGGCCACCCTGGACGCGCT
>NZ_JAUJFI010000221.1 GCF_030849505.1 Azospirillum isscasi | reverse complement strand
CGCAGGCATCGTCCAGCGCGGCGTCGGATGGGTCGGCCCGCATGGCCAGCGCCACGCCGTAGGCGGCGGCGGCCCCGATCAGCGGCGCCCCGCGCACCAGCATGGCGCGGATGGCGTGGGCGGCCTCCTCCAAGCCGGTCAGGCGCGCGACGGCGAAATCGTGGGGCAGCTTCGTCTGGTCGATGATCTCCACCGTCCAGCCGTCCTGCGCGAGCCAGATGGTGCGGTAGGCCGTGCCGTCGATCCTCATACGCCATCCTCCTTGCGCGCGGTTCCCCGTCGGCCTTTCGGCCCGGCGCGACAATAGGGGGTGGCGCGGCGCGGTTCAACGGGCGTACCCAGGGAACAGGAGCCCGCAAAAAAGTGTTGGTCCGTCACGAACCCACCACCTTCCATCCCCTTGCCCCTGCCCACATGCCCCTGCGCGCCCTGCGATCCAAAGGTTCCCCCCTGCTCTACCGGATGCCGGGTTCGGCGCTGGTCCTGCTGGTCTGCGCGGTGGCGCTTTTGCTGACGCTGGGGCTGTCGGCCAGCTTCGCGTGGCGGGACCGGGCGGCGGCCATCCAGCACGCCCACGACACCGCCGGCAACGCCAGCCTGCTGGTGGCGGAGCACGCCGCCCGGCTGGTCGAAACCAGCGACCTGATCCTGAAGCAGGCGGTCCAGTTCGCCGGGCCGGCGGACACCCCGCTGCCCACCGACCGGGCGGCCTGGGAGCGTCTGGCGGCGCTGGCCCGCGGCACGCCCTATCTGGTGGCGGTGACGCTGATCGACTCCCGGGGCGACGCCACGCTGACCACGCGCCGTTTCCCGACCCCGCCGATGAACGTGGCCGACCGCGACTATTTCCAGGCCCAGGCGGCGGGCGGCGGCCTGCACATCTCCGCGCTGGACCGAAGCCGTTACGGCAACGAGCCGCTGATCCTGCTGTCACGCCCCCTGGCCGCGGCGCCGGGGCGGTTCCGCGGCGTGGCCCTGGTGGCCGTCTCGCCACGCTACATCCGCGACATCTACAAGAGTTTCGACTTCGACTACGCCCGCTCCATCACCTTGCGCCGGGCGGACGGCACGGTGCTGCTGCACGAGACGCAGGGGCCGGACGCCACCGACAGCGCCGCGGCGGAGGCCGCCGGCGAACCGGAAATCTCCGCCCTGCGCCGGGTGGACAGCGTTCCCCTGACCGCCGAGGTGTCGATCCCGGTCAGCAGCGTCATGGAGCGCTGGCACGGGCAGCTCTGGACCTACATCTCCTACGCGCTGGCGGCGCTGGCCGCGGTGTCGGTGATCGGCGGGCTGGCGCTTCAGCGCACGCGGCGGGAGCGGCAGGCGGAGAACGCGCTCCAGCACGCCTACGACACGCTGGAGGAGCGGGTCCGGCAGCGCACCGCGGAACTGGAGCGCACCAACGCCCAGCTCGAAACCGTGGTGACCGACAAGGAGGTCCTGCTGAAGGAGGTTCAGCACCGGGTCAAGAACAACCTCCAGGTCATCTGCAGCCTGCTGCGCCTTCAGGCCGCCCGCATCGACGAGCCGGCCCGCCGCGCCTTCGACGAGAGCCTGCGCCGCATCCAGTGCATGAGCCTGATGCAGGAGTTGCTCTACCGCTCCGACCAGCCGGCGCGCATCGACTTTGCCGACTATCTGCGCCAGCTCTGCGACGGTCTGGTCCGCTCCGGCAACCCCACCGGGGCGCGGCTGACCGTGAACGCGCCGCAGCCCTGGAGCCTGGATGTGGATCAGGCCACCCCGCTCGCCCTCATCGCCAGCGAGCTGGTGTCCAACGCGCTGCTCCACGCCTTCCCCCCCGGCCACCCCGGCACCGTGACGGTGGAGCTTCGGCCGGAGGGGGCGGAGGGCATGCGGATGACCGTGCGCGACGACGGCGCCGGCCTGCCGCCCGACCAGACCGGCCCGCAGACGCCTGCGGACGAGAAGCGCCGGAACGGGCTGGGGCTGGTGCTGGTCCGGGCGCTGGCCCAGCAGGCCGGGGCGGCCATCACCGTCGAGCACGGACCGGACGGCGGACCGGGCACCCGCTTCGTCGTGGCGGTGCCGACCCTGTCGAAGGCGCAGACGAAGGCCGCATAGGGGCGCCGCCGTGCGCGTCAGGGCCGCCTCAGGGCTGCGGCGGTTCCAGCCGCAGATAGACCATGGCGGCGGCGAGCGCACCGGCGCAGGCGTCGTCCCCCACGCGCGGCGGCAGGTCCAGGTCGCGCAGGATGCTGTCCAGCCGCAGATCGACCGCGTATTTGCCGGGCAGCTTGGACTTGCGGCCGTAATAGAGGCTGGACACCTCGATCCGCTGGTTCGGCAGCGCCATGCCCACCGTCGGCTGCACCAGCCGGTCCAGCATCGCCACGGTGAAGTCCAGGTAATAGCCGATCAGGGGCCGGTTCCCGATGAAGGCCAGCAGGCGGGACAGCGCCGGCTCCGCCGGTTCGGTGGGCCAGAAGCCGAGGACCAGACGCTGGCTGGTCAGGATGCGGGCGCCGCGGATGCGCAGCGCGGCGACGCTGCGCAGATCCGCGGTCGCGGCGTCGAAGGAGGTGGCCTCGCAATGGATCGCCACCCGCTCCCCCGTGTCCTCCCCCGACAGCAGCAGGGCGCGGTCGGGATGCTCGGCCATGGGCCCCGCGGTGTCGGCGACGGGGACGGGGGCGGCCACCACCCCGTTGGCCACCACGCTGGCAATGGTCTCGGTCGGCATGCCGCCTCCTCTCCCCGCGTTGCGGGCGGGTCAGTGGTTCAGGTGGAAATGGTAGGCGAGCAGTTCCTTGAACTTCTTCACCAGCGCCAGACAGTCCTTGAACTGGTCGCGGTCGAGCTTGCCCAGCGCCTCCGTGCGGACGAGGTTGTCGGTCTGGGTGCCGGTCACGCTGCTGTCCACCCCGGCCTTCAGGCGCAGCGTGGACAGGAAGGTGAAGGCGTCGGCCAGTTCGCCCGCCACGGCGCGGTCCAGGACGCCCTTGTCGGCCAGCGCCCAGATGCGCTCCGTCGTGTTGGTCTCCGCCATGTGCTTCTCCAGCGCCAGCGCGCGGACGCCGTGCACGATGGGGAAGATGCCGGCCTTCTTGATATCCACCGCCTCGTTGCGCCGCCGCTCGAACAGGCCGCCGAACAGGCCCGACGGCGTGTCGAAGGCCAGCGCCGGGCGGGCGAAGGCGGTGAAGAACATCTGGTTGTCCTGAAGCCGCCCGAGCAGGTAGCCCTTCGCCTCGGCCAGCAGCGAATCGTCGCCGGCCACCGCCGCCGCGTCGTAGAAGATGGCGAGGTTCATCTGCGCGGCCTCGTCGGGCCGGTGGATCCAGTGGAACAGGGAATCCTTGTACTGGGCCAGCGGGCGCGTCCATTCCGGGTTGGACACCATGATCCGGCCCGGACAGGGCGGGTAGCCGAACTCCACCAGATGGCGGGTGAAGGCGCCGGTGACCTCGGACAGCGACGGGCACTCGTAGCCGTCGCGCAGGATCAGCCCGTTGTCCTGGTCGGTCTTCAGAAGCTGTTCGCCGCGCCCCTCGCTGCCCATCACGATCAGGCAGGAGTTCGCCAGCAGGTCCGGCGGCGCCAGCAGTTCGAACAGGCGGCGGAAGATCTTGCGGTTCAGCTCCGTCACGAGGTCGGCGATGAAGGAAACCTTGACGCCCGTGCCGTGCAGCGTGCGGATCAGCCCGACGATGTCGTGGCTGGCCTGCCGCAGGTCGTCCGGCGAGGCGGCGCGGTCGATCTGGAGCGCGATGACCTGGGAATGGTTGGAGAGCACGGCCAGCAGGTCGGTCTGCTCCAGCAGTCCGGCGACCTCCCCCTGCTCGGTGATGACCAGACGGCGCACCGAATGCTTGGTCATCAGGATCAGCGCGTTGAACAGCAGGTCGTCGCGGTCCAGCGACAGCAGCTCGTAGCGGGCGAGCGGCCCCACCGGGCTGTCCACCGGGCGCCCGTCCAGCACCACGAGGTCGCGCAGGTCGGTGCCGGTCAGGATGCCGATGCGCCCCCCGGATTTGGGGTCACCATCGCGGACCAGCACGCTGCTGGCCTTGTTCTGCTTCATGGCCGCCGCGGCGTCGCGCAAGGATGCCCCGGCCTCCACGAAGACCGGCGGGTGCAGGTAGGCCTGCCGGATGCGCGCCATGGTCAGCGCGGCGGTCTCGCGGTTGGAGCGCTCGCTGGCCAGCGCGCTCAGCCGGTCCGCGAAATCCTGCTGGATGACCGCGCCGAAAGCGGCGTTCTCGCGCGCCAGTTCGAGAAGGACCGGGCGCGGCACCAGATCGCACAGCGTGTCCTCCGCGGCGACGAAGCTGCGCGCCTGGCCGCCGGAAAACAGCGCCTGGAGGTCGAAGCTGTCGTGGGCGCCGTGCACCGCCACCACCTCGCCGCCGCGGCGTTCGTGGACCAGCCCCTGCCGCACGACGAACAGGCAGTCCGCCGCCCCGTCCCGGTTCAGGATCACGCTGTCCCGGACATAGACGCCGAGGTCGAGCGACGCGGCGAGGCGCTGCTGCTGCTCCGGCGTCAGGCGGTCGAAGGGGGGAACGGAGAAATCGAAGGCGTCGGACAAAACCCGCTCCACGAACCGGTGGGGTGAATAAAAAAGGCGCCCCAAGACCAATGTCTTGAGGCGCCTTGAAGATTACACCAGCTCCGTCAGCAGCGGAAGGCGGGTGCGACCATTCGCATTAGTGGGCGGAGGCACCTTCGGCGCCCAGGCCGGTCTGCGACCGGATGTACTGCGCCTTGTAAGCCTCGCGCTCGTCCTGCGCGGCCTTGCTGTTGTCGGTGATCGAGAAGAACCAGATCGCCAGGAACGACAGCGGGATGGTGAAGGCGCCCGGGTTGTCGTACGGGAAGATGGCGGCCGGGTTGCCCAGCACCGACTTCCACACGGTCGGGCCCAGGATCAGCAGCGTCACCGAGGAGATCAGGCCGATCCAGCCGCCGAGCACGGCGCCGCGGGTGGTCATCTTGCTCCAGAACATCGACATCAGCAGAACCGGGAAGTTCGCCGAGGCCGCGATCACGAAGGCGAGACCGACCATGAAGGCCACGTTCTGGTTCTCGAAGGCGATGCCGAGGAAGATCGAAACGATGCCGATGACCACCGTGGTGATCTTCGACACGCGGATCTCGTCATGCTCCGACGCGCGGCCCTTGGCGATCACCGAGGCGTACAGGTCGTGCGACACGGCCGAGGCGCCGGCCAGCGTCAGACCCGCGACCACCGCGAGGATGGTGGCGAAGGCCACCGCCGAGATGAAGCCGAAGAACAGGTCGCCGCCCACCGCGTGCGCGGTGTGGATGGCCGCCATGTTGGAGCCGCCGATGATCATCGCCGGGGCCGGCTTGCCGCCCGCCGCCGCCAGCTTGGCCGCGTCGAGGAACGGATAGGCGCCGGTGGCGTCCGGGGCCAGCAGGAGCACGATGGCGCCGAAGCCGATGATGAAGGTCAGGATGTAGAAGTAGCCGATGAAGCCGGTCGCGTAGAACACCGACTTGCGGGCCTCGCGGGCGTCCGACACCGTGAAGAAGCGCATCAGGATGTGCGGCAGGCCGGCGGTGCCGAACATCAGCGCCATGCCCAGCGAAATCGCCGAGACCGGGTCGCTGATGAGGGCGCCCGGCGCCATGATGCCGGTGGCCTTCGGGTGGACCTGCGTGGCCGTGGTGAACATCGCCTCGGGGCTGAAGCCGAACTTGGCGAGCACCGCGAAGGCCATGAAGGAGGCACCCGACAGCAGCAGCACCGCCTTGATGATCTGCACCCAGGTGGTGGCGAGCATGCCGCCGAAGGTCACGTAGGCGATCATGAGCACGCCGACGATCACCACCGCCCACAGATAGTCCATGCCGAACAGCAGCTGGATCAGCTTGCCGGCGCCGACCATCTGGGCGATCAGGTAGAAGGTCACCGTGGCGAGCGAGCCGCAGGCGGCCATCGTGCGCATCGGAGTCTGCTGGAAGCGGTAGGAGGCCACGTCGGCGAAGGTGTACTTGCCGAGGTTGCGCAGGCGCTCAGCGACCAGGAACAGGATGATCGGCCAGCCGACCAGCCAGCCCACCGAGAAGATCAGGCCGTCGAAGCCGGAGGTGTAGACGAGGCCGGCGATGCCGAGGAAGGACGCCGCCGACATGTAGTCGCCGGCGATGGCGAGGCCGTTCTGGAAGCCGGTGATGCCGCCGCCGGCGGCGTAGAAGTCCTTGGCCGACTTCGTGCGGCGCGCAGCCCAGTAGGTGATGCCGAGGGTGGCGAACACGAAGATCAGGAACATGACGATCGCGGAATAATTCGTCGCCTGCTTCTGAACCGCGCCTTCGACCGCCGCCGCGTACACCGACGCGGGGATGAGCGCGCCAGCCGCGGCGGCCGCGACGCCCACACGATTAACCAGCGAACGCATCACTTCGACTCCTCCATGATCTGCCGGTTCAGCTCATCGAACTCGCCGTTCGCCCGGTGCACGTAGATGCCGGTCAGAATGAACGCCGAGATGATGGTGAAGAGGCCGACGGGAATACCCCAGGTGGTCACGCCATTACCGATCGGGGTACCCAGGAACCCCTTGCCGAAGGCGACCAGCAGGATGAAGCCGAAGTAGATGACGAGCATGGCGATCGAAAGCGTCCACGCGAATGCGCTACGCTTCTGCACCAGCTCCTGAAACTTGGGATTCGCGAGAATCCTCTGAGCGTTTTCTTTCATAGTGCGTCCCCTCGCGAGTGCCGAGCGATTTTTGACGGGTCATATTAGACACTCGAACCACATGGTCTTTGTAACGAACTATCCCGTCAACAACTTTGATGCAGGCCAACCGCTAAAAAGCGGCTTGACGCAGCCCGCGACCGTTGTTCCGGCAGTCCGTCCGCAAACCCGGAGGAGCGAAAGGATGAGGGGAGCAGCGAAATATTCTGAAGCGTGGGCTTAAGAATTGGTGCGCGGAAGCCAAGGCATGCGACCAAAAGTCACACCCTCCTCCTCCAACTCTTCGGCTTGCTTGTCGGTGGCTTCGCCGTAGATGCCGCGCGGGTCGGTTTCACCGTAATGGATGCGCCGCGCCTCCTCGGCGAAGCGGTCGCCCACGTAATCGCAGTTCTCCTCGACCGTCCGGCGGATTTCGGTCAGCTGGCGCATGACCTCCGCGGCGAAACGTTCGCGCACCTCCGCCGGCAGGGGCGGAGCCGCGGGGGCCGGCGCCGGACCGGCGGCCGGTGCGGCGGGGGC
>NZ_JAUJFI010000220.1 GCF_030849505.1 Azospirillum isscasi | reverse complement strand
CGACGGCGCCACCGGACGACAAAACGCTTCGGCGTCGCCGCCCTCCCAAACGTCGCCCTCATTTAGCGGATGCACCATTTAGACTCATATCGCCTCATTCGCCGGCGGGCTTCGGTCGCTTGGGCGACCGGGACCGCCGTCGCGGTCCAAAGCGGATCGCAATCCGCTTTAGCCCTCCCCCGCCAACCCAGGGGAGGGGATCAAGCTCCCTCCCCTGCGAAGCGGGGGAGGGAAGGGGCCCGCGAAGCGGGAAGGGTGGGGGCCCGTTCTGCCCCCCCACCCCAACTTCCACCCTTACTTCTTCTTCAGCGCGGCCACGCCCGGCAGTTCCTTGCCTTCCAGCCACTCCAGGAAGGCGCCGCCGGCGGCGGAGATGTAGGTGAACTTCTCCTCCACACCCGCGTGGGCCAGCGCCGCCACGGTGTCGCCGCCGCCGGCCACCGACAGCAGGCCGCCTTCCGACGTGCGCTCGGCGACGAGGCCGGCGACGGCGTTGGTGCCGGCGTCGAAGGGCTGGATCTCGAAGGCGCCCAGCGGGCCGTTCCACACCACCGTCTTGGCACCCTGGAGCTTCAGGCCGAGGAACTCGACGGTCGCCGGGCCGACGTCCAGCGCCATCTCGTCGGCGCCGATGCCGTCCGCCGGAACGGCGCGGTGGGCCGCACCGGCCTTGAACTCCTTGGCGACGATGAAGTCCTTCGGCAGCAGAAGCTCGCAGTTGGACGCCTTGGCGGTCTCGATGATGGCGCGGGCCTGATCGGCCATGTCCTTCTCGCAGAGCGAGGCGCCGACATCCACGCCCTGGGCGTAGAGGAAGGTGTTGGCCATGCCGCCGCCCAGCGCCAGCATGTCCACCTTCTTCACGAGGTTGCCGAGCAGGTCCAGCTTGGTGGAGATCTTGGCGCCGCCGACCACGGCGGCCACCGGACGCTCCGGCTTCTCCAGCGCCTTGGTCAGCGCCTCAAGCTCGGCCTGCATCAGGCGGCCAGCGGCGGCAGGCAGATAGTGGGCCACGCCCTCGGTCGAGGCGTGGGCGCGGTGCGCGGCGGAGAAGGCGTCGTTGACGTAGAGGTCGCCGAGATCGGCGATCTTCTTGGCGAAATCCTTGTCGTTCTTTTCCTCTTCCGCGTGGAAGCGGGTGTTCTCCAGCAGCACGATGGCGCCCGGCTGCACGCCGTCGATGGCGGCCTTGGCCTTGTCGCCGACGCAGTCCTCGCCGAAGGCGACGGTCTGGCCGACGGCGGCGCTCAGCGCCTCCAGCACGTTGCGCAGCGAGTTCTTGGCGTCCGGACCGTTCTTCGGACGGCCGAAGTGCGACAGCACGACGACCTTCGCACCCTTCGTCGCCAGCTCGGTCAGGGTCGGCGCCAGACGGTCGATGCGGGTCGTGTCGGAAACCTTGCCGTCCTGCATCGGGACGTTCAGGTCGGCACGCACCAGCACCGTCTTGCCGTTCACGTCGAGGTCGTCGATGGTGTTGAACTCGGTCATGGCTGCTGTTTCCCACGGGTTGAACTTTTGCCGGGCAATCCAGCACAGGGGCGCCCGCTTTGCAACGCCCCGCGTGGGCGACCGGTTGCCCCATGCGGCGAAAAAGCGGGGCTCTGGGCGGGCGGGACCGCCGATCCCATCTCTATCCCCATGAACAGGATCGCCCCCCAGTCCTCCGCCCGGCTGGCCCCGCGGCTGGCTCCCCGGCTGGCTTACGCGGCCAGCCAGTCCGCCCGCGTCGCCTGGTTCCTCGGCCAGTACATGATGGCCGCGCGGATCGGGCGGCGGATCACCGGACCGCCGCGGACGCCGCCCTCCTCCGGGCGCCCGGTCCCCGGCACCCGCGCGGTGCTGGAGGAGCTGAGCGCCCTGCTGGCCCGCGACCTCGCCAACATCGAGGCGGGCTATTACCGCCTGCCGCACGACCTGCTGCCCGACCCGCGCCGGCTGCTGGCCGACGCCGCGGCCTTCTTCCGCGACGTGCCGGAGGTGTCGCGCCGCCGCCGCGACCATGCGGCGGTGGAGGTGCGCGCCAACCCGCCGCCCGGCAGCGGGGGCCTGCCCGCCTATTACCGCCAGAACTTCCATTACCAGACCGGCGGCTATCTGACGGAGGAGAGCGCCCGCCTCTACGACCATCAGGTGGAGGTGCTGTTCGGCGGCGGGGCCGATGCCATGCGCCGCCAAACCCTGGTGCCGATCTTCGAGTATTTGCAGACGCGGCGCGGCGCGGACTGCCGCCTGCTCGACGTGGCCGCCGGGACGGGGCGGTTCCTGACCTTCGTGAAGGACAACCACCCGCGCCTGCCGGTCACCGCGCTCGACCTCTCTGCGGCCTATCTGCGGGAGGCGCGGCGCAACCTCGCCCCCTGGGCGCGCAGCAGCGCGCTGGTCCAGGCGGCGGCGGAGGCGATCCCGCTGGCCGCCGGGTCGCAGGACATCGTGACCTGCATCTACCTGTTCCACGAACTGCCGCCGAAGATCCGCGCGCAGGCCGCGGCGGAGATGGCCCGCGTGCTGAAGCCCGGCGGCATCCTGGTCTTCATGGACAGCGTGCAGTATGGCGACAACCCGATGATGGACGGGCTGATCGACCGGTTTCCCCAGTCCTTCCACGAGCCCTTCTACGCCCATTACGCCCGCGACGACCTGCCCGCCCTGTTCGCCGCCGCCGGGCTGCGCGTGCGGGAGACGTCGCTGGCCTACATGTCCAAGCTCCTGGTGCTGGAGAAGGCGGAACCCTGACCACAAAGGGTTGCAACAAAAGCGTCATGGTTCTGTAACTTGACCGGGGCCGGGGCCTGTGCAACACGGGAACCCACCGGAAACGACGGGGCACGAATGGTGGTCGAAGCGGAGTCCAACCGGGAAACCGAGCTGAAGCTGGCCGTCAGGCCCGAAGACATGGCGAAGCTCCGGTCCTGCCCGGCGGTCGCATCCCGCGCCAAGGGAAAAGCCGGCGCCAAGACCCTGGAAAGCACCTATTACGACACCGCCGACCGGCGTCTGGCCGGGCGTCTGGTGACGTTGCGCGTGCGCAAGGTCGGCAACCAGTTCCTCCAGACCGTCAAGGGCGCGCCGGAGCGCGGCGAGCTTGGCCGGGCGGAGTGGGAGCATCCCGTCTCCGGCCCGGCCCCCGACCTGTCGGCCATCGAGGCGCCGGGCGCGCTGGACCTGCTGGGCTCCGTCAGCGAGGCGGAGTTGCAGCCGCTCTTCACCACGGTCATCCAGCGCACCGTCCGCATGGTGACGGTGGGCGAGGGCGAGAACGCCAGCCGCATCGAGATCGCCTTCGACAGCGGCGAGATCCGCGGCCCGGACGGCGCGTCCATTGCGGTGTCGGAGGTGGAGCTGGAGCTGCTGGAGGGCTCCGCCGCCGCCCTCTACGATCTGGCGCTGGAACTGGCGCAGGCCGCCCCGCTGCGGCTCGACCCGCGGACCAAGGCGGAGCGCGGCTATGCGCTGGCCGACGGCGGCGTGGACCGGGTGAGCAAGGCGGGCAAGCTGGATTTCGAACCCGGCACCACGGTGGAAGGCGCGCTGGCCCGAATCCTGCGCTCCTGCATCGGCCACATGCTGGCGAACGAGGCCGTCACCCTGATCGGGGAGGACCCGGAGGGCGTGCACCAGATGCGCGTGGCGCTGCGCCGCCTGCGCTCGGCGCTCGCCCTGTTCAAGCACTTCATCCCCGCCGCCCAATACGATTGGCTGGTCGGGGAGGTGAAGTGGCTGGGCGGCAGCCTCGGCCCGGCGCGCGACTGGGACGTCTTCCTGGCCGAACTGCTGGAGCCGGTGCGGGACGCCTTCCACCGCGCCGACGGCCACGGCAAGCCGCTCCAGGAGGACATCGACGCGCTCGCCGCCGCGGCCCGCGCCCGGCGCGACCGCGCCTACGAGGCGGTGCGCGACGCCATCCGGTCCGACCGCTACACTATCTTCCTGCTGAAGTTCGGCGCCTGGGTCGAGTCGCGGGGCTGGCGCGACCAGCCGGTCAGCGAACATTCCGCCCGCCTGTTCGACCCGGTGGACGGGCTGGCCGACCAGCTGATGGCGCGCCGCGCCAAGAAGGCCCGCCGCGCCGGCCACGGCTTCGCCGGCCTGTCGGTGGCCGAGCGGCACGAGCTGCGCATCGCCCTGAAGAAGCTGCGCTACGCGGCGGAGTTCTTCCGCAGCCTCTACGACGACAAGCCGGCCCGCCGCTACATCCAGGATCTGGCGGCCTTCCAGGACGCGCTGGGCCATCTGAACGACGTGGCGACGGCGACCCGCCTTCTGCACGAGCTGCACGACGACGGCAGCCGGTCCGAGCCGGGCGAGCCGCGCGCCGCCGGCATCGTCATCGGCTGGCACGCCCGCGGCGTGGCGGATTCCGAGCCGGCGCTGCTCGGCCTGTGGGACGGGTTCGCCGACGCGAAAGCCTTCTGGTCAAAACCCGACCGGGAGGGGTAATCTCTCCGGCCATGCGGACCATCCTCGTCGCCAACATCAAGGGCGGTTGCGGCAAGACCACCATCGCCACCCACCTCGCCGCGGCCTACGCCGCCGCCGGGCACAGCACGGCGCTGGCCGACGTGGACCGCCAGCGCTCGTCGCTCGGCTGGCTGGCGCGCCGCCCGGCGGCGGCCCCCGCCCTGGTCGGGCTGGATTGGGCCAAGGATCTGTCCGACGCGCCGAAGGGCATCCAGCGCCTCGTCATCGATGCGCCCGCCGCCCTGAAGACCAAGCAGATCGAGGATCTGGTGCGGATGGCCGACATCGTGGTCCTGCCGGTGCTGCCCAGCGCCTTCGACGAGCAGGCGACGCAGCGCTTCCTCGGCAAGCTGGAGGAACTGAAATCCATCGCCAAGCACCGCAAGGCGGTGGCGGTGGTCGGCAACCGCCTGCGCGCCCGCACCAAGGCGGCGGACCGGCTCGACCAGTTCCTCGGCGGGGTCGGGCACAGCGTGGTGGCGCGGCTGCGCGACAGCCAGATCTACGCGGACGCCGCGGCCTCCGGCCTCAGCCTGTTCGACCTGACCGGCAAGCGCGCCGCGGAGCACTGCGCCGACTGGGACCCGCTGCTGTCCTACATCGAGACGGCGTGAATCACCACCCGACCGGGATGGCGACGGCGAAGCGGGTTCCCGGATCGAGACGCTCCGCCTCCACCGTGGCGTTGATCTGGCGGGCGGTGTTGACCAGCAGCCGCATGCCCAGGCTCTTCGTCGGCGCCGACACATCGAACCCCACGGGGAGGCCGACGCCCTGGTCGGTCACCTCCAGCACCATCGCATCCTTCCCATCCCGGCGCAGGGTCACCCGGACCGGTCCGCCGCCGTTGCCGGGATAGGCGTATTTCAGGGCGTTGGTGACCAGCTCGTTGACCACCAGACCGATGGGGACGGCCTGATCGGTGGGCACGACGACCCGGTCGCCGCCGAAGGTCAGGTCGTGGCCCGGCGCGGTCTCCTGGAGCTTCCGGCAGAGGCCGTGCAGGAAGCCGGAGATGTCGATGAAGCTCGAATCATACTGCCGCCACAGATGGTCGTGCACCCCGGCGATGGTCAGGACCCGGCTGTAGGCGTCCATCAGGACGTTGCGGGCGCCGTCGTCGTCCGACGCGCGGGCCTGGAGCGAAAGCTGCGCCGCCACCAGCGCCAGGCTGTTCTTCACCCGGTGGCTGACCTCCTGGGTCAGCAGCCGCTGGCGTTCCTGCGCCTCGCGCTGCTCGTCGATGTCCGTGCTGGTGCCGAACCAGCGGGTGATGGTGCCGGCGGCCTCGTCGCGGATGGGAACGGCGCGGAACAGGTGCCAGCGGTACACGCCGTCGTGGCGGCGCAGCGGGGCGGTGTATTCCCAGGCCCGGCCCTCCGCCCGCGCGGCGCTGACGGCCTCCAGCATGGGGTCGGCGTGGTCGGGGCGGATGACCGTCCACCAGCCGTCGGTCTGCATCTGCTCCATCGAGGTGCCGGTGAAGTCGAACCAGCGCTGGTTGTACCAGATGCTGTGGTCGGCGGGGTCGCGCATCCAGGCGAGCTGCGGGATGGCGTTGGCCATGGTGCGGAAGTTGGTCTCGCTCTCGCGCAGCGCGGCCTCGGCGCGGACGCGGTTGTCGATGTCGGTCGCCGCCCCGATCCAGGCGATCAGCCGCCCATGCAGATGGACGGGGGAGACGCGCCCGATGTGCCAGCGGTAGAGCCCGTCGCTCCGCCGCCGCAGCCGGACCTGGACGTCGTAGGGCCGGCCCAGGGGGACCGCCCGGTCGCGGACCTCCTCCAGACGCGGGCGGTCGGCGGGATGGACGGCCTCCCGCCAGTGCTGGCGGCCCTCGGCGCCGCTCTGCCCGGTGTAATCGCGCCATTCGCGGTTGAAGAACTCGACCGTCCCGTCGGTCCGGGCGATCCACATCTTGCGCGGCGCGCTTTCGATGTAGGCGCGCAGGCGCTCCTCGCTCTCGTCACGCCACCCTTCCGGCTGTTCCTGCATGCCCATGAACCGGAAGCCCCGATGGTTGCGCCTTGGATCACGCAGTCATCTGGACCGCGGGGCGGGGCGGTCAAGCGCGGGGGACGCGGCGGGCGCCGTTACACTCTGTAACGTTCGGCGGCGGCGCGGGACATCAAGCGGTTACAATCCGGCCCCAGTTTGGCCGCATTCCGTTCAACCCGCCCGTTTCAAACCGCGAGCCGACCGCCATGCCGTCCATCACCTCCACCATCTCCCGCCAGATCGTCACGCCGGTGACCATTGTCCTGTTCGTCGTCTCCACGGTGACGGGGATCATGCTTCTGCTGCACTGGAACGGCAATCTGGTGCGCTTCTCCCACGAATGGCTCAGCGTCGGCTTCTCCGCCATCGGCCTGTGGCATCTGGTGCGCAACTGGACCGCCTTCGTCCAATATTTCAAGCGCAACGTGGCCCTGTCCGCCTTCGTGGTCAGCATCGCCGGCTCGCTGGTCTTCACGGCGATGACCGGCACCCCGGCCTCCACGGGCGGTCCCGGCGCCATGATGCGGGCGGTGAGCAACGCCCCGCTGGCGACGGTGGCGCCCGTCTTCGGGCTCGACGCCGACAAGGCCATCCAGGCGCTGAAGGCCGCCAACATCGAGGCGCAGCCCGGCGAGTCGCTGGCCGCCATCGGCACCCGCGCCGGCATGAATGCGGTGGGCGTCGCCAACATCCTCACCGCCGCGAAGCAGCCCAGGCCGGCGTCGTAAGAGGCTGTTGAGAAGAAAGCGGACCAAATGCAGCATCGATGCTGATTTGCAACGCACGCCCCAAAGGAGCCGTTGA
>NZ_JAUJFI010000022.1 GCF_030849505.1 Azospirillum isscasi | reverse complement strand
CGCCAGCGCGCCGGAACGCCCCCGGCCAGGAGCGCCGCGGCGGCGCGCTCGCCCTCGGGCGAAGTCCAGACCTCGGTGGCCGGGTCCACGGGTCCGCCGGTCAGCGCGCCCAGCAGGCCGGCGTCGCGCGCCGCGGCGGAGGGCTCGGCGGGGACCGGCACGATGTGGGTCAGGAAGGCGTCGGCGTAATAGCCCCGCACCGGCCTTCCGACCTTGTGGCCGAGGCGGAGCGGCGCGCCGGTGTCCTTCATCAGGCGGTTGGCGAAAGTCACGTCCTCGCCCCAGCGGGGGTTGACGGTCAGGTCGAAGGCGCCGTTGAACCGCTGGCCGATCTCCTGGCGGACGGCGGTCACCAGCGCGTCGTCCGGCGCCCGCCCCGTCAGCGGCGGCAGGTTGACCCGCTGGTTGACATAGGGGCACAGGGCGAGGGCCGGTTCCGCGTCCGGCGTCGCGAAGACGGTGATCCGCGCCAGCGGCAAGGCCCGCCGCAGTTCCCGCAGGACGCCCGACGCCCGCAGGGCGCCGCCGAGCCCGTCCGGCAGGAAGACGCCGACGCTCCGGATGAGGTCGGCCGGAAAGGGCGGCGGCTCTCCGGGGACCAGCGTGCGGCGGCGGATGGCCGGGCCGGATTCCCGCAGCAATTGCACCGCCGGGGCCATGGAGGCGCCCCGGGCCGGCGGGACGAAGGCCCAACGCCCATCGGCGTCCGGGCGCGCCAGCGGCTCCACCAGGGAATGCTCGGCGCGCACGGCGGTCGCCGCGTCGGTCACCCAGGGAAAGAAATCGCGCAGCGGGAGGGCGCCGCCGCCCGCGTCCCGCCCCGCCGCCTGCAGGGCGTCCCACCGGCGAACCGCGCCGCCATAGCCGTAATAGACCTCCTTGAACGCGACCTGCTCCTTCGTGGCGTAGGCGAAATGCTGGAAGACCAGCCCGCCCGCCGCGGTTTCCTCGTGAAGGAAGGGGTTGGCCGCGCCGAGGTCGGCGGCGCCGCCGTCGGGGAGGGCGCGCATCAGCCGGGGCGGCTCGTGCGAGTGCCAGAAATCCCCCGGCCGATACCGCCACGTCCGCAGCCATTCGTAGGCGCGGTGGTTGCCGTAGCCGTCCAGCCTGTCGAGGACCAGGGACGGCCCGACGAAGAAATGGCACAGATACAGCGCCGCCGTGCGCGACGGCGCGTCCAGGAACATCCGGTGCGCCCGCGCGATCTGCTCCGCCGTCCACAGCTCGTCCGCATCGATCTGCCAGAGGAGGCAGTCCTCCGTCATGGCGGCCAGCGGTGCGGAGACCATCTCCAGCTTGCCGTGCCAGAACAGGCCCGGCGGCTTGCGGTAGACCGAAACGCGCTCGGGCTCCTCCGCGGCGATCCGGTCCAGATACGCCGACGTGCCGTCGCTGCTGCGGCCGTCGCGGTGGAGATCCTGCGGAACGCGCCCTCCCTGCGTCACGCTCCAGGCCGTGTCGTTCACCAGTTCCGCAACCCCTTCCACGATGTGCCAGCGCCAGGGAAAGGGCAGTTGCCGGAAAACGTCCAGGTGGTAGCGGATGAAGGGATCGCCGTTCAGCACGATGGTCAGGAAATGAACCGGTAACATGCCGCAATCCCGTCCTTCGCCGGATCGTCCGGCGTTACGCCGTCCGCACGATCTTGTCGTTGGCGGGCGGAGCGGTGTCAAGGCAAGGCGTTCGGTCGCCGCGGACCCCCGCCGCGGGGCGATCGCCGATCCCCCTCTTGACGGCGGGCACCCCCGCCCCTACCCTGGCGCCGGTTATGGTTCCCCGCGCCGTCCGGTTGTGGGGCTAAGAGGGAAGCCGGTGCACCGCCGCCCCATTCCGGGGAGGGTCGGCAAATCCGGCGCTGCCCCCGCAACTGTGAGCGGTGAGCGGTCTCGTCCTTTCCGTGTCACTGGCGCCGCCTTCGGGTAAGGGTGCCGGGAAGGCCGGACGATGCCGCCTTGACCCGCGAGCCAGGAGACCTGCCGTAACCGAACGTACGTCCTCGGGCGGGGTGCCCCGGTGGCCGCTTGCCGATGTCCGGCCCGAAGGCCGCCCGTCTCCCGCAAGCCGTCCCGCCGGTGCGCCTCACTCAGGGGACCAAGGGGGTTGCGATGCCGGTGCCTGCCAGCAACGACGCCCCTCCCAACGCATGGCAGACTCGGAAAGGGCATAGAGCATGCACATCGAACCCGGCGTCGTGGACGGCGCCAAGATCGCCCTCAGCTACGCGACCGCCGCCGGCGGCTTCGCCATGGCCGGAAAGCTGGCGCACAACGACATCCGCAGCAACGGCGGGGTCGCTCCGCTGGTGCTGCGCAGCCTGATCGCCACCGCGCTGGTCTTCTCCTTCTTTGAGGTGTTCCCGCACCACCCCGTGGGCGTGTCGGAGGTCCACCTGATCCTCGGTTCGACGCTGCTTCTGCTGTTCGGCGCCGGTGCGGCCTCCATCGGCCTTGCCGCCGGCCTGCTGATCCAGGGCCTGTTCTTCGCTCCGTTCGACCTGCCGCAGTACGGGATGAACGTCACCACGCTGCTGGTCCCGCTGTGGGGCATCAGCCTGCTGGCGAAGCGGATCGTTCCGGACGCCACCCCCTACGTCGATCTGAAGTATTCGCAGGCGCTGGCCCTCTCCACCGCCTATCAGGGCGGCATCGTCGCCTGGGTGGCCTTCTGGGCCTTCTACGGCCACGGCTTCACCGCCGAGACCATGGTTGAGGTCGCCTCCTTCGGCGCCGCCTACATGACCGTCATCATCGTCGAGCCGCTGGCCGACCTCGCCGTGCTGGCCGTCGCCAAGGCGCTGCGCCACCAGAGCCAGGGGCCGCTGTTCAACGCGCGCCTGCATCAGGCCGCCTGACCCGGTTTTTCCGATCACGGTGTCCGCGGGAAGGGCGGCGGGAATGTCCCGCCGCCCTTTTTCGTTCCGATCATCGGCCCGCACGACGGTGGGTCGGCGGTGACGAAGACCCGTCCGGCATCGGCGGGCATGGCGGGCCTGCGCGGTCCCCGGCCCTTACAGCGGGATCTTTCCCGCCATGCCCGCCATGCCCGCCGATGCCGGACGGGTCATGCCCGCCGGGACGGTCCGCCAGCGCCCCAGGCGGAAGCGCGAGGGCGCCGCCGCCGGCTTCCTGACCGCCGGAACCGGCGCCGCTTCCGCCGCGGCCTGTACTTTCCGGATGCGGCGCTCCCGCAGCAGGAGGCGCATCACCTCCTCTTCCGCGACGGGGCGCCCGGCCTTGGCCGAGGCGAGGCTGGCGGTGTCCTGAAGGGCGGCGACCTCGGCCAGGGTGCCGGTCAGCCCCTTGGCAGCAGCGGTTTCCAGCGCCTCGCGATGAATGGCGAGGATGAACGGCTTCAACCCGCTGTCGGGCGATCCGTGCGGCGGTGTCGGCATGACGGGACGTCTCCGGGGATTCGTTCGATTGGGTGAGCCATCATCCAACCGATCACGCCGCCGCGGCAAAGGCCCCTACGGATTAGCCCGCCGTCCCCGTTCGGGAAGGCCGGCGTTGCGTCGGAGCCGTCGAAAATTTGGGAGAAAACCGGCGCCCTGCCGGGAAGGGGAGAGTTGGTGGAGCCAAGGAGGATCGAACTCCTGACCTCTACAATGCCATTGTAGCGCTCTCCCAGCTGAGCTATGGCCCCACTATACTCTCAGACCAACACAAGAGGTGTTGGTGCGCTTGGAGGGACTCGAACCCCCACGGCCTTTCAGCCACTAGGACCTGAACCTAGCGCGTCTACCAATTCCGCCACAAGCGCATCGTCTACTCTTGCATCCCGCGTCTCTTGGGGTGACGCGGGAGCGCTGATATAGCCGTGCCGAAGCCGGGGCTCAAGCGAAATCGACACGACCCCGTCACTTTTTTGCAAAGCCTCCGGCAATGGACGGCCAGAGGCTCATACCGGCGGTGCCTGAATGCTTCCATCGAGCGGCGCCGGTCCAACCCGACAGAACCTTGCGCAAGCAAGGTGCGAGAGGGTGATACGAACGAAGCCTTCAGGCGCCGTTCGTATCATTCCTTGATCTCCCGCAGGAAGCCGCCGATCTCATTCTTGATGGCGGTCAGTTGCCGGGTCACCTCGTGGGCGGAGGTCAGCACCCGTTGCGCGGTGTCGCCGGTTTCCCCCGCCGCATCGCGGAGATGATCGGCGCGGCCGGAAATCTCCCGCGCCGCCTCCGCCGCGCCGTGGGTGTTGCGGGCGATTTCGCTGGTGGCGGCCCCCTGCTGTTCGACCGCCGTGGCGATGTCCGACGAAATGCCGTTCATTTCGGTGATGGTGGCGCTGATGCCTTGGATGGACGCCACCGTCCCCTTGGTCGCCGCCTGCATGTCGGCGATCTGCGCGGAGATGTCCTCGGTCGCCCGGGCCGTCTGGGTCGCCAGAACCTTCACCTCGTTGGCGACCACGGCGAAGCCCTTGCCGGCTTCGCCGGCCCGCGCCGCTTCGATGGTGGCGTTGAGCGCCAGCAGATTGGTCTGCGCGGCGATGTCGGCGATCAGCGAGACCACGTCGCCCACCTTCTGCGCCCCTTCCGACAGGGCGGCGACGGTGTTGCTGGTGTGGCGGGCCCCGTCCACCGCTTGGTTGGCGACCCGCAGCGACGTCTGCACCTGACGCCCGATCTCGAAGATCGACGCCGACAACTCTTCGGCCGCCGCCGCGACGCCCTCCACATTGGACGACATCTGCACCGTGGCCGCCGCCACCGATTGGGTCTGCTGCTGCGAACCCGCCGCCAGCGACGACATGGCCTGCGAGACGTTCTCCATCTCCGCCGCCGTGGTGGACAGTTGCCCCAGGGCGCGGCTGACCTGCGCCTCGAACGCCGCGTTCAGACTCTCCAGCCGGCGCATGCGCGCCTCCTTGCGCGCGGTCTCCGCCGCTTCGGCCTGCGCCAGCCGCGCCACCTCATGGGCGTTGTCCTTGAAGACCTTCACCGCGCGGGCCATGGCGCCGATTTCGTCGCGGCGCTCGCCGCCCGGAATGTCCACCGACAGGGTGCCCGAGGCCAGCCGGCCCATCACGCGGGTCATGTTCAGCAGCGGCTTGGAAACCACCGCGTGCAGGGCCCAGCCCAACAGCCCCAGCATGGCGATGACGGAAACCACGGTGACGACGGTGGCGGACACGCGGAACTGGGTCAGTTCGGCGTAAGCGTCCGACTTGTCGATGGCCAGCCCCACCAGCCACTTCACCGACGGCAGCCCTTCCACGGGGAAGAACGTCACGAGCATCTCTCGGCCATCCAGCACGGTTTCGCTGACGCCGCCGTCCAGTTTGGGCGAGGGTCCGGAGAACAGCTCGCTCATCGGCTTCATGACCTTGGCGGAATCGGGGTGGATCAGCACCTTGCCTTCGGCGTTGATCAGGAAGGCGTGGCCGATGCCGCCGAAGCCGACCGAGCCGAGAATCCGCGTCAAGGTGTCGAGCTTCAGGTCGGCTCCGGTCACCCCCAGCGTCTCGCCCCCGCCCGCGCGCACCGGCGTGGCGATGGTCAGCACCAGATTGCCGCCGGCGCCGGCGTCGATGTAGGGCTCGGTCAGCACCGAGGCGTTGGCGGCGGTGGCCGCCTTGTACCAAGGACGCTGGCGTGGGTCGTAGCCCGCCGACAGCGGCCGCCCGGAGTTGTTGGTGTGCACGCCGTCCGCCTGACCGTAATAGATCGAGAAGAAGGTGTTGGCGAGGCTGTCGCGGCGCAGCAGCGGGCGGATCTGCTCCGGGTCACGGTAGCCCGGCAGGTTCTGCGCCAAATTCTCCACGAGCAGGATGCGACCGTCGAGCCAGTTGCGGATGCTGCCCACCGCCGCACCACCCAACTCGCGGGTCTGCTCATGAACACGGGAAGTGATGGAGCGGCTCTGATAAATGTCGTTATAAATCGAAAATACAGAGAATGAAAAAATCACCACAGCCGCCGCAATGGCAAGAATTTTTCCAATCAGTCGCTCTTCGGAGACAGTATGAGCGGCGGATGCAGCGGACATTTGTGTTTTCCTATTGTCATCAAGGCAATTTGAACATGCTTCCTCCGGCGCAACCGGCGAAAGTCGCGAAAATATCACCTAATTTTTATGAAATTACAATGCACCCTATTACGCGAATTGCGGGCTGCGACAGCATGGCACCGCTGACGGCAAACCGGCGGCGACCGGACAGCGGCGCCCCGGCACGCCCCTTCCTCGCCCGCCAAAATCCCCTTGGGCAAAAAGCCCGCTGGGCAAAAACCGGAGAGTGTGGACTCCGCGATTTCCAGCTTGCACCCTGACACTAATATACTAATATGCTCACTAGGACCGGCCCTGCCGGTGAAACAGGTGCAGTCATGGACATGCCGACCACCCCGACGCCCGCCAGCAACAGCCGTCCCGCCGCCACGCGGGGTGCGGTGAAGCCGTCCCGCGGGCCGGCGCGGGGCGCGTCCACCATGCTGGCCATCCACCGGTCGCTGCGCGCGGACATTGTGGAGATGCGCCGCCAGCCCGGCGAGCCCATCGTCGAGAAGCAGATCGCCGAAGCCTTCGGCGTCAGCCGCACCCCGGTGCGCGAGGCGCTGCAACGGCTGGCCGACGAGGGGCTGATCGAGATCTTCCCGCAGGTGGGCACCTTCGTCGCCCGCATCCCGGTGAGCGCCTTGCCCGAGGCCATCGTCATCCGCACCTCGCTGGAGAGCACCGCCGTCCGCTACGCGGCGCAGCGCGCCACCGGCAGCCAGATCGCCAACCTCCGCGCCAATCTGGTGCTTCAGCAGGAAACGGTGCAGGACGGCGACCTCGACGCCTTCCACGAGGCCGACGAGCGCTTCCACGCCCTGATCGCGGAGATCGCCGGCTATCCCGGCCTGTGGAGCATGGCGCAGCAGGTGAAGGTCCAGGTGGACCGCTACCGCCGCCTGACCCTGCCGGAGCCGGGGCGCCTCGCCCATGTGCTGGCCGAACATGCCGGCATCGTGGACGCCATCGCCGACGCCGACCCGGCCCTGGCCGCCGACCGCATGGCCGTTCACCTGGACGGCCTTCTCACCTCCATCCCCCAGGCCCAGGGGGCGAACCCGTTCTTCTTCACTGGTCCCTGAATTGGCCGCCGACCGGCCCCGAAAAACACCAAACGAGGACACCGCCATGAAGATCACCGTCCGGCATGCGTCACACCAGGACGACGTCCGCAACTACGACACCACCAAGCTGCGCGACCATTTCCTCGTCCCGTCCATCTTCGAGGCGGACGACATCGTCCTCACCTACAGCCACATCGACCGCTTCGTGGTCGGCGGCGCCATGCCGGTGTCGGGTCCGCTGAAGCTGGAATCGGCCAAGGCCATCGGTTCGCCCAACTTCCTCGACCGGCGCGAGCTGGGCGCCGTCAACGTCGGCGGTCCGGGCCGCATCACGGTGGACGGGGCGGTGTTCGATCTCGCCCCGCGCGACTGCCTCTACATCACCATGGGCAGCCTGGACGTCCGTTTCGAAAGCCTGGACCCGGCCAACCCGGCGAAGTTCTACCTGAACAGCGCCCCGGCCCACGCCCGCTTCGAGACGATGAAGATCTCCATCGAACAGGCCAAGGCCGTGCATCTGGGCGACCCGGCCCAGTCGAACGAGCGCACCATCTACCAGATGATCCATCCGGACGTCTGCCGCACCGCGCAGCTCGTGCTCGGCATGACCGTGCTGAAGCCGAACAACATGTGGAACACGATGCCGTGCCACACGCACGACCGGCGCTGCGAGGTCTATTTCTACTTCGACCTGCCGGAGCCGGCCCGCGTCTTCCACTTCATGGGCGAGCCGTCCGAGACGCGCCACGTCGTCGTCGCCAACGAGCAGGCGGTGATCTCGCCGAGCTGGTCGATCCATTCCGGCGTCGGCACCCGCAATTACACCTTCATCTGGGCCATGGCCGGCGACAACCAGGATTTCACCGACATGGACTTCATCCCCATGGAAGACCTGCGCTGATCCCCGGACGCCGAGAAGGACTAAGACAATGGCTCAGGCACATCCCTTCGACCTTTCGGGCAAGGTCGCCCTGGTCACCGGCGCCCACACCGGCATCGGCCAGGGCATCGCCGTGGCGCTGGCCCAGGCCGGCGCCGACATCGCCGCCGTGGACGTCGTTCCCCTGGACGAGACCAGGGGCCTCGTCGAGGCCGCCGGCCGCCGCTTCCACGCCATGAAGGCCGACCTCACCAGCATCGCCCCGGTCCAAGGGCTGGTGGAGGAGGCCGTCGGCACCTTCGGCGGGCTGGACATCCTGGTCAACAACGCCGGGCTGATCCGCCGCGCCGACGCCGTGGACTTCACCGAGGCCGATTGGGACCTCGTGATGAACATCAACATCAAGACGGTCTTCTTCCTGTGCCAGGCGTTCGGGCGCTACGCCATCGGCCAGGGCCGCAAGGGCAAGATCATCAACATCGCCTCCATGCTGTCCTTCCAGGGCGGCATCCGCGTGCCCTCCTACACCGCCTCCAAGAGCGGCGTGGCCGGCATCACCCGCCTGCTCGCCAACGAATGGGCGGGCAAGGGCATCAACGTGAACGCCATCGCGCCGGGCTACGTCGCCACCAACAACACCGCCGCCCTGCGTGCGGACGAGCAACGCAGCGCGGAGATCCTGGGCCGCATCCCGGCGGGCCGCTGGAGCGTTCCGTCCGACATGGGCGGCCCGGCGGTGTTCCTGGCCTCCGATGCATCCGACTACATCCACGGCACGGTCCTGCCGGTGGACGGCGGCTGGCTCGCCCGCTGAGGCGGGACGCCGCGGCGGGGGGCTTCCCCGCCGCGGGCGCCCGGCCTTCGGTTGGCCTGCGACTGCACGCTGTCGATAGCACGCACCGGACCGGCTGCCCGCCGATGTGGCGGCGCTCGAAGACGTGGCGGGGCGGCGGGGGCCAGGGATCGGCACGCCCGCATCCCCTCCACCGGCCCCAAGCTCAACGGGGCAGCCCTGCCGACGCCCCTTCGGCGGAGACCGGCTGCGGCATCGGGCTGGAGGAAGCGCTTGCAGCACCGGCACCGACAGGTTTCAGCGGACATTTCCCGGCACTTCGGGGCATAACGGAGGTTCCCAGGACCGCAGCGACCCCGACATGCCGACACAGGACGAAACACCCGTGACCGTGGCCGAGACGGAATGGACGATCCGGACCGCGGCGGGCGGTCTCTTCGCGAAGAGCTGGACACCAGAATCCGCGGACGGCGATAGCGCGCCGCCCATCCTGCTGTTCCACGATTCGCTCGGCAGCGTGGATTTGTGGCGGAGCTTTCCCCAGCGGCTCGCCGCCGGAACGCACCGCCGGGTCATCGCCTATGACAGGTTCGGATTCGGGCGCTCGGACCCTCACCCGGGGCGGATCGGGCTGGACTTCGTCGCCGCGGAAGCGCGGGACACCATCGCGGCGCTGTGCGAACAGGCCGGGGTGACGGACTTCGTCGCCTGCGGGCACAGCGTCGGGGGCGGCATGGCCGTCGAGGTGGCCGCCCGCTTTCCGGAGCGGTGCAAAGCCCTCGTGACCATCGC
Source organism: Azospirillum isscasi (assembly GCF_030849505.1). Taxonomy (GTDB): domain Bacteria; phylum Pseudomonadota; class Alphaproteobacteria; order Azospirillales; family Azospirillaceae; genus Azospirillum; species Azospirillum isscasi. Next base: position 37,771 of record NZ_JAUJFI010000022.1, on the reverse strand, counting down.
CGCCCAAGCCTTCGTCGAAGAAAAAACCCTCGCCGGCATCCGCGCCGCGAAGCAGGATTTTCAGGACCCCGCCAACGCCGCGCGGCTGGCGCGGTATCACGGCGCCAAGGCCCAATGGGTGCTGGACGCCTGGACCGAGACGTGGCTTTCGCCCGGCTTTGCCGATTGGACCCTGGATCATGCCCTGGCGGCGGTCCGCTGCCCGGTTCTGGCTCTGCACGGCGACCGGGACGAGTACGGCTCGAACGGGCATCCCGAACGCATCGCCGCGGGGCGGGGAAGCGCGCGGATTCTTCCCGACACCGGGCATGTGCCGCACCGGGAGAAGGAAACGCTCGTCGTCGATGCGATCCGGGATTTCCTGGCCGAAGGCTGAGAGGAGGAGGCGGGCCGCCCGCCTCCCCCTCCCTCATCCGATCATGCCGCCAGGGGAGACCGCAGGGCCGTCCGCGCCAGGACGTCCAGCGTGTGGCTGGCGATCATGCGTTCCTCGTCGGTGGGGATGACGAAGACCGGGACGCGGCTCTCCGCGGCGGAGATGCGCGTGGCCCGGGCGCGGTTCGCCGCCCCGTCGAGGCGGACGCCGAGCCAGCCCAGCTTCTCCGCCACCCGCGCCCGCACCGGGGCGGAGTTCTCGCCGACGCCGGCGGTGAAGACCACCGCGTCCAGCCCGCCCATGGACGCCGCCAGCCCCGCCGCCTGCTTGGCGACCTGGAAGCAGAACAGCTCCACGGCCTCCGCCGCCTGCGGGTCCTCGCTGTCCAGCAGGGCGCGCATGTCGCTGGAGACGCCGGACACGCCGAGCAGGCCGGACTTGTGGTAGAGCAGCCGCTCCAGCTCGTCCGGGCCCATCCCCTTCTCGCGCATCAGGTAGATCAGCACGCCGGGGTCGAGGGTGCCGGGGCGCGTGCCCATGGGCAGCCCGTCCAGCGCGGTGAAGCCCATGGTGGTGTCCACGCTGCGGCCCGCGCGCATGGCGCACAGGCTGGACCCGCTGCCGAGATGGCAGACGACCACGCGGGCCTCGGCCAGCTCCGGTGCGATCTGCGGCAGGCGCTGGGCGATGTGCTCGTAGGACAGGCCGTGGAAGCCGTAGCGGCGCACGCCCTCCTCGGTCAGTTCGCGCGGCAGGGCGAACATCTGCGCCTGCCAGGGCCGCGTGCTGTGGAAGGCGGTGTCGAAGCAGGCCACCTGCGGCAGCGCCGGATAGACCTCGGCCAACGCGGTCATCGCCGCGATGTTGTGCGGCTGGTGCAGCGGGGCCAGCGGCACCAGGGCCTCCAGCTCCGCCAGAATCGCCGGGGTGAGGCGGACCGGCGCGTCGAAGCGGGTGCCGCCATGCACGACCCGGTGGCCGGCGGCGACCAGCCGCAAGTCGCGCAGTTCGTGCCGCATCCAGGCCAGCAGGAAGCCGAGCAGCCCGGCGCGGTCGCCGGGGCCGACCTCGTCCAGGATGCCGTCGGCCAGGACGCGGCGGGCCGCGTCCTTCGCCTCGAAGCGGGGGGCGGTGCCGATACCGGAGATCTGGCCGGTGAGAACCGCCTCCAGGTCGCTCCTTCCGGCGCCGCGGAAGACGGAGAATTTCAGGCTGGAGGAGCCCGCGTTGATGACGAGACAGGCGTCACGGTGCGACATGGTGCGATCCTCACTCCGCGGCCAGGGGGGCGGCGTCGAGCGCGAGGGAGGGACGGCGCGCGGCGGCCACCAGCGCAGCCACGGCGCAGGAGGCGAGGCGGGTGCGCACGTTGTCGGCGCGGCTGGTCAGGATGACCGGAACCCGCGCGCCCAGCACGATGCCCGCGGCGTCGGCGTTGGCGAGGAAGGACAACTGCTTGGCCAGCATGTTGCCGGCCTCCAGGTCGGGGACCAGCAGGATGTCGGCCTGACCGGACACGGGGGAATTGATGCCCTTGATGCGCGCGGCCTCGGCACTGATGGCGTTGTCGAAGGCCAGCGGGCCGTCGAGGATGCCGCCGGTGATCTGCCCGCGGTCGGCCATCTTGCACAGCGCCGCGGCTTCCAGCGTGGTGGCGATCTTCGGGTTCAGCGTCTCCACCGCCGACAGGATGGCGACCCGCGGCGTCTCGACGCCCAGCACCTTGGCCAGATCGATGGCGTTCTGGACGATGTGGACCTTGTCCTCCAGCGTCGGGTAGATGTTGATCGCGGCATCCGTGATCAGCAGCGCCCGCGGGTAGGTCGGCACGTTCATCACGAAGACGTGGCTGATGCGGCGGCTGGTGCGCAGGCCGGTGTCCTTGCGGACGACCTCGGCCATCAGCTCGTCGGTGTGCAGGCTGCCCTTCATCACCGCTTCGGCCTCGCCGCTGCGGGCCAGCGCCACGGCGGCCGCGGCGGCGGCGTGGCTGTGCTCCACGTCCACCAGACGGTAACGGGCGATGTCCAGCCCGTGGGCGGCGGCCAGCGCGCGGATCTTCGCCGCCGGGCCGATCAGGATGGGATCGATCAGGCCGGCTTCCGCCGCCTCCACCGCACCCTTCAGCGAGCTTTCGTCGCAGGGATGGGCGACCGCCGTGGCGACCGGCTCCAGCCCGTCGCACTTGCGCAGCAGCGCGTCGTGCTTGTCGTGGCGGATCATCTGGATCTGCGGCAGCGCGTGGGCGGCGCGGCGGACCTTGCGGGTGGGGGCCACCACCTCCGCGGTGCCGGTCACCACGACCTCGCCGTCCTGGTTGGTGCACAGGCAGTCGAAGACGACGATGTTCCGGTCGGCCTGCTTTTCGCGCACGGTCACGGTGGCGGTGATCACGTCGCCCAGCCCGACCGGGCGGCGGAAGCGCAGATCCTGGCCGGCATAGACGGTGCCGGCGCCGGGCAGCCGGGTCCCCAGCACGCCGGAAATCAGGGCGCCCGACCACATGCCGTGGCCGATCACCTTCTGAAAGCGGCTGTCGGCGGCGAATTTCGCGTCCAGATGCACCGGATCGATGTTGCCGGAGACGGTGGCGAACAGCTCGACATCCATGACGGTCAATTGCCGCGAGATGCTGGCGGACTGCCCGATGGCGATCTCGTCGAAAGTGACGTTCTCGATCGGGGCCGCGTGGAAGTCGCCGCTGGGTTCACCATTGGCAGTCATTGCAGAACACTCCGGATAAGAGAAAAAGGCATGATGCTGCCCGTTTCAGCCGATCCCTCCCGGAGCGCGCCCTGCTGAAGGGGAGGCGCGTCCTGCCGTCTTCTTATGCACTCTTTTCGTGTACTGATATATTAGCAGGAAAGGCGGCCCGGCGCAGTGGAACCGGCAGGACCGGACACTTTGCCGCAGGCCGCCGCCACAAGCACCGCCAGCAAAAAGCCCGGCCCCGTTTCCGGGACCGGGCCTTCCGCTTCCAGCCGCAGGCCGGATCGTCAGTCGCCGGCGGGCACCGGCTCGGCACCCGGCGGGGGGTGGGCACCGGCACGCTTGCTGCCGAACAGACGGTAGACCGCGACGAAGAAGACCGGGACGAACAGCACCGCCAGCACGGTGGCGGAGATCATGCCGCCCATCACGCCCACGCCGATGGCATTCTGGCTTTCCGAACCGGCGCCGCTGCTGGTGGCCAGCGGCAGCACGCCCAGCACGAAGGCCAGCGAGGTCATGATGATCGGGCGCAGGCGCTGCCGGCATGCCTCGATGGCCGCCTCCTTCAGCTCCATGCCCTCGTCGTACAACGCTTTGGCGAATTCCACAATCAGGATGGCGTTCTTCGCCGACAGGCCGATGGTCGTCAGCAGGCCCACCTGGAAGTAGACGTCGCTGGGCAGACCGCGCAGCGTGGCGGCGATCACCGCGCCGATGACGCCCAGCGGCACCACCAGGATGACCGACGCCGGCACCGACCAGCTCTCGTAGAGCGCGGCCAGGCACAGGAAGACGATCAGCATGGACAGGGCGTAGAGCGCCGGAGCCTGCGACCCGCTCAGCCGCTCCTCGTAGGACAGGCCGGTCCATTCATAGCCCACGCCCGGCGGCAGCTTGGCCATGATCGCCTCCATCTCCTGCATCGCCTCGCCGGAGCTGATGCCCGGCGCCGCGGCACCCTGGACGTTGAGCGACGACATGCCGTTGTACCGCTCCAGCTTCGGCGAGCCGTAGGTCCATTGCGCCGTGGTGAAGGCGGAGAAGGGCACCATCTGGCCGGCGGCGTTGCGCACGTACCAGCGCTCCACGTCGCTCGGCTGCATGCGGTAGGGCGCGTCGGCCTGGAGATAGACCTTCTTCACGCGCCCCTGGTCGATGAAGTCGTTGACGTAGGAGGAGCCCCAGGCCGCCGTCAGCGTCGTGTTGATGTCGGTCAGCGACAGGCCCAGCGCGCTGGCCTTCTCGCGGTCCACGGTCAGCTTGTACTGCGGCGTGTCCTCCAGCCCGTTGGGGCGGACGCCGACCAGCTTGGGGTTCTGCGCCGCCATGCCGAGAAGCTGGTTGCGCGCCTGCATCAGCCGTTCGTGCCCGACGCCGCCGCGGTCCACCAGCTGAAGGTCGAAGCCGGTGGCGTTGCCCAGCCCCGGCACCGAGGGCGGCATGAAGGCGAAGACCACCGCGTCCTTGGCCCGCGACAGGGCGGCCATGGCGCGCCCGGCGATGGCCGTCGGCTTGCGGTCGGCGGCCTCGCGCTCGCTCCAGTCGCGCAGCCGGACGAAGGCCATGCCGGAGTTCTGGCCGCGCCCCGCGAAGTTGAAGCCGGCGATGGTGAACAGGCCCTCGACGCTGTCCTTCTCGTTCTCCATGAAATGCGCCTCGACCAGCTTGGTGGTCTCCAGCGTGCGCTCGATGCTGGCGTTCGGCGGGGCCGACCACAGCACGAACAGCGTCCCGCGGTCCTCCTGCGGCAGGAAGGAGGAGGGCATCTGAAGGAACAGGTAGGCCAGCCCGGCGACGATCAGCGCATAGGCCACGCCGTAGCGCCCGAGCCGCGTCACCGCCCCGCGCACGCCGCGCTGGTAGGCGCGGTTGCTGGCGTCGAAACCACGGTTGAACAGGCCGAAGAAGCCGCTCTTCGCATAGCCGTGCCCCTTCTCCACCGGCTTCAGGATGGTGGCGCAGAGCGCCGGGGTCAGCACCAGCGCCACCAGCACCGACAGCGCCATGGCCGACACGATGGTCAGCGAGAACTGGCGGTAGATGGCCCCCGCGGAGCCGCCGAAGAAGGCCATGGGAACGAACACCGCGGACAGCACCAGCGCGATGCCGATCAGCGCGCCGGTGATCTGGTCCATGGACTTGCGCGTCGCCTCGCGCGGGGGCAGCCCCTCCTCGCTCATCACCCGCTCGACGTTCTCCACCACCACGATGGCGTCGTCCACCAGCAGGCCGATGGCCAGCACCATGCCGAACATGGTCAGCGTGTTGACCGAGAAGCCGAACAGCGACAGCACCCCGAAGGTGCCCAGAAGCACCACCGGAACCGCGATGGTCGGGATCAGCGTCGCCCGGAAGTTCTGGAGGAACAGGTACATCACGACGAAGACGAGGATGATCGCCTCGATCAGCGTCTTGATGACCTCGTGGATCGACAGCTCGACGAAGGGCGTCGTGTCGTAGGGGTAGATGACCTCCAGCCCTTCGGGGAAGAAGGCCGACAGCTCCGCGATGCGCGCCTTCACCGCGGCGGCGGTGTCCAGCGCGTTGGCCCCGGTCGCCAGCTTGACGCCCAGTCCCGCCGCCGGCTTGCCGTTGTAGCGGGCGGTGATCTCGTAGGTTTCCTGCCCGATCTCGATGCGCGCCACGTCGCGCAGCCGCACCTGCGAGCCGTCCGGGTTGACGCGCAGCAGGATGGCGCCGAACTCCTCCGGCGTCTGCATGCGCGACTGCGCCATGATGGTGGCGTTGATGCGCTGGCCCGGCACCGAAGGGGCGCCGCCGAGCTGGCCGGCGGACACCTGCGCGTTCTCCGCCTTGATGGCGTTGGTGACGTCGATGGTGGTGAGCTGGTGGCTGTTCAGAGAATCCGGGTCCAGCCAGATGCGCATGGCGTGCTGCGGGCCGAACACGGTGATGTCGCCCACGCCCTCGACGCGGCTGATCGTGTCCTGGAGGTTGGAGGCCACATAGTCGGCGATGTCGCCCTGGCTCAGCCGCCCGTCGCTGGACACGAAGCCGGCGACCATCAGGAAATCGTTGCCGGCCTTCGACACCTGAAGCCCGCGCTGCTGCACCTCCTGCGGCAGGAGCGGCACGGCGAGCTGGAGCTTGTTCTGCACCTGGACCTGGGCGATGTCCGGGTTGGCTTCCGGCTCGAAGGTCAGGGTGATAGTGACGTTGCCCGACGAATCGCTGTTCGAGGACATGTAGCGGAAATGGTCGAGCCCGGTCATCTTCTGCTCGATGACCTGGGTGACCGTGTCCTCCAGCGTCTTCGCCGACGCGCCGGGATAGCTGGCGGTGATGGACACCGTCGGCGGGGCGATCTTCGGGTACTGCTCGACGGGCAGGCCCAGGATCGCCAGACCGCCCGCCAGCATGATGACAATGGCGATGACCCAGGCGAAGACGGGCCGGTCGATGAAGAATTTCGACATGGATCGGTCCTCGGTATCAGCGCGCCGGCGGTGCGGGCAGGGCCGCCACGGCGGCCTGCGCCGCCACCGGCTTCACCTCGGCCCCCGGCTTCACCTTCTGAAGCCCTTCGACCACGATGCGCTCGCCCGGCTTCAGCCCGTCGGAGACCAGCCAGGCGTTGTTGATCGCCCGCTCCGTCTTGACGGTGCGCGGATTGACCTTGTTGTCCTCGCCGACGACCCAGACGCGGGCCGAACCGTCCGGACCGCGCTGGACCGCCTCCTGCGGCACGGCGAGGGCGTTGTCGGCCACCCCCTGCTCGACGCGGGCGCGCACGAACAGGCCGGGCAGCAGGTTGAGGTCCGGGTTCGGGAAGACCGCCCGCAACTGGACGGAGCTGGTGCCCGGATCGACCGTCACGTCGGAGAACTGGAGATCGCCGCGCTGGGGATAGGGGGCCTCCGCGGCGTGCAGGAACAGCGAGACGGGGATCTTGCCGGGCTCGGCCGGGCGGATGCGCCCGCTCGCCATGTCCTGGCGGAGCTGCATGAGCTGCGAAGCCGTCTGGGTCACATCCACGTAGATGGGGTCGAGCTGCTGGATGGTGGCGAGCGCCATCGCCTGGTTGGCGGTGACCAGCGCGCCTTCCGTCACGGCGGACTTGCCGATGCGGCCCGAGATGGGAGCGAAGACCTTGGTGTAGTCCAGGTTGATGCGCGCCAGATTGTAGGCGGCCCTGGCGGCGGAAAGCTGCGCCTCGTTCTGCTTCAGCGCGGCCATGGCGTCGTCATAGTCCTGCTTGCTGACGACGCTGTTCCGGACGAGGTCGTTGTAGCGCGCCGCCTTGTTGCGGGCGGCCTGGAGGTTGGCCTCCGCCTTCTGGATGTCGGCCTGGGCGACGGCCAGCGCCGCCTCGTAGGTGGCCGGGTCGATCTGGTAGAGCTGGTCGCCCGCCTTGACGTCGCTGCCCTCGGTGAAGAAGCGCTTCAGCACGATGCCGCTGACCTGCGGGCGGATCTCCGCCACGCGGAAGGCCGCGGTGCGGCCCGGCAGCTCGGTGGTGACGGACAGGCGCTGCGGCTGGATGGTCGCCACCGCCACCTCCGCCGGTCCCGGCGCCGGCTGGCCGCCGGCGGCGTGTTTCTTGTCCTGGCAGGCGCCCAGCACCACGGTCAGGGAGGCCGCCACGGCAAGAGACAGCAATGCGTTCCTGTTGAACATCCGTTCCTCGTCAAAACGCCGTGATGCGGCGATGAAATGTTCAAAAGAGCCGGGTCACCGCGGTCCGCCCGGCGTTCGGAACCGGCGGAATGGGCCGGTGCGCGCGGACGGTGCGAAATGACCCCTTTATCCGTACTGTCTCATACAGTACACTGTACCGGACGATACATTCAGAACGACCGTTTGCGCAAGGGGGAACCGCAATGCCCGACAAGGGGGCATCCACACCGTTCCGTGACGGCACCGCCGCGTTGGGCACCGGCGGGATGGGGGCCGGAAGTATGGACACGCCGGGTTTCGGCCCACGCGGCCAGGCGCGCTGCCGGGCACTGCTCGACGCTGCGGCGGCACTGTTCGTGGAGAAGGGATTCGCGCTGACCTCGCTGTCCGACATCCTGCGGCAGGCCGGCGGGTCGCGCACCACGCTGTACGAGCATTTCGGCGACAAGGAGGGGCTGTTCCGCGCGGTGATGGAGCGTCACTGCGACCGCGTGCTGGAGGAGATGTCGGCCATGCGCGCCAATGGACCGGCGGCGATGGCCGAGGAGCTGGAGGAGAATCTGTTCCGCGTCGGCCTGCATGTCGCCGGCACGCTGACCGTGCCGGAAACCACCGCCATTCTGCGCATCCTGGTGTCGGAAGGCGGGCGCATCCCCGACATCGCGCAGGCTTTCTTCCAGGTCGGCCCGGAGAAGACCGTGGGCTGGCTCGCCGGCTGTTTCCGCGATCTGGCGGAGGCCGGGCGCCTGCGCATCGACGACCCGGAGGCCGCCGCCCACGCCTTCCTCGGCATGATGGTCGGCGACCTGCTGACCAAGCGGCTGATCCTCCCCAACGAAGCCGTCTCCATGGAGGAGCTGGAACGCTACGTCCGCCAGTCCGTCCGGCTGTTCCTCGCCGGAACCCGGCCCTGATCGCAGGGAGGGCGGCGCATTGCCGTCTTGCAAGCGGGGGCGGCAACGGTCATAGCTCCCTCAACGACGCACGCACAGGCATCGGCCTTGCCCCCACCCTAACCCTTCCCTGCGCAGCGGGGGAGGGCCGGGGTGGGGGCAAGGCCAGCGCGCAAGGAAAACGCGCAAGGAAAACGCAAATGGACCGAGGAAACCCAGGGAATTGATCGACAAGGACCTGTCCACGGTCGGCCCGCGCGGACGGGCGCGGCGGCAGGCCCTGCTCGACGCGGCGGCGGCGCTGTTCGTGGAGAAGGGCTTCGAAAAGACCACGCTGACCGACATCATCAGCCGCGCCGGCGGCTCCCGCGCCACGCTCTACGAGCATTTCGGCGACAAGGAGGGGCTGTTCCGCGCGATGATGGAGGAGAACAGCGCCCGCATCCAGAAAGGGCTGGCCGCCATCCAGGCCGACGAGCAGGCCCCGCCGGAAGACGGGCTGACCCGCTTCGCGCTTCACCTCGTCCGGGCGCTGCTGGAGGACCGGACCATCGCCGTCGTCCGCGTGCTGGTGTCGGAGGGCGGGCGCATCCCCGACATCGCCGAGTCCTTCTTCCGCATCGGGCCGGAGACCGCCCAGCGGCGGCTGTCCGACTATCTGGAACGGCAGACCACCGCCGGCGCCCTGCGCGTCGGGGAGCCGGAGGCCGCCGCCCGCGGCTTCATCGGCATGATCACCGGCAACATCCTGCTGCGCCGCCTGATCCTGCCGGAGCAATCCCTCTCCATGGAGGAGGTGGAGCGCTACGTCGGGCGGGCCGTCGCCCTCTTCCTGTCGGGCGCCCGCCCCATGCCGGAGCGTTGACGTTGGAGTGACGAGGGCGTAGCGGGGCGAAGGGAAGCACTAGGACCGAAGGACAGGGGCCATAACATACTTCGGTATGTTAGGTTTCCCACGATCGTTGCTTTACTCCCAACGGCCCGTGGGCCGGGGCGGTTAATCGTGTCCATGGTCCGCTGGCTGCTGCTGCTCGTCTTCACCCTGGCCCCCCTGATCGGGTTCGAGGTCTATTCCCACGCCCGGCTGCGGGCGGAGCGGGAGGCCGAGATCGGGCAGGAGGCGCTGCGCCTGCTCGACCTGATCGAGACCGAGCAGTTGCGGATCATCGACGACATCGAGCACGTCCTCACCACGCTGTCGGAAGCGGACATCACCGGCCCCGCCTGCCAGGAGACGATGGAACGTCTGGGGCGGCGCCTGCCCAGCTATCTGACGCTGGGCTTCGCCGACCGTTCCGGCACCGTCCTCTGCGCCACCGACCGGCGGACCATCGGGACCGGGGTCGGCGACCAGCCGGAGGTCGGGCAGGCCCTGACCACTGGTCGCTTCGCGCTGGGGGACTACATCGTCGCGGAAGGGCTGGGCCGCCACGTCCTGCCCTTCGCCCTGCCCTACGCGCGTGGCGAGGCCGGCGCGTCCGGCGGCGGTTCCGGTCCCGCGGTCATCACCGCCCTGCTCGACCTCGACTGGCTGCGGCAGTACCAGGCCCGCAAGCCGCTGCCCCCGAACACGACGGTCCTGCTGGCCGACAGCAACGGCACCGTCATCGTGCGCGTGCCGGACATTCCCGGCCTGATCGGCCAGCCGCTGCCGGAGCGGCTGAACCTGTTCCTGACCGGCAGCGAGCCGGCGACGGCGCTGACGGAGGGGCTGGACGGCGTGTTCCGGATCGTCGCCTATTCCCCCCCGGGGGCGAACGGGAACGGGCTTGCCGTCGTGGTGGGCATCGACCACGCCGCCGCCCTGCGCGCCATCGACGTGGTGGCGCTGCGGTCCTGGTTTCCCTTCCTGGTGATCCTGCTGCTGACCCTGACCGGCACCGCCTGGGGCATCGGGCGGCTGACCCGGCAGCGGGAGACCGAGCGGTCGCTGCTCAAGGCCGTGCTGAAGCATCTGCCCTCCGGCGTGGTGGTGGCGGAAGCCCCGTCGGGCCGCGTCCTGCTGCACAACAGCGCGGCGGAACGGCTGATCGGCCAGCCGCTGGACAGGATCGCCCGCATCGAGGACTACCCCCGCCCCTTCACAAGCGGCGGCCCGCCGGAGGACTCGCCCGGCACCGTGGCGGAACTGCCGCTGGTCCGCGCCCTGCGCGACGGCGCGGTGGTCAAGCAGGAGGAACTCCGCCGCGACACCCCCGCCGGCCCCGTCACCTGTCTGGCCGACGCCGAGCCGGTGCGCGACCCCGATGGCCGCATCACCCTGGCCGTCGTCACCCTGACCGACATTTCCGAGCGCAAGGCCGGCGAGGAGGCCCTGCGGCGGAGCGAGACCCGCTTCCGCGAGCTGGTCGAGAACACCCCGGTGATGATGTGGGTGAACCGTCCGGACGGCACCCGGGAATTCTACAACGCCGCCTGGCGGGCCTACACCGGGCGGGGGATGGAGGCCGACGAGCGCTGGTCCCACATCCACCCCGCCGACCATCCCCTGATGCGCAGCGTCCGCGAGCGTGCCATCGCCGCGGGCGAGCCCTACGGCTTCGACCTGCGGATGCGGCGCCACGACGGGACCTACCGCTGGCACGTCTGCCGGATCAACCCGATGCGCCAGAACGGTCAGGTCATCGCCTGGGTCGGCACCGCCGTCGACGTGCACGAAAGCCGCATGGCCCGCGACGCGGCGGAGCAGGCCAACCAGTCCAAGAGCCGCTTCCTGGCCGCGGCCAGCCACGACCTGCGCCAGCCCATGCAGTCCATGTTCTTCTTCGCCGAGGCGCTGCACAGCCACGTCCATTCCCCGCGCGGGCGCGACGCCCTGGCGATGCTGGAACGCGGGATGGAGACGCTGAAGGGCCTGCTGGACAGCCTGTTGGACGTCTCCCAACTGGACGCCGGGGTCATCGAACCACGGATCGAGGATTTCCCGGTCAAGCCGTTGCTGGACGACATCGGCGCCGCCTATGCCCCGCTCGCCGCGGCCAAGGGGCTGGATCTCCAGGTGATGAACCATCACGACGTCACGGTGCGCAGCGACCGCAACCTGCTGGGGCGGATGGTCCGCAATCTCGTGGAGAACGCCATCCGCTACACCGAGCGCGGCGTGATCCGCCTGGAATGCCGCGCGCAGGACGGGCACGCCGGCATCCAGGTGCGCGACACCGGCATCGGCATCTCCGACGAGCAGATGTCCTGGATCTTCGAGGAGTTCTATCAGGTCGGCAACCCGGAGCGGGACCGCAACCAGGGGCTCGGCCTTGGGCTGGCCATCGTGCAGAAGCTGTCGGTCCTGCTCGGCCATCCGGTGGAGGTGCGCTCCGAACTCGGCAAGGGGTCGGTGTTCCGCATCACCGTTCCCCTCGGTGCCGCCGTGGAGAGCCCGGCCCCGGTCTCCCTGCCCCGCCAGCCGGAGCGCGGACGGCTGGCCGTGCTGGTTGACGACGACGCCATCGTGCTGATGGGGCTGCGGTCGATCTTCCAGGACTGGGGCTACGACACGATCGTCGCCTCCTCCACCGAAGAGGCGCTGGACCGGCTGCGGGCGGCGGACCGGCGGCCCGACGTGATGGTCGCCGACTACCGGCTGCGCGAGCACAAGGTGGGCACCGAAGCCATCCTGAAGATCCGCGAACTGGCCGGAACAGCGGTCCCCGCCGTCCTGCTGACCGGCGACTCCGGCCCCGACGTCATGCAGGAGGCTGAGCGGCACGGGATCGGGGTGATGTTCAAGCCGGTCACCGCCCGCCTGCTCCAGGAAGCCCTGTCCCGCCAGACCGGCACCGCCGCGTGACGGTCCGGGGAGGTGTCGCCCGTTGCCGGACAGGAGGATTTGCACGGATTTCGCGGATTTCAGCACGGATGACACGGATTTATTCATAGCTCGCTCAGGGAACACCCTTCGAGAAGCCAAGACGGAGCAAGCATCAAAGAAAAATCCGTGTCATCCGTGTCAAAGTCCGTGAAATCCGTGAAGACCCTGTTGCCCCCGAGAATCCCGAACCTCCCCGGCGCCGACCTGCGGCATTTTGGCAGGAAAGACGCGCCACCCCACGGAACGGGCTTGCCTTTCAATCTGATATACTAGTATTTTATTACACGAAGGACAGAAGCGCAGCCCGGATGGCGCGTGCCGGCCAGCCACGCCGACCGATCACATCGGCGCCGGTGCGGCGGTCTTACCGTCGAACGCCCCGCGCGCCGTCCCCCGCCCTCCTTTTGCGGAGCCTGCTTCGAATGACCGCCACCCCCACCCCGATCCGCCGCTTCCGCCAGACGAAGATCGTCGCCACGCTGGGTCCCTCCTCCTCCTCGCCGGAGATGATCCGCACGCTGTTCGAGGCGGGCGTGGACGTCTTCCGCCTGAATTTCAGCCACGGCTCGCACGACGACCACGGCGCCCGCGTGCGCGCCATCCGCGCCCTGGAGCGCGAGCTGGAACGGCCCATCGCCATCATGGCCGACCTCCAGGGGCCGAAGCTGCGGCTGGGCCGCTTCGCGGACGGCGCGGTGGACCTGACGGTCGGGCAGCGCTTCCGCCTCGACCTCTCCACCGGGCCGGGCGATGCGGCCCGCGTCGGCATGCCCCATCCGGAGATCTTCGCCGCCCTGCGGCCCGGCACCGACCTGCTGCTGGACGACGGCAAGGTCCGCCTGCGCGTGGTCGATTGCAGCCCGGAGCACGCCGACACCGTCGTCGCCGCCGGCACGCGCCTGTCCGACCGCAAGGGCGTGAACGTGCCCGACGTGCTGCTGCCGCTGTCGCCCCTGACCGCCAAGGACCGCGCCGACCTCGCCTTCGCGCTGGACCAGGAGGTGGACTGGGTGGCCCTGTCCTTCGTGCAGCGGCCCGAGGACGTGGCGGAGGCGCGCCGGCTGATCGCCGGGCGCGCCGCCCTGATGTCCAAGCTGGAGAAGCCGCAGGCCATCCAGCATCTGGAGCGCATCGTGGAGCTGTCGGACGGCGTGATGGTCGCCCGCGGCGATCTCGGCGTGGAGATGCCGCCGGAGGACGTGCCGAGCATCCAGAAGCGCATCGTCCGGCAGGCCCGCGCGGCGGGCAAGCCGGTGATCGTCGCCACCCAGATGCTGGAATCGATGATCGGCGCCCCCGCCCCGACGCGCGCCGAGGCGTCGGACGTCGCCACCGCCGTGTTCGACGGCGCCGACGCGGTGATGCTGTCGGCGGAGACCGCATCCGGCGCCTACCCGGTCGAGGCGGTGTCGATGATGGACCGCATCGCCCGCCGGGTGGAGCACGACGACCTCTACCGCACCATGATGGACGCCCAGCACGCCGACCCGCAGGAGACGGCGGCGGACGCCATCACAGCGGCGGCCCGGCAGGTCGCCCACACCATCCACGCGGCGGCCATCGTCACCTACACCACCAGCGGCTCCACCACACTGCGCGCCGCCCGCGAGCGGCCCGAGGTGCCGATCCTCTGCCTGACCGCGACGGTCGCCGCCTCGCGCCGGCTGGTGCTGGCCTACGGCGTGCACAGCGTGCTGACCGAGGACATCCGGAACTTCTCCGACATGGTGCAGAAGGCGGCCCGCATCGCCTACACCCACGGTCTGGCGGAGGACGGGCAGCGGCTGGTCATCACCGCGGGGGTGCCCTTCGGCATGCCGGGCTCGACCAACATCCTGCGCATCGCCTGGGTGGAGCGCCCCGTCCTTCCGGCGGGAGAGCACGCGCGTGACGTGCAGAATGTCCAGTCAAATCAATTGACCCCGGTCATGGCCGACGCCGGGGCGTGACCTAGGATGGCACACGCGCCGGTGCCGCAATGAAGCGGCCGCCGGCGCCCATTCACGAGGTGCCTCATGCTCAGCCCGATTACCCCTCACCCCGCGCGCCCCGCCGGGACGGGCGCATCGGTCCGCGGCTGGGTCCATTCGGTGGAGACGGGCGGCACGGTCGATGGGCCGGGTCTGCGCTACGTCCTGTTCCTGGCCGGATGCCCGCTGCGCTGCCAGTACTGCCACAACCCCGACACGCGCCACATGCACGACGGGTCGCCGGCCCAGTCCGCCGACGTGCTGGCCGACATCGCCACCTACGCCGATTTCCTGCACCGCGCCCACGGCGGCCTGACCATCAGCGGCGGCGAGCCGCTGGTCCAGCCGGAATTCTGCGCGGCCATCTACCGCGGCGCCAAGGAGCTGGGCCTTCACACCGCGCTCGACACGTCGGGCTTTCTCGGCAGCCACGCTGACGACCATCTGCTGGCCGACGTCGATCTGGTGCTGCTGGACATCAAGGCGTTCAAGGAATCCACCTACCGCGCGGTGACCGGCGTCCCGCTGCGCCCGACCCTGGAGTTCGCGGAGCGGCTGTCGCTGCTGCGCAAGCCGGTCTGGCTGCGCTACGTGCTGGTCCCCGGCCTGACCGACAACCTCGGCGAGATCGAGGGGCTGGCGGAGTTCGCCGACGGGCTGGAGGTGGTGGAGCGGGTGGATGTGCTGCCCTTCCACAAGATGGGCGAGTTCAAATGGAAACAGCTCGGCCTGCCCTACACGCTCGCCAACACCGAACCTCCCCCGCCGGAGCTGACCGAGCGGGTGCGCGGCATTTTCCGGGCGCACGGCCTGAAGGCCGTGTGATACGTCGTATGAGATGAGGAGCGATCCCATGGACACCCATTCCCTTCCGGAGGCCGCCAACACCTCCCCCGCCGCTCCGCCGCCGCCCTCCCTCGATGCGCTGATGCCCGACGCCATCGCCCTGGCGGCGGAGAATCTGGGCGTCAGGAAGGCCAACTACGACGCTGCGACCCTGTTCGCCCTGGCCGTCCTGGCCGGCGCCTTCATCGCGCTGGGCGGGCTGTTCGCCACCGTCGCCATGTCGGGGGCGGAGGGCATGCTGCCCTACGGGGTGACCCGGCTGCTCGGCGGTCTGGTCTTCTCGCTGGGGCTGATCCTGGTCATCGTCGGTGGCGCGCAGCTCTTCACCGGCGACGCGCTGATGGTGATGGCCTGGGCCAGCGGGCGGGTGCGGACCGGGCGGATGCTCCAGGTCTGGACGATGGTGTGGATCGGCAACTTCGTCGGCGCCGCCGGCACGGCGCTGCTGGTCTTCCTGTCCGGGCAATACGGCTTCGGCCACGGGGCGGTGGGCGCCTCGGCGCTCTATTTCGCCACGGCCAAGGCGGGACTGCCCGCCGGGCAGGCTTTCTTCCTGGGCATCCTGTGCAACGTGCTGGTCTGTCTGGCGGTGTGGCTGGCGCTCGGGGCGCGCAGCGTGACCGACAAGATCCTGGCCATCGTCTTCCCGGTCAGCGCCTTCGTCGCCGCGGGCTTCGAGCACTGCGTCGCCAACATGTATTTCGTGCCGCTGGGACTGCTGATCGAATGGGGCGCCCCGGCCTCCTTCTGGGCGGATCTTGGCCGCGCCGCGCCGGTCATCCCGGTGGGACAATTCCTGCTGAACCTCGCCGCGGTGACCTTGGGCAACTGGGTCGGCGGGGCGGTCCTGGTCGGCGCCGTCTACTGGTTCATCTACCGCCGCCCGAGCCGCCGCGCGGCCCATTGAGCCGCCATCCGGCGGCCCGGTCGCCCTCTCAGCGCCGCTGCAACGTCATGGTGTAGCGGAAGCCGGCGCCGGGATGGGTGTTGACGGCGATCTCCACCAGACGCCCGTCCTCGGTGAAATAGCGCCGGGTGATGACGAGGATCGGCGACTGCGGCGGGACATGCAGGCGGGACGCGACGTTGAGGCTGGCCGGGGCGGCTTCGATGTCCTGCATCACCTCGGCGATGCGGACGCCGTAGCGCTGTTCCAACACCGTGTAGATGGCGTACTGCACGACGTCCAGATTGCGCACCACGTCGGCGTAGGCCGCGTCGATGTAGACCTCGACGTAGGAGAAGGGCTCCGACGTCTCGCGGGTGCGGCGCAGCGCGCTGACGCGGAACCACTGCGTCTCGGGGCGGCAGCCCAGCCGGCCCGCCAGTTCCTCCTCCACGATGATGCGGTCCACCGAGAGGATTTCCAGCCGGGTCGAGGTGGCGTACTGGACCAGCTCGTCCAGCGAGCTGATGGAGTTGACGAAGCGCCCGTCCGTCCGGCGCGCCGCCAGGACCGATCCCGACCCCTGGCGGCGCAGGATGTAGCCCATCTCCTGAAGCCGGCGCAGCGCCTCGCGCACCGTGTGGCGGCTGACGGCGAAGCGGGCGCACAGCTCCTGCTCGGTCGGCAGGCGGTCGCCGACGGCGTAGGTGCCGGCGTCGATCTCCTCCAGCAGGGCGCGGACGATCTCCTGATAGAGCGGGGTTTCCGTCCGCTCCGCCGCGCCCTCGCCGATGCTGCCGTCCTTCACGCCGTCCGCTTCTTCCGACATCACGCCCCCCATGATGCCGGAAGATGGACGAGCCGGAGCCCCGATGCAACCGGTGTACGAGGGCAGCGTGAGGGCGCCTACTTCACCAGCACCAGCGACAGGGCCGGGAAGGCGTTGATGACGACCAGCGCGACCACCCGCATCCCATAGAAGGGCAGCACGCCCTTCACGATGGAATGAAGGGGCATCTTGGTGATGCGGCTCATCACGAACAGGTTCAGGCCGACCGGCGGCGTCAGGGTCGCCACCTCCACCAGCGCGGTCATGATGACGGCGAAATGGATCAGGTCCACCCCCACCGCCTGCGCCATCGGGAACAGGATCGGCGACAGCAGCACGATCATCGACACGCCGTCCAGGAACATGCCGACGACGATCAGCAGCAGGTTCACCACCAGCAGGAATTCGAAGGGGGAGACCTGCGCCTCCTTCAGCATCCCGGTCAGTTCCGCGGCCAGACCCAGGCGCGTCAGCACCGCGGTCAGCAGGCCGGAGCCCAGCAGTACGCCGTAGATCATCACGGTCTGCAGCACCGATTCCCGCGCCGTCTCCCACACCGCGGCGAGGTTGGCCGTGCGGTAGACCAAGGTCACCAGAACCACCGCATAGACCGCGGCCAGCGCCGACACCTCGGTCGGGGTGAACCAGCCCATGTAGATCGTGCCGATGATGATCACCGGCATCATCAGCGCCCCGGCGGCACCCGGCAGGCGCTGGCCGAAGCCCTTCCAGTCCGGACGCTGCCCGACATGGCCGTAGCCCTTGACCCGGCTGACGATCAGCGTGGTGATGCCAAGCAGAACCGCCTCGAACAGGCCGGGCACGATGCCGGCGATGAACAGGTCGGTGATCGGCAGCCCGACGATGGAGCCGATCAGGATGAAGGTCAGCGATGGCGGGATCATCAGCCCCAACGTGCCGCAGACCGCCACCAGCGAGGCGGCGAAGCGGGCGCTGTAGCCCTCCGCCGGCAGCAGCTTCACCGCCGCCGGGCCGAGCGCCACGGCGCAGGCCACCGACGACCCGTTGACCGCCGCGAAGAACACGCTGGACATGGCCAGCGCCAGCGCAACGCCGCCGCGGAACCAGCGGATCACCGTGCCGACCAGTTCCAGGATGACCAGCGCGAGGTTGCCGCGCGACATCAGGTTGCCGGCGAAGATGAAGAACGGGATGCAGACCAGCGCGTATTTGTCCACGGAATCCCAGGCCATCTGCGCGACCAGGACGACCGGGATGTTGAAGTTGAAGGTCAGCAGCCCGACCGCGATGACGCCCAGCGCCAGCGCGATGTGCACGCCCCCCGCCACGAGCAGCAGCAGGCTGACGACGGCGATGATGGTGGTCATTGGTTTTCCTCCCTTGTCCGATCGCCGCCGCCTACAGGTTCTCGCCTTCGGTGGGCGGATCGGGATCGTGGCCGCGCAGCAGCAGGATGATGTTGCCGACGAAGGCGAAGCCGTAGAGCACCCCGCCCAGCGGCAGCACCAGCCGCACCGTCCACAGCGGCAGGTCGAGGTTGGATTCCGTGAACATCCCCACGGCCTGGAGGTGGGAAACCTCCTGCACGCCGGCGATCACCAGCAGGACGCTGAAGCCCAGCCCGATCAGGCTGTTCAACCAGGCGAACGCCAGCCGCGCCCGGTGCGGCATCATGTTCAGCAGCAGATCCATGCGGATGTAATGGCCGTGGCGCGTGCCGACGCCCAGCGACAGCAGGACGCTCCACACCACCAGGAAGCGGACCAGTTCCTCCGCCCACCAGTGGCTTTCCGACAGGAGGGAACGGCTGGACGCCTCGTAGAACATGAAGCCGATGGCCGCCATCATCAGGATCGTGGCGGCGTTCAGGAGGATGCGGTCCTCGATGAAGCTCCACCAGAGCGGCAGGCCGCGGCCCGGCGGCGCAGCGGCATCCGGCCGGGCGTCGGAGGCGACGGCGTGGCCGTGCGGAGACGCGGGATTCATGGTGTCGGTTCCCGGCATGGGTGGAACTCCCTTCACGAGAAGACCTGTGTCTGGGGGACGCGGCGCAGCCATCCGGCGGCGCGTTCGTGGGCGTCGGCGATGCGCAGCAGCGTGGCCTCCGCCTGCGGGCGGGCGATGAGCTGGAGCGCCACCGGCATCCCGTCCGGGTCGAAGCCCGCGGGGGTGACGAGCGCCGGCAGGCCGAGGTAGGACACCGGGCGCGTCAGCGCCGCCACCCCGGCGACCACCGCGGCCATCGCCGGTCCGGCCCCCACGTCGGTGTGCGCGGCGGTCGGCACGCGGGTGCGCAGGGCGGGAACGAACAGCGCGTCGCAGCGGGCGAAGGGGCCGTCGATCATCGCCTGGAGGTGCAGGGCGCGGAGCTGCTTCGCCTGGAGGTAGGAAGCCGCCGGCACCATCAGCCCTTGCAGCAGGCGGGCGCGCACCTGCGGGCCGTAATCCTGCGGGCGCTCGCGCAGCCAGGGCAGGTGCAGGGCCGCCGCCTCCGGCGTGAAGACGAGGTTGGCGAGGTCGCCGTACGGCCCGTGGTCGGGGATGTCCACCTCCAGGAAGCGGGCGCCCGCGCGCTCCAGCACCGCCCGCGCCCGCTCCAGCGCCGCGGCCACCGCGGGGTCCAGGTCGTCGTAATAGAACCGGCGCGGGATGCCGAGGCGCAGGCCCTCGACGCCCTTGCCGATGCCGTCCGCGGCGTCCGTCCGTCCGGCGATGAGCGCGAACAGCGTCGCGACGTCCTCGGCGCTGCGGGCCAGCGGGCCGATGCAGTCCAGGCTTTCCGACAGCGGCATCACGCCGTCCATCGGGGTCGCCCCCTGCGTCGGCTTCAGCCCGACCACGCCGCACAGCGCCGCGGGAAGCCGCACCGACCCGCCGGTGTCCGACCCCAGCGAGCCGAAGGCCAGCCGCGCCGCCACCGCCGCCCCGGACCCGGAGGAGGACCCGCCGGTGATGCGGTCGGGGTCCCAGGGGTTGCGGCAGCGCCCGAGATGGGCGTTGTGGCCGGTCGGCCCCATGGCGAATTCCGCCATGTGCAGCGTGCCGAGCGTCACCGCCCCTGCCGCGTCCAGCCGTTCGATCACCGTGGCCGTGCGCTCCGGACGGAAGTCGCCGCGGATCGCCGGGGAGCCGCAGGTGCAGGGCTTGCCGGCGCGGTAAAACATGTCCTTGTGGGCCAGCGGGACGCCGTGCAGCGGCCCGCGCAGCCGTCCGGCCCGGACCTCCGCGTCGGCGCTGCGGGCGGCGGCCAGCGCCTCCTCCGCCTCCACCGACAGGAAGGCGTTGAGCGTGGGGTTCAGCCGGGCGATGCGGTCGAGGCAGGCTTCCGCCAGGGCCTCCGCCCGCAGCGTGCCGTCGCGGACCGCCTGTGCGGCGCCGGTCAGGGTCAGCGTGGCGGGATCGGTCATGCCCGCTCCCCGGCGATCAGCGTGGCGATCAGCGCGGGGTGGGCGCCCAGCGGCACGTCGAACAGCGGGCCATCCGGCGCCGCCGCCGCCATTATGCCCGGCACGGCGGCCAGCAGGCGCCCGCACAGGGCCGCGTCCGCATCGTCCAGGGTCACGCCCTGAAGCGCGGCCAGAGCCCGCGCGCAGGCGGCGGCGTCCCTGGTGGAGTGTTCCGTCATTTCTTCCCTCCCTTCCGGTGCTGTCCCCGCACGGCTCTTCCGGCCATTGTCCGCGGGCAGGGCCTTCAGCGGCCCGGTTTCTCACCCGGTTCTCTGAAGCGTCATTTCATAGCGGTAGCGTCCGGCGGCGTGGCTGTTGACCGCCACTTCCAGCACGTTCCCTTCGGCATCCAGATAATGCCGGATCACCACCAGGATCGGTGTGCCGACCTCCACCGACAGGCGGGAGGCCAGATTGGCGTCCGCCGAGGTGGCCTCGATCGACTGCACCACCTCCGCGATCCGCAGCCCGTAGCGGCTTTCCAAAACCGCGTAGACGGCGACCGGGAAGGTCCCGATGGCCTGGGCCACGTCGGCGTAGGCGGCGGGCAGGAACACCTCGGTGTAGCAGAGCGGCGTCCGCTCCTCCGGCTGGCGGCGCAGCGCCACGACCCGGACCCAGGGCGTGTCGGGCGGCGACTGGAGAAGCTCCGCCGTCCGCCCCTCCACCAGGACCTTCTCCACCGCCAGCACCTCCAGCCGGGTGGAGGAGGCGTACTGCCCGATCTCCGCGAGGCTGGACAGCGCGTTGTGGAACCGCCCGTCGGGCCGCGCCGCGGTCACCACCGACCCCGAGCCCTGGCGGCGCGCGATCAGCCCGAGATCCTGAAGCCGGCGCAGCGCCTCCCGCACCGTGTAGCGGCTGGCGGAGAAGCGCAGGCACAGCTCCTGCTCGGTCGGCAGCCGTTCGCCGATTCCGACCCGCCCGTCCACGATGTCGGCGTGCAGCGCGTCCAGAACCTCCTGGAAGCGCGGCCCCTCGGTGGCGGCGGCGGCGGCGGCGGCGGCGGGGCGAACGGCGGGCTTCACAGCGCCCCCTGTTCCCGCAGGGCGGCGATGCGCTCCGGCCCGATGCCGATGCGGCCCAGCACCTCCTCCGTGTCGGCGCCCAGCGCCGGAGCGGTCCGGGTGGGTAGCGTCTCCCCGCCGATGCGCACCGGCCCGGTCAGCATGCGCACCGCACCGTCCGGGCCGGTGAAGTCGGCCACCCGGCCGCTCTCGCGGACGAAGGGGTTCTCCAGCGCCTGGGCGATGTCGAGGACCGGTGCGGCGGGGACGGCGCCGCCGAGCGCCTCCACCCACTCCGCCGTGGTGCGCTGGCCGAGCGCCTCGTCCAGCAGGACGGTGAGCAGCTCGCGGTTGGCGAGCCGGTCCTTGAAGCTGCGGAAGCGCGGGTCCTCCGCCCATTCCGGCCTGCCGATCCGCTCGCAGAGCACCGGCCAGAACTTCTCCTTGTTGCACATGATGAACAGCCAGCCGTCGCGCGTCCGGTAGAGCTGCGACGGGGTCAGGGAGGGGTGCGCGGAGCGCGGCTCCCGCCCCTGGTTGTGGCCGCCGTTCAGGTACCAGGTGGCGAGGTAGGTCATGTTGTGCAGCGCCGTGTCGAACAGGCTGACGTCCACGTCCGTGCCCTTGCCGCTGGCCCGCGCCCCGACCACGCCGGAAACGAGGCCGAAGACGGTCATCAGGCCGGTCATCATGTCCACCACCGACATGCCGAAGCGGGCGGGCGGGCCGTCCGGCTCGCCGGTCACCGACAGGTAGCCGGCCTCCGCCTGCATCAGATAGTCGTAGCCCGGCCACGCCCGCCGCGGCCCCTGCCGCCCGTAGGCGGACAGGTGGGCGCAGACGATCTTCGGGTTGACGGCCTTCAGATGCTCGTAGGTCAGGCCCAGCTTGTCCGGCAGGTCGCCGCGCAGGTTGTCCAGCACGGCGTCGGCGTGGCGCACCAGCTCGTGCAGCACGGCCATGCCTTCGGGGTGCTTCAGGTTCAGGGTGATGCTGCGCTTGTTGCGGTTGAAGGACTGGTAGAAGTGGCTGTTGCCGGGGCCGAAATAGTGGGGGCCGACATGGCGGCCGACCTCGCCGCCCTCGGCGGGATTCTCGACCTTGATGACCTCGGCCCCGAGGTCGGCCAGCAGCATGGTGCCGAACGGGCCGGCGCCGTATTGCTCCACGGCGATGACGGTGACGCCTTCGAGGGGTAGCACGCGGTGTCTCCCTGATGGGGGTGCGAGGGGGCGTGGGGCGTGGTTGCGCCGGGGCCCCACCCAACCCTCCCCCTGCGCAGCGGGGGGAGGCCGGGAAGGGGGCCCGTCGCGGCCACCCAACCCTCACACCGGGTTCTGCTCGATCAGCCGCTTGGCGATGATGATGCGCTGGATCTCGTTGGTGCCCTCGCCGATGCACAGCAGCGGGGCGTCGCGGTAGAGCCGCTCCACCACGAACTCCTTGGAGTAGCCGTAGCCGCCGTGGATGCGCATGGCGTCCATGGCGTTCTCCACCGCGGCCTCCGACGCGAACAGCTTGGCCATGCCGGCCTCGTAGTCGCAGCGCTCGCCGCGGTCGAGCGCGTTGGCCGCCTGCTGCACGAGAAGCCGCGCCGCCGACACGCGGGTCGCCATGTCGGCCAGCTTCATCGCCACCGCCTGATGCTCGTGGATCGGCTTGCCGAAGGTCTTGCGCTGCTGGCTGTATTTCACGGACTCGTCCAGCGCCGCCTGGGCGACGCCGACGCCGCGCGCCGCCACGTTGACGCGGCCAAGCTCCAGGCCGGAAATGGCGCAGGCCATGCCGCGGCCCTCCACCCCGCCGATCAGCCGGTCCGCCGGGACGCGGTAGTCCTCGAAGACCAGCTCGGCGGAATCGATGCCCTTGTAGCCCAGCTTCTCCAGCTTGCGGCTGACCGTGAAGCCCGGCCCCTTCTCGGCCAGGACCATCGACATGCCCTTGTGCCGCGGCTGCGCGGTGGGGTCGGTCTTGACCAGCAGGGCGAAGCAGCTTCCCTGGATGCCGTTGGTGATCCAGGTCTTCGAGCCGTTGATGACGTAATCGTCCCCGTCGCGCCGGGCCACCGTGCGGATGGCCTGGAGGTCGGTGCCGCAGTCCGGTTCCGTCAAGGCCAGTCCGCCGCGCAGCTCGCCGGTGGCGAAGCGCGGGAGGAAGGCGGCCTTCTGCTCCTCCGTCCCCGTCTTGTTGACGATGAAGGCCATGATGAGGTGCGAATTCATGATGCCGGTCAACGACATCCAGACCGTCGAGATCCGCTCGATCATCTTGGCGTAGGTGGAGGGGCGCAGGCCCAGCCCGCCATACTCCTCCGGGATGGTGGCCCCGAAGAGGCCCAGTTCCTTCATCCGCTCGACGATCTCGTCGGGATAGATGTCGTCGTGCTCCAGCTTCAGGGCGACCGGCTTGACGTGGCGGTCGAGGAAGCGGTCCACGCTGTCGAGGATCAGGCGTTCCTGCTCGTCGCGTTCCGCGTCGGTCATCGTGGTGGTGGTGGCGCTCATGGCGGGTTCCCCGGAAAGGATGGTCAGCGGACGGACGGCGACAGGACGGACAGGGCGTCCGCCGCGCACGGAGCCCGGTCGAGGCCGAGAACGGCGTCCGCGATGCGGGCGGCGGCGGTCTCGTGCACGGCCATGGCGGCGTTGCCACGGTACTTGTCCACGATGTCGGCGTTGGACAGCGGGCGGTCGGCGGCGCCGCGGTTGATGTGCTCGCGGTGGCGCAGCTCCCGCCCGTCGTCGAGCGTCACGATCAGCTCGCCCGAGTAAGCCTTCGGGAAGGGCGAGTCCGGATCGGGGCGGTAGGAGACCTTCGACGCCACGTCGAGGATCGCCGCGTCGCCCAGCGCGTCGTTCTCCAGCTCCGCCAGGGTCAGGCGCCCGCGCACCAGCGCGGCGGCGACCAGGAAGGGCACGCTGAACTGCGCGTCGTAGGAGTTGGCCGGGCGCTTCTTGTTGGCCTCCGGCTCGCAGACGGTCTTGACGACCTGTTCGGGCACCAGCGCTTCGATGCGGCGGATGCGCGCGCTGTCCAGCCCGTCGCGGCGCAACCGCAACGCCGCGTCCACGCAGGCGTGGGTGAAGTGGCAGGCCGGATAGGGCTTGATCGCCGTCGCCATCAGCTCCCACGCTTCGCCGAGTCCGGCGGTGGCGATGCCCAGCTCCGCGCGACCGGCCTCCTTGCCGAGATAGGCGTTGAACAGGCCGAAACGGCCCTCATAGGGGCGGGTGACGCCGACGAAGCCCTCGCGGGCCAGCGCCGCCGCGGTGATGCCCGCCGCCGCCGCCCAGCCGGGGTGCAGGCGCTTGTTCCAGGCGCCGTCCTCCAGGAATTCCAGGCTGCCGCTCGCCATCGACAGGGCGATGCCCTGGGCCGCGGCCAGTTGCGCACGGGTCAGGCCGAGCAGCCGGCCCGCGGCCAGCGCGCAGCCGAACACGCCGATCATGCCCGTGGGGTGGAAGCCCACCTGATGGAAGCCGCCGCGCGCCACCGAGCCGAGCCGGGCCGCCGCCTCGACGCCCAGCACATAGGCGCTGACCGCGGACCGTCCGTCCGCCCCGGTCATCGCCGCCGCCGACAGCACGGCGGGCAGCACGCTGGCGGTCGGGTGGATGACGCCGCCGATGTGGGTGTCGTCGTAATCGAGGCCGTGGCAGAGCAGCCCGTTGACCGTCGCCGCGTCGCGGGCGGGGAGTGCTGCGGGCATGCCGATCACCGGCACCGGCCCCTCCCCCGCCAGCCCGCGCAGCGCGGTCAGCGTCTTGTGGGCGAAGTCGTAGCGGGTCGAGGCCAGCGCGATGCCCACGGCGTCCAGCATGTGGTGCGGCGCGCGGGCGCGGACCTCCTCCGGAATGGCGTCGTCCGGGGTGTCGGCGACGAAGGCCGCCAGTTTCGCGGCGATGGATTCCGAGTTGGAATCGGTGACGGGCATGGTTCCTCCCTTTCTTTCTTGTCCGTTCAGCGTGTCCGGATCAGTCGCCGATGCCGTGGCCCCGCTTGGGGACCAGGCTGGCCCGTTCGAAGGTCAGGAAGACCGTGCCGTCGGCCTTGTAGCCCTCGGTGTAGGTGGTCACGATGCCCTGGGTCGGGCGCTTCTTCGATTCACGCACGTCCAGCACCTTGGAACGCGCGTAGACCGTGTCTCCGGGGAAGACCGGGGCGACCAGCTTGATCTCCTTCCAGCCGAGGTTGGCGACGGACTTGTAGGAAACGTCGTCCACCGTCATGCCCAGCACGATGGCCAGCGTCAGCCCGCTGTTGACCAGCGGCTTGCCGAACTCCGACTTTTCGGCGAAAGCGTGGTCGCAGTGCATGGGGTGGCGGTTCATCGTCAGCAGGCTGAAGTGGATGTTGTCCGCTTCGGTGATCGTCCGGCCGGGGCGGTGTTCGTAGACGTCGCCGACGGTGAAATCCTCAAGGTAGCGGCCCAGGTCGGCGACGACGGTCCGCGGTTCCAAAATGTCAGGCATGGGCGGGCATCTCTTGTCTGCGGATCGGAGGGGGATCGGCATCGGCGCGGATCATTTCAGAGTGACATGGTCCGCGTCTGTGATAGCATGTTGTACGTACAAATAACACGCCCCTCCAACCTTGGAAAGCGTTTTCATGCTCAACAATCCGCACAGCCCCGCAACGGCGCCGGACGCGCCGGTCCGCCGGTCCTACCTGTTCGTTCCCGGCGCCCGCCCGGACCGCTTCGCCAAGGCTCTGGCGGCGGGCGCCGACGCGGTTATCATTGATCTGGAAGACGCGGTGGCCCCTGCCGACAAGGATGGCGCCCGCACCGCCGTCTGCTCCTTTCTGCGCGAACGCGCGGCGGAATCCGGCCCGGCGGTTTTCGTTCGGACCAATTCCCTGCGCAGCCGCACCGGCATGCTCGACATCCTGGCTCTGACGGACGGCGCGGCGCCGGGCTGGGCGGGCCTCCTGCTGCCGAAGGTGGACGGGGCGGAGGACGTGCGGCTGGCCGCCGGGCTGCTGGACGAACGGGGCCTCCCCGGCACGCTGGGCGCGCTGATCGAAAGCGCCGACGGACTGGAGCATGCGATGGCGATCGCCGCGGCCTCCCCTCGCCTGTCCTTCCTGATGTTCGGCGGGGCCGACCTGTCGGCGGAACTGCGCGTGCCGCTGGCCTGGGAGCCGCTGCTGCACGCCCGCAGCCGCGTCGTGCACGCAGCGTCCCGCTTCGGGCTGGACGCGCTGGACATGCCCTGGATCGCGCTGGACGACGAGGAGGGCTACCGGCGGGAGCTGGCGCGCAGCGTCCTGCACGGCTTCACCGCGCGCTCGGCCATCCACCCCAAGCAGATCGCCGCCATCCATGACGCCTACACCCCGCCGGCGGAGGCGGTCATCCAGGCCGGGCGGGTCCTCGCCGCCTTCGAGGCCGCGGGCGGCGGCGTCTGCACGCTGGACGGCAAGCTGGTCGAACGCCCGCTGGTGCAGGGGTCCCATCGCATCCTGGCATTGGCCCGGCGGGCCGGAATGCTGTAGGCCGGAGATCGCCCGCCCATGAGCCCCGCACCCCCGCCATTTGTCCGGACTCCCATGACCACGCACGAGACCCCGCCCGCCCCCTTCCCGCTCCTGTTGGCGGAGGTGACCAGCGTGCAGACCGTCGCCACTTTGTCCGTCCTGACCCTGGCGACCGTCGCGCCGCTGGCCGCGGCCTCGCTGGGGGTGGGGTCGGAGGCGGTCGGCTACCAGATCAGCGTCATCTACGGCGCGGCGGCCCTGGTCTCGGCCTTCGCCGGGCTGGTGGTGCGGCGCTGGGGCGCCGGGTCGGTGGGCATCCTGGCGATGCTGCTGGGGATGGCGGGGTGCCTGGGCATCGCCACCGGCCTGCTGTGGGTCGCCGCCTTGGCGTCGGTGCTGATCGGCATCGGCTACGGGCTGGTCAACCCCTCCTCCTCCCACCTGCTGAACCGCTTCACCCCGCCGGCCCGGCGCAATCTGGTCTTCTCGCTGAAGCAGACCGGCGTGCCGCTGGCCGGCGTGCTGGCCGGGCTGCTGCTGCCGGGAATCGGGGAGCTTGCCGGCTGGCGCGGGGCGGCGGTGGCGGTCGCCGGGATGTTCGCCCTGCTGCTGGTGATCTTCGCGCCGGGACGGCGGATGTGGGACGACGACCGCAGCCCCGGCCTGCCGATCCGCGGCAACCTGATGGAGGGGCCGCGGCTGGTCTGGCGGGTTCCGGCGCTGCGCGGCTTCGCGCTGATGGGTTTCTGCTTCTCGGCGATCCAGTTGTCGCTGATGGCCTTCACGGTGAACATGCTGGTCCACGACCTGGACTGGTCCATCGTCTCCGCCGGGCTGGCCGTGTCCCTGATGCAGGCGGCGGGGGCGGCGGCGCGCATCGGCTGGGGGCTGCTGGCCGACCGGCTGCGCTCCGGCGTGGCGGTGCTGGGCGGGATCGGCGGGCTGTCCGCCGCCGCCGCCCTGGTCACCGCCACCCTGGCGCCGGGCTGGCCGGTGCCGGCGGTCCTCGCCGTGCTGACGGTGTTCGGAACGGCGGCCATCGGGTGGAACGGCGTGTTCCTGGCGGAGGTGGCGCGGGTCGCCCCGCGGGGCACGGCCAGCACGGCGACGGGCGGCGCGCTGATGTTCACCTTCTCCGGCGTGGTCGTCGGGCCGGCGCTGTTCGCCACCCTGTTCAACAGCGTCGGCAGCTATGGCGAGACCTTCGCCCTGATGACCGCCTTCCCGCTGGCCGGGGCGGCGGCGGTGCTGTGGTGGTCCCGCCGCAAGGGGTGATGCCGGAGGTGATAGGCCCTATCGCGTAGAGTTGTCCGTACAATAATGTTGGCATGCCCTATTGTTTTCCCCTATGATCGTTCGGACAAGCGGGCCAGAAGCGTCCGAACGCAGCCATGGGAGGGATGCCAATGTTCAATCCGTCGATGTTCAGGCCGTTTTGGGCGAGAACGCTGCTGGTCGGATTGGCCGTAGCCGGGCTGGCCGCCGGAGCGCCGGACCAGGCCCGGGCGCAGGCGGCGCCGATCGAGATGGTGATGACGGACGAGATCGCGACGTCGCACTGGACCGCCAAGATGATGGACGAGTACGCGGCCCTGATCGAGGAACGCTCGAAGGGCCGCATCAAGCCGAAGGTCTTCCACTCCGGCACGCTCTACAAGGACAAGGACGCGGTTGCCGCGCTGGGCTCCGGCGCGGTGCACATGGTCTGGCCGGTCAGCGTGCAACTCGAAAGCATCGCGCCCCAGTACGGCGTGGTGAACCTGCCCTTCGCCGTCACCGACGAGGCGATGTCCAAGCCGGAGGTCGCCAAGGAGGTCGCCGCCCTGCTGTCCGGGCTGGTGGCCGACAAGGGCATCCGCGTCATGGGGCTGATGCGCACCGCCGACCTGATCTTCCTGTTCAAGGACAAGGAGATCGATTCCGTCGGCGACCTGAAGGGCAGCAAGATCCGCCTGACCGGCGGGCGCGTGCTGCAATTGCTGATGCGCGACTTCGGGGCCAGCCCGGTGTCCATGCCCGCCTCCGAAATGGCGGCGGCGCTGATGCAGGGGGCCATCGACGGGATCTACACCTCCGCCGGCGGCTGGGAGATGGTCGGCACCAACGCCGCCAAGGTGGCCTCGCTGGTGCCGGGCATGAGCCTGCTGACCTATTCGGTCCTGGTGGACGACAAGTGGATGAAGGGCCTGCCCGACGACCTGCGGCAGGTCGTGGAGACGACCACCGGCGAGATCGTCGCCAAGCAGTGGCAGCGCGCCATCGACGCCGACAAGAAGACCATGGACCAGATGATCGCCACCGGCGGGCGGCTGGCCGTGGTTCCGCAGGGCGAGCAGGCGAAGTTCCGCGACATCGCCCTGAAGGTCAACCAGGACTATGTCCGGCGCTACCCGGAGATCTGGAAGCAGTACCAGAGCATCGTCGGCAACAAGAGCTGAGGCGATCCCCCTCGCTTCGCCCTGCGGTGCGGGCGGCGCTCCGGACAGGACGCCGCCCGCACCGTCTTTTTACGCGCCTTACACCGACCGCGACAGGCCGCCGTCCACCCGGATGTTCTGCCCGGTGATGTAGCCGGCCCCCTCGGAGACGAGGAAGGCGACGGTCGCCGCGATCTCCCCGCTCTTGCCGTAGCGGGCCATCGGCACGCCCTGGCGCCGCTCCTCCGTCGCCGGAAGGCTGTCGATCCAGCCGGGCAGCACGTTGTTCATCCGCACATTGTCGGCGGCGTACTGGTCGGCGAACAGCTTGGTGAAGGAGGCCAGCCCGGCCCGCGCGACGGCGGAGGTCGGGAACATCGGGCTCGGCTCGAAGGCCCAGGCGGTGGAGATGTTGACGATCGCCCCGCCCTTCTGCCGCACCATGACCGGGGTCACCAGCCGCACCGCGCGGACCACGTTCAGGAAATAGACCTCGATCCCCTTGTGCCAGTCCTCGTCGGTCAGCTCCAGCAGCGGCTTGCGCGGGCCGTGGCCGGCGCTGTTCACCAGCGCGTCGATGCGGCCCCACCGCTCCAGGGTCTGCTCGACCAGACGCTCCAGGTCTTCGGCGGACTGGTTCGATCCGGTCACGCCGATCCCGCCCAGTTCTTCGGCCAGGGCCTCCCCCTTGCCCGAGGAGGACAGCACCGCGACCTTGAAGCCGTCCGCCGCCAGCCGGCGCGCCGCCGCGGCGCCCATGCCGCTGCCGCCCGCGGTGATGATGGCAACCTTATCGCCCATGATTCGTCATCCCTCTCCTGCCGGAACGGTTCGTCCGCTCCTTCGTCCTGTATGGCACCGGACGGACGGGCGAGGGAAGCCGACGCTCAGCGGACGAAGAGAAAGGCCAGCGAGGCGACCGGAGCCACCGTGACGAAACCGACTGCGACAATACGCTCGACCGGGCTCCAGGACGCCCAATCCCGCTGAAGCGAGGACAAGAACGACTTCATGTTCCCTCCCGGACCGACCGATGTTGCAGTGCAAATAAGATACGGTCTTTCGGGGCGTCCGTGCCACCCGGGCGGCATCCGGATCACAAAATATCGGGGGGTGATGCAGACCCGCCACAGGCCTGAAAGCGGCAATCCGACAGGGTTCCGCGGTGCCGGCGCCGCCAGAGGTTGCCCGGCCGCCGCAGGGGACGGCGGAGACCCACCCCAAAACCGCGTTGCGCACCATGGAGCGCCCCGGCAACTTAATTCCTCTCATCCGGACGAAATGTTCACGGCAGGGCCTTATTATTATTCGTGAACAAGAGATTCCAGCCCGGGGAAAACATTTGACCTCTAAACAAACCGGAAACTCAGGCGTTAACTTTTACTAAACCGATTCTCCTTATCGTTGTCCTGCCATGAAGCAGTCCGCACATTGTCTGCACTCAAAACCTTCTATATTGGCAGGCGGCCCGATGATCGCTCATCAAGACGTGCATATTATTGACGATGACCAAAACATCCGTCGGGTGCTTGCCAGTACGTTATCGAGTGCGAGAACAATCAGCCACGAGTATGGAACCGCGGCGGAGTTCCTGGAGGCAGGCCCGCACATTGGCGGCTGTGTCGTCACGGACGTCCGTCTGCCGGATATGGACGGCATTCGTCTGGTTGAAATCCTGCGGGAACGGAAATTCGACCTGCCGATACTGGTCATGACCGGTTACGCCGACGTCGATCTGGCCGTCCGCGCCATGAAGGCCGGCGCTGCCGATTTCCTCGCCAAGCCGTTCAGCAACGCCGCTTTCCTCGAAAAGATCGAGACCTGCCTGGCGATCGGACGGGCGCGGACCCGCGTCCACACCCGCCGCCGCAACGCCGCCGAGCGCCTGTCCGCCCTGTCCGGCCGGGAATCGCAGGTGCTGCGCCTGGTCATCGGGGGCAAGCAGAACAAGTGCATCGCCTGGGATCTGGGCATCAGCATCAAGACGGTCGAAGTCCACCGCGCCCACATCATGGAAAAGACCGGGGCCTCGTCCATCGTCGAACTGGCCCGCATGTGGGAAATCTCAGGCATGGGATCTGTTGAAGACGACGCCTCCATGTCTCCGGCCCTGGCCCTGGGAGCATGAATTCAGGGAAGGCGGGGCGCGGATTCGTCTTCCGGAAATTCCCGCACCGCAAGTTATATATCAGGGTTGGCCCTAACTGGTGCGTTGCGCAGGGTCGGTCCATGTTTGCCGACCAACAAAAGTAAGGGGTCACCATGGCGCTTGCCGCCGATCTCCCATTGCCGGCCGACAGGAGTTCCCGGCGACCGTCCGGTCTGGCGGCGACTTTGGGAATCGCCGTCGCGCTGAGCCTTGGCGCCTCGGTGATCCCGGACGTCGCGTGGCCGGCGCGCGTCCTGGCGCTGCTCGCCGCCTCCACCACGGCCTTCGCCCTGGTCCGCGGCCTCCGCAGCGGCGACGGCGCCCGGCCTGCCCCCGCCCCGGCGGCGCTCCTGGACGCGGCCACGGAGACGGCGGCCGGCCAGGCCCGGGAAACGGTGCTGTCCGCCCCGGAGACGGGCACCCCGCGCGACCTGAAGACCGCCATGAGCCTGTTCAGCTCCGTCATCGTCGATCAGGTGGAGACCTCGGTCGCGGCGGTGGTGCAGGAGAACAGCCAGATGCGCGAGATGGCCCAGGAGATGGCCACCGCCGCGGTGCAGGCCAACGAGCAGTTCGGCAAGTCCATGGCCGGCGCCAGCGCCGCGGAGGACTGCATCGAGCGGCTGGGCAGCGTGGGCGAAGGGCTGTCCGGCGCCATCGGCATCATCGTCGGCGAGATGAACGAAACCATGCGGGTGGTCCGCGACGCCACCGAACGGGCCGACACCACCCGCCAGTGCGTGGACACCATGGCCGGTCTGGCCCAGGACGTGAGCGACACGGTGGGGCTGATCGGCGACATCGCCCGCCAGACCCGCATGCTGGCGCTGAACGCCACCATCGAGGCGGCCCGCGCGGGCGAGTCCGGCAAGGGCTTCGCCGTGGTCGCCAGCGAGGTGAAGGCGCTCGCCCACCAGACCGCGACCGCCACCGACACCATCACCGCCCGCATCGCCTCCATGCGCGACACCACGTCCGCGTCGGTGGATGCGCTGCGCGGGCTGGTGGACACCATCGCCCAGGTGGACGCCGCCAGCCAGCGCATCGCCGCCGCCGTGCGCCAGCAGGAAGGCTTGGCCCGCGACGTGAACGGCAGCCTGGGCCAGATGCACGACGCCGTGTTCAGCCTGTCGCGGGAAATCCGCGAGGCGGCGCAGATCGCCGCCAACAGCGGCATGCTGTCGGAACTGGTGCTCGACACCGCCAACGAGGTGGACACCCACATGCACCAGCTCCGCGACCGTCTGACCCAGGTGGGCAGCGGCATGGCGATCCAACCCATGGACTCCGGGGCGATGGAGTCCGGGCCAATGGAGTCCGGGCCGACGGCGTCCTGACCGGCAGGGCCCGCCGCCCCCTCTTCGCCTTTCCCTTTTCCTCCTCCGGTGCCGGCGGACGCCGCACCGCTCCATGAAAGCCCCGACCGATGAGCAGCACGATCCTCATCCTCGACGACTCTCCCACGATGGTGATGAGCCTGTCGCGGATTCTCCAGAAATCCGGCTATGCCGTCGTCACCGCCGCCAACGGCAAGGACGGCCTCGAGAAGCTGAAGACCGGCACCAAGCCCAACCTGATCCTGACCGACCTGAACATGCCGGTGATGGACGGCATCACCTTCATCAAGGAAGCGCGGAAGAACTCCACCACCCGCTTCACGCCCATCGTGGTGCTGACCACCGAATCCATGCCCGGCAAGCGGGACGAGGCGCGCTCCGCCGGGGCGTCGGGCTGGCTGACCAAACCGACGCCGCCCGACGAATTGCTCGCCACGCTGAAGCAGCTTCTGCCATCCTGAGGGGAAAAGGAGGAAGCCCCGTGGGTTCGACGAAGGAAGACTGCCCCCGCGTCTGCCGCGTCCTGGCCGCCCAGGTCGCCGAGGTGCAGGCCCGTTTCGAATCGTCCAGCCAGGAGCTGATCGCCACCCTGGACCGGCTGGACGGGATGCTGGCCGCGGACTCCGCGCACGCCCGCGAAGCCGCCGCCATGCAGGAGGCGCTGGACGCGCTGCTGTTCGCGCAGGCGCAGGAGCACGACATCATCCGCCAGATGATGGGGGTGATCGCCCACGCGCTGCGCCTGCTGCCCGACCACATCGACCTGGACCAGCTCGTCGGGCTCTACATCTCCGATGCCCAGCGGGACGTGCATCGGGCCGCGCTGGAGCGGAGCGATGCGGACTGACCCCGACGCCGTGGAGGCGGCGCTCGACAGCGCGCGCCTGGCGGTCTTCCGCCACGAGCCCGACTGGTCCGGCGGCCCCGGCGGAATCGCCGGGGATCTGGAATGGATCGGCTGCCGCTACGGCGTGGACGGGATCGACGGCCAGGGGCTGGCCGCCCTGCTCGACGCGGTGACCGACAGCGACCGCGACAGCCTGCTGGGCCTGTTCGCCCTTGCCGGCGGCGCCGTCCGGGGCGGCGAGTTCCGGCTGAAGGGAGCCGGGCGGGACATCCATCTGTCCTGCGACGCCCTGGTGGAATCCGGCGCCACGGGACGCCCGCTGCGCATCACCGGCACCATCCAGGACATCAGCGAGCGCCGCCGCTTCGAAGAGACGCTGAACGACACGCTGCGCGCCAAGCAGACCCTGCTGGCGATCATCGACGCCTGCCCCGTCAGCATCTCGGTCGCCGACGCCCGCCAGCCCGACGTTCCGCTGGTCTACGTCAACCGCCGTTTCCAGAGCCTGACCGGCTACGAACCGGCGGAAACTCTGGGGCGGAATTGCCGGTTCCTTCAGGGGCCGGGCACCGATCCGGAGACCGCGGCGGCCATCCGCCGCGCCGTCGCCGGGGGGGAGCGGATCGACACCCGCATCCTGAATTACCGCAAGGACGGCACGCCCTTCGTCAACGAACTGCTGCTGGCGCCCATCCGCGACGGCGACGGCGCGGTCACCGCCTACATCGGTTTCCAGAGCGACGTCACCGAGGAAGCCCGGCGCGAGGAGGCCGAACGCCAGCGCCAGCGGATGGAGGTGATGGGCCGCATGATGGGCGGCGTCGCCCACGAGATCAACAACCTGCTCCAGCCCATCACCCTGCTGACCCAGGAGTTGTCGGACCGCCACCCGGACGACGCCGACGCACCCTATCTGGACATGGTGCTGGATTGCGCGCGCAAGGCGCGGCGGATCATCGGCGACCTGCTGGCCTTCTCCCGCCCCGGCACCCACATGGCGGAGCCGGTGACCGCGGGCGCCCTGGTCGCCGCCACCCTGCCGCTGGTGTGCAAGGCGGTCGGTCCCGGCGTGGTGGTGAACGAGCGCACCGACGACGCCGGATCGGCCCTGGTCCTGCGCGCCGACCGCACGGCCTTCGCCCAGGTGCTGCTGAATCTGGCCGGCAACGCCGCCGCCGCCATGGGCGGAACCGGCGCCATCGCCGTGACGCTGGGCCTGGAACCCGCCGACGGGGCGGCGCCGCGGCGCGCCCGCATCACCGTGGCCGACACCGGCTGCGGCATGGAGCCGGCGGTCCTGGAGCGCGCCTTCGAACCCTTCTTCACCACCAAGCCCGTGGGCCAGGGCACCGGGCTTGGCCTGTCGGTCGCCTATGGGCTGGTGAAGGAGATGGGCGGCGACATCGCCCTGTCCAGCACCCCCGGCGCGGGCACGGTCGCCACCCTGCTGCTTCCCGAATTCGAACCACCCGCCACCGCCTGAGGAGACACCGACATGGCACGCATTCTGGTCATCGAAGACGTCCCCTCGGTGATGTTCTCCCTGCGCATGGTGCTGGAGGGACAGGGCCACAAGGTCGCCACCGCCGGCGACGGGGCCGAGGGGCTGGACCGCCTGCGCCGCGACGCCTTCGACGTGGTGGTGACCGATATCTGGATGCCGGGCAAGGACGGCGCCACCGTGATCCGCGAAGGGCGGGCGGCGGCGCCGGGGACACGTTTCCTGGCCATCACCGGCGGCTCGCCGAACAGCGCCAACGGTGCCTCCCCCGGCGCCTCCCCCGGCGCCGGCATCGAGAGCCTGCGGCAGGAGGATTTCGGCGCCGACCGCATCCTGTTCAAACCCTTCGAACGGCAGGAGCTGATCGGCGCCATCGACGCCCTGACCGCCGGCTCCTGAACCGCCCGTCCCCGACCTCCCGCCCCGCCCCTCCGCCATGAAAGCCGCCGCCATGCCCTTCCTCCACGATCTCGCGCCCGCCTCCCTGCTCAGCGAGCGCCAGCGCCTGCTGACCGTCTGGCGGACCTATCTGGGCGACTATCTGCCGATGCCCCAGATCGACCACCGCATCGTGCAGGATCTGTGCGAGGGGCTGCTGGACGCCTTCACCGAGGCGCTGGGCACCGCGCCGCCGGTGATGACCGAGGGGCTGCGCGATCTGCTGTCGGCCCTGTCGGTGGAGTTCGCCGAGCGGGGGCTGACCCCGTCGCAGACGGCCACCTTCGTCTTCAGCCTGAAGCATGTGCTGAACGAGGCCTTCTCCGGCGGCTCGGGGGCGATGGAGGACATCCACAAGCTGGTCGACGCCATGGGCCTCTATTCCGTGGACGCCTTCATCGGCCGGCGCGAGCAGATCATCCGCCGCCAGAGCCAGGAGCTGGTGGACCTGTCGGTTCCCGTGGTGCCGCTGTGGGAGGGGGTCCTGTCCCTGCCCATCATCGGCACGCTGGATTCCAGCCGCGCCCAGGCGATCACGGAGAAACTGCTGTTCGAGATCGCCCGCAGCGGGTCGCGCTACGCCATCCTGGACATCAGCGGCGTGCCCACCGTGGACACCCAGACCGCCCAGCATCTGGCGAAGACCGTCGCGGCGGCGCGGCTGATGGGGGCGGAATGCGTCATCACCGGCATCCGCCCGGCCATCGCCCAGGTCATGGTGTCGCTGGGCATCAACCTGTCTTCCATCGAGACGCGCTTCTCGCTGGCCGAGGGGCTGCGCTACTGTTTCGGCAAGCTGAACTACACCGTGATCCAGGGGGGCTGAGCCGATGACGGCGGCGACACCACCTTCGGCCCACATCATCCCGCTGGACGGCATCCTGGTCGTCACCCTGCCGCCGCTGCTCGGCGACAGCGATGCCGAACATCTGGCGGAGCAGGTGGGCGAGCGGCTCGTGGCGGAGCAGGCGCACGCCGTGCTGATCGACATGGCGCAGATGCGCATGATCGATTCGCACATGGGGCGTGTGCTGAACGTGATGGCCTCGATGATCCGCATGCTGGGAGCCGAGACCATGGTGGCCGGCCTCCGCCCGGAGGTCGCGATGACCATGGTGGAACTGGGAATGGATCTGGGCGGCATCCGCGCCGCCCTGTCGGTCAGGCACGGTCTCGCGGATCTCCGCGCCCGCGCGGGCAGGTCGGAGTGAGGCCCGCCGCGCGCCCGATCCGCACGACCGTCCCCGTCCATGGCGAGGAATCGCTGGCCGCCGCCCACCGCACGGTGGACGAGGCGGGGCAGGCCCTGGGCTATGGGCTGGTCGATCAGACCAAGCTCGTCACCGCGGCCAGCGAGCTGGTGCGCAACATCGTGCTCTACGCCGGCTCCGGCCAGATGGAGGTGGAGGAGCTGAGCCGCGGCGGCCAGAGCGGGCTGCGCCTGACCTTCACCGACCAGGGGCCGGGCATCCCCGACGTGGGCCGCGCCATGCAGGACGGCTACAGCACCGGCAAGGGCATGGGGCTGGGCCTGCCCGGCGCGCGGCGGCTGGTGCACGAGTTCTCCATCGACTCCGCCGCCGGTTCCGGCACCCGCGTCACCATCGTCCTGTGGAGGCGCTGATGCTGCCCCCGCACTGCCACCGCCGGCTGAGGATCGACGACGCGTCCGCCCTGACCATGGCCCGCGGGCTGGCCGCCGATCTGGCCGCCGCCCAGGCCCTGGGGGAGGACGCCGCCGCCCGGCTGGCGCTGGTGGTGAGCGAGCTGGGAAGCAACCTGCTGAACCACACGCCGGAGGGGGGAAGCCTGCTGCTCCGTCCCCTGCCGGCGGAGCGGGCGGGGGAGAGGGCCGGCGTCGAATGCGTGGCGTTGGATCACGGGCCGGGCATCGTCGATCTGGGCCGCGCCATCGCCGGCCCGTCCCACCCTCCGGGGGCCGGACCCGCCGGAGGGCTGGGTTATGGGCTGGGGGCGGTCCGCCGGCTGGCCGACCTGTTCGACATCCACACCCAGCCGGGGACCGGCACCGCCGTCCTGGCCCGCGTCATCGCCCAGGGCGGCGGGAATCCCGCGGGCCTGCCGCCGCCGCCCGCAGCCGGCGGCGCCATGATGCTGGCGATGGCCGGCACCGACTGGTGCGGCGACGGCTGGCTGGTGCGCGGCGACGGGCTGGTGCTGGCGGTGGACGGGCTGGGCCATGGCGAGGCC
>NZ_JAUJFI010000219.1 GCF_030849505.1 Azospirillum isscasi | reverse complement strand
CGACGGCCTGCCGGAGCTGGAGCTGTCCGGCCCGCGCGCCCCTGCGGTTCTGGCCGGCGGCACCGCGCTCGACCTGCACCCGTCCGTTTTCCCGGCGGGCCGGGCGGCGCGCACGCGGCTGGGGCGCATCGGCATCCTGCTGCAACGGGCGGAAGACGGCGCGGATGGCCCGGTCTTCCGCCTCCACGCCGAGCGGCCCTGGGCCGGATACCTGTGGTCCTGGCTGGCCGACGCCGCGCTGGACCACCCTTCGAACGACGAGAGTTCCTCACCATGAGCCTGCACGAGTCCCTGACCGTCATCGACGGCCTGATCGTTTCCCGTTGGAGCCGTTCGGTGTTCGAGAGCATGCGGCGGGGCGGGATCGCCGCCGCCAACTGCACCTGCTCCGTCTGGGAAGGGCTGGAACCGTCGCTGCACGCCGTCGCCCAGTGGAAGGTCCGGCTGCGCGAGCACGCCGACCTGCTGGCCCCGGTGCACCGGGTGGAGGACATCGCCCGCGCCAAGGAGACGGGGCGGGTCGGGGTGATCCTCGGCTGGCAGAACTCCACCGGCTTCGCCGATCACCTGCCCTACGTGGCGCTGTTCCACGAGCTGGGCCTGCGGGTGGTGCAGCTCACCTACCACACCGCCAATTCGGCGGGGTCGGGCTGCCTGGAAAGCCGCGACGGCGGGTTGACCGACTTCGGGCGCGATCTGGTGGCGGAGCTGAACCGCGTCGGCATCCTGATCGACCTCAGCCACGTCGGGTCGCGCACCGCGGAGGAGGCGATCCTCGCCTCCGGCCAGCCGGTCGCCTACACCCACTGCGCGCCCAAGGCGCTGAAGGACCACCCGCGCAACAAGACCGACGCGGAGCTGCGCTTCATCGCGGAGCGCGGCGGGGTGGTCGGCGTGACCATGTTCCCGCCCTTCATGCCGCGCGGCAACGACAGCACCATCGACGACTATCTCGACGCCATTGAGCACACCGTAAATCTGTGCGGCGAGGACCATGTGGCCATCGGCACCGATTTCA
Source organism: Azospirillum isscasi (assembly GCF_030849505.1). Lineage (GTDB taxonomy): Bacteria > Pseudomonadota > Alphaproteobacteria > Azospirillales > Azospirillaceae > Azospirillum > Azospirillum isscasi. The sequence goes on along the minus strand of NZ_JAUJFI010000219.1, from coordinate 6,330 downwards.
CCCAGGACGTGGACGCCGACGGCATCCGCTACTTCACGCTCGACAAGGGCACGGGCCGCCGTCTGCTGGAGGTGGGGGAGGTGCGCAACCCGCCGGGATTCGAGCGGCTGGACGGCTTCCCCAACCTGACCGCCGCCATGGAACGCCGCCGCTGGCCGGAGCCGCGCATCGCCAAGCTGCTGGGCGGCAACTGGCTGCGCCTGTTCGGCGAGGTCTGGCGCGACCCGGCGGGCCGCTGAGGCGACGGGAGGACGACCGATATGGACCGCAAGACGGCCGCCGACTTCTTCGGGCGCGCGGTGCCCGACGCCTTCCTCGCCGACACGCCGGAGGCCGACCGCCCCGGGGTCGCCGCGATGCTGGAGGGTTCCAAGGGCTTCTTCGAGGGCTGCGCCCGCCATCAGGTGGTCGCGGAGGTGGTCGAGGCCGAACGCTGCATGGCCGGGGTCCGCGTCGGACAGCGCTACGTCATGCAGGGCGCCCATCTCGACCCGGCGCAGACGACCGGGCCGGTCTGCGTCTTCCTAATGGGGATGCTGGCGCAGCGCGTCGGCATCGCCTTCGACCGCTTCGGGCGGGAGGGCGCCGTGTCCCTGACCCTGCCGGGCGCCCATTGCACCGACCCCGGCCCGGCGGTCGGCGGCTTCGGCGCGGTGAAGGTGCGCATGTGGATCGAGCCGGTTCCTGACACGATTCCCGAGAGAGAAAAGCCATGACCATCGACGGCACCGCCGTGGACGCGCTGACCGCGGATGTGGCCCGGTCGCTGGAACTCCTCGACGAAACCGGCGCGAACTGGGTCCCGCCCACCCCCGGCATCGACCATGACGTCGCCGTGGTCGGCGGCGGGCAGAGCGGGCTGGCCGTCGCCTTCGCGCTGCGCCGCGCGGGCATCGCCGGCGTTACCGTCATCGACGCCGCGGAGGAAGGCCGCGAGGGCGTGTGGGAAACCACCGCCCGCATGCAGACCCTGCGGTCGGTCAAGACCCTGCCCGGCCCGGAACTCGGCCTGCCCGGCCTGACCTTCCGCTCCTGGCACGAGGCGGCGCACGGGGCGGACGCCTACGCCGCCATCGGGCGCATTCCGCGCACGGTGTGGGCGGACTATGTCCGCTGGTACCGGCGCGCGACCGGCGTCGCCGTGCGCAACCGCACCCGCCTGACCCGCATCGAGCCGCTGGACGTGACGGCATCGCGCGGCTTCCGCCTGCGTCTGGAGCGGGACGGCGAGGTCCTGACCGAAACCGCGCGCAAGCTGGTTCTCGCCACCGGTATGGACGGCAGCGGCGGTCCCTTCGTCCCACCGGTCATCGCGGACAGCCTGCCGCGGAGCCTCTACGCCCACACCGACGATCCCATCGACTTCGCGGCGCTGCACGGGAAGACGGTCGGCGTGCTGGGAGCGGCCTCCTCCGCCTTCGACACCGCCGCCACCGCGCTGGAGCAGGGGGCCGCCGCCGTTCACCTGTTCTGCCGCAACGCCGACCTGACGCGGGTGACCACGGTGAAGGGTCTGTCCTACGCGGGCGCGCTCGACCATTTCCACGAGCTGCCGGACGCCGACCGCTGGAGCCTGATGCGGCGCTTCTTCGCCAACGCCCCCGGCCCGATGCCGGACACGGTGCGCCGGGCCACGCGCTTCCCCGGCTTCCACCTGCATCTGGCTGCCGGCTGGACTGCCGCCCGCGACGCCGGGGGGACTGTCGAGGTGGAGGCCGCCGACGGGCGCCACTGCTTCGATTTCGTGATCGCCGGCACCGGCTACCGCGCCGATCTCGCCCGGCGTCCGGAACTGGCCGGATTCGCCGACGCCATCGCCCTCTGGCGCGACCGCTACAGCCCGCCGCCCGGCGAGGAGGACGCGGCGTTGGCTGCCAACCCCTATCTGGGGCCGGGCTTCGAATTCGTCGGGAAGGTCCCCGGCACCGCGCCCTTCCTGAAGGACATCCACACCTTCACCTATGGCGGCGTCGTCAGCCACGGGCGCGCGGTCGGGGAGATCGCCAGCCTGAGGCACGGCGTTCCCCGCCTCGTTTCAGCCATCGGGCGCGACCTCTGGCTGGCCGACCGCGCGGCGCATCTGGAGCGCCTGCACTCCTTCGACACCCCCGACCTGACCGGCGAGGAATACGCCCACGCGCTGTGGCGCCCGCCGGTCGCTCCATTCCCGCTCCGAGACACGGAAACACCGCCATGACCGCTTCGCCAAAGCGCTGGAGACGGAGGCGGACCTGGTGTGCATCGACCAGGACGCCGCCGCCTTGCCGGCCAGACGTCCGACCTTCGCTTCGCTCATGGCAAATGGCTCACTCGTAACCCAGCCTGTGGGGAATCCATAGGGCGAGCTGCGGCAGGGCGGCGACCAGGGCCAACGCCACGAACATCGCGACGATCAGCCAGCCGACCCAGCGCACCGTCGCCTCCATGGTGGTGCCGGCGATCTTGCAGGTCACCATCAGGTTGACGGCCATCGGCGGGGAGAACTGGCCGATGGCCAGCTTCATGGTCAGGATCACGCCGAACCACACCAGATCCCAATGGAAGTGGTTGGCGATGGGCACCAGGATCGGCAGCAGGATCAGGAAGGTGGACACCCCGTCCAGGAACATCCCGATCACCACCAGCACGCCGATCAGCAGCGCCAGCACGCCATACTCGCCGAGCCCCAGCGCCAGGATGCCCCGCGCCACCGGGTCGATGATGCCGAGCGTCGCGGTCGCCCAGGCGAAGACGCCGGCCAGCGCCACCACCGTCAGGATCACCGCCGACACCTCCGCCGCCTCGACCAGCAGCCCGTAAAGGTCGCGCAGGGTCAGGCTGCGGTAGACGAAGAAGCCGACGAACAGGCCATAGGCCGCGGCGACCACCGCCGCCTCGGTCGGGGTGAACAGCCCGCCGCGCAGGCCGCCCAGGATGACCACCGGAGCCATCAGCCCCCACACCGCTTCGCGGAAGGCGGGCCACAGCGGCGGACGCGCCTCGCCCTCCCGCGCGACCTCGCCGAAGCCGTGGCGGCGCGACAGCCAGACCGCCGGAACGATCAGCGCCAGACCGGCCAGGATGCCCGGCACGATCCCGGCGGCGAACAGGGCCGGGACCGACGCCTGCGGCACCATGATGCTGTAGACGATGAAGGCGATGGAGGGCGGGATCAGGATGTCGGTCGCCGCCGCGGCGCCGATGACGCTGGCCGTGAAAGCGCGGGGATAGCCCTCCTTCAGCATGGCCGCGGTCATCACCGCCCCCACCGCGGCGGAGGTCGCCGGGCCGGAGCCGGAAATGCCGCCCATGAACATCGCCACGACGATGGCGACCGCCGGCAGCGCCCCCTGCCGCTTGCCGACCACCGCCAGGGCGAAGGCGACCAGCCGCGCCGCCACGCCGGACCGCTCGAAGATCAGACCGGTCAGGACGAACATGGGGATGGCGAGCAGCGGGTACTTCGCCACCCCGGTGTAGACCGTGGTGGACAGCGACAGGAAGCCCGACCCCTCCAGCGCGATGGCCACCGCCCCGGCAAGCGCCAGCCCCGCCCCGATGGGCACGCCGAGGAACAGCAGCAGAAAGAACCCGGCGAACAGCAGCAGCGCGGTCATGGCTCGCCATTCCCCGGCGTCAGCCTCTCCGGCCGCCGGAGCACCCGCAACGCCCGCCCGAGCGCCCGCAGAGCCACCACCGCCGACAGCAGCGGAAGCCACAGCGTGTAGAGCCATTGCGGCACGCCGAGACCGGGCGAGGAGATCTCGAACCGATGCTCGTCGACGGTCATCAACGTGCCCAGCACGACCAACGCGCCGAACACCAGCGCGGTGACGCCCAGCGCCAGCAGCTCCGCCCGCAGCCGCCCGCGCGGCCCGAACCGGTCGATCAGGAAGCCGATGCGGATGTGATGGTCGCGCGCCACCGCCACGGAGGCGCCCAGCAGGGTCATCACCACCATCAGGGCGATGGCGTATTCCTCCGTGAAGGCCAGCGAGACGCTGGTGGTGTAGCGCGTGACCACGTTGGCGAAGGTGATCAGCCCCATCACCGCGATGGCGGCGGCGGCCAGCGCCTCCTCGATCGCCAGGGGGACGCGGGGCTTGTCCGGGCCGGAATCATCCGGGCCAGAATCAAAGGTGGGTTCGGCCATGGGTGTCTTCACCGGCTCTTCGCCACGGCCTCTTCGGCCTTGCGGACGAGGTCGGCGCCGACCGTCTGCGTCCACTTCTCGTAGACCGGGCGGGTCGCCTTGCGGAACGCCGCCACGTCGGTCTGCTCCGTCGTCACCACCTGCACCCCGTGGGAGGCCAGCGCGGTAAGAGCCGAACGGTCCTCGACGGTCAACCCCTGGCGCGACAGCGCGGTGAACTCGGCGGCGGCCTGCACCGCGGCCTCGCGGACGAGCGCGCGGTCCTCCGGCGTCCAGCTTTCCCACACCTCCTTGTTGGCGATGAACAGGCCGGCGTCGGCGATGTAGTTCCACAGCGTCAGATGCTTCTGGTTCAGGCTGTAGAGCTTGGCGGCCAGGAACAGGCTGACCGGGTTTTCCTGCCCGTCCACGGCGCCGGTGGACAGGGCGGGTTGCAGATCGGCGAAGGTCATCTGGGTCGGGTTGGCGCCCAGCGCGGTGAAGATGTCGTTGAAGATGGGCGAGCCGACGACGCGGACCTTCAGCCCCTTCAGGTCGTCCGGCGTGCGCACCGGCCTCTTCGAGTTGGAGAGGGCGCGGAAGCCGTTCTCCCCGACGGCCAGCGGCACGACCTGCTTGGATTCCAGGATGCCGAACAGGGCCTTGCCCGGCTCACCCTGGGCCACCGCGTCGAACGCCCGGCTGTCCGGGAACAGGAACGGCAGGGAAAACAGGTTGGCCTCCTTCACCGTCGGCGACAGGTTGATGGTGGAGTTCACCAGCAGGTCGATGGAGCCCTGGCGCAGCCCGGTGAATTCCCGCGTGTTGTCCCCGCCGACGAGGCTGGAACCGGGATAGACCTTCACGGTGATGCGGCCCCCGGTCTTCTCCGTGACCAGCTCCGCCCAGCGGTAGGCGCCCTCCGCGATGGGGATGGGGCGGCTGCCGACCACCGACAGCTTGTATTCGCTTTTGTACTCCGCGGCTTCGGCGGGCGCGGAGATGGCGGCGGCCAGCGCCCCGAACAGGGTCAGCGCGGCGGCCAGCAGGGGGCGCGTTCTCGTCAGCATGAGCAGCAACTCCGAAACAGGGAATGGGGTCAGGGGCGCCAGGAGGCCAGACCGGCGGCGGCCGCGGCGACCGCCGGGGCGGTGATGCGGCTGGCCGGCTCCAGCGCCGGGGAATAGGGAACGGGGATGCGCGGGGCGCCCAGCCGGCGCACCGGCGCCTTCAGCGCACCGAACAGCGAGTCGGCGACCGTCGCGGCGATCTCCGCGCCGAAACCGGCCACCTCCACCGCCTCGTGCACCACCAGCAGCCGCCCGGTGCGGGCGACGGAATCGAGCACCGCGCCGCGGTCCCACGGCCACAAGCTGCGCAGGTCGAGGATGTCGAGCGACACACCCCGCGCCTCGGCCAGGGCGGCGGCCTCCTCGGCGATGCGGACGCCGCCGGACCAGGTGACGACGGTCACGTCGCGGCCCTCGCGCACGCGGCGGGCGACGCCGACCGGCACCTCCCAGTCGCCGTCCAGCGCCACCTCGCCCTCCACAGGCCACAGGTCCTTGTGCTCCAGATAGACCACCGGGTCGTCGGAGCGGATGGCGGCGCGCAGCAGCCCGTAATTGTCGGCGGGGGTCGCCGGGGCCAGGACGACGAGGCCGGGGATGTGGATGTACCAGGATTCCAGAGACTGCGAATGCTGGGCGGCGGAGTTGCTCCACAGCCCGACCGGCTGGCGCACCACCAGCGGCACGCGGGCCTGTCCGCCGAACATGTAGCGCGCCTTGGCCGCTTGGTTGACCAGCTCGTCCACCGCGCAGAGCGCGAAGTCGGAGAAGCGCATCTCGACCACGGGCCGGGCGCCGAGCAGGGCGGCGCCGACCGCCCCGCCCATGATGGCGGCCTCGGAAATCGGCGTGTCGACGACGCGGCGCGGCCCGAATTCGGCCTGGAGCCCCTGATACTGGCCGAAGACCCCGCCCCGTCCGATGTCCTCGCCGAGCGCCCAGACGGCGGGGTCGGCGGCCAGTTCGTGGGCGAGGGCGCGGCGCGCCGCCTCGCGGTAGGTCAGGCGGCTCATTGCGGCGCTCCGGTGTCCTGTACGTCGGTGAAGGCGGTGCGGAGGTCCGGCCAGGGGCTGTCCAGCGCCGTGGCGAGGGCGGCGGCCAGCGCCTCGCGCTCCCGCCGCTCCACCGCCTCCAGGATGGCGGGCGGCA
>NZ_JAUJFI010000218.1 GCF_030849505.1 Azospirillum isscasi | reverse complement strand
AGCCGCGACATGGTTCCACTGGTGGCCGCAATTCGCTTGATTTCCAAGCAATGGAAGCCTTCACGCGCCGCCCGTATGAGACGGGCGGACGACCTTCGCCGCACCGGGTTCCAGGTGATCGCCGCCCGGTTGGACGAGCAGCGCCAGACCATCCACGCCATGATCCCGACGCGCATCGCCGCGGTCGGCCGGGCCGATACGCCATGATGGTATGCGAGCCGTGCATACGGCCCGCGAACGAATCTTCTTGGATTGTGCAGCGCAACCCACTATGTAAGGCGCCTTGATCGCTGGAGGCTCGCGCGTCTCTTGAGCGAGACGCGCTTTGATATAGCGGAACGGCCTTCCCAAGGACCCGGCCCTCCGCAGCTTCGGACAGACGCCTCTCCCTCTTCCGACCTCCTCCCGGCGAAAACGCCGGCGTTCCACCGCTCACCATCCGGGTGCAGCGGGCGTGCGCCGTCATGGTCCTGAGGAAAGGTTTCCCTACTTGTCGTCCATTGAAATGACCGCCGCCGATGCTCTCGTTGCCGAGACTTCTGTCATCGAGACCGCCGTCGCCGACGAAACCGTGATCGACACCGCCGCCACCCCCAACGCCTTCGCCGGGCTGGGCGTCCACCCGCTGGTCGTCAAGGCGCTGGAAGCGTTCGAATACAACACCCCGACCCCGGTCCAGGCCGAGGCGATCCCGCCGGCCCTGGAAGGCCGCGACATCCTGGCGACCGCCGAGACGGGCACGGGCAAGACCGCCGCCTTCATGCTGCCGGCGCTGACCCGCACCATCGATCTGCCGCGCCTGGGCGTGGCCGCCCCGCGCGTGCTGGTGCTGGCCCCGACGCGCGAACTGGCCAAGCAGGTCACCGACGCCGCGCGCAAGTACGCCAAGTTCATGAAGTACAACATCGTGGACGTGGTCGGCGGCATGCCGTACCGCGACCAGCTCCGCCTGCTGTCGCGCGCGGTGGACGTGATGGTGGCCACGCCGGGCCGCCTGCTCGACCATGTGTCGCGCAACCGCATCGACCTCAGCGCCGTCGAGGTGCTGATCCTGGACGAGGCGGACCGCATGCTGGACATGGGCTTCCTGGACGATGTGGAAACCATCGCCAAGTGCTGCCCGGACAGCCGCCAGACGCTGCTGTTCACCGCCACGCTGGACCGCCGCATGGCCCAGCTCGCCGGCAACCTGCTGCGCAACCCGGTGCGCGTCGCCGTGGAAAGCGCCACCACCTCGGTGAACGTCGAGCAGCGCCTGCACCACGCCGACGACATGGACCACAAGCGCCGCCTGCTGAAGCATTTCGCGGACCTGCCCGAGGTCGGCAAGGCGATCATCTTCGCCGCGACCAAGCGCGATGCCGACACGCTGGCCGAAGAGCTGAGCGACGCCGGCCACGCCGCCGCCGCCCTGCACGGCGACATGGACCAGTTCAAGCGCAACCGCACGCTCCAGCGCCTGCGCACCGGTCAGGTCCGCCTGCTGGTGGCGACCGACGTGGCGGCGCGCGGCATCGACGTGCGCGACATCACCCACGTCATCAACTTCGACCTGCCGCGCTCGGCGGAGGACTATGTCCACCGCATCGGCCGCACGGGCCGTGCGGGCGCCTCGGGCGTGGCGATCTCCTTCGCCGCCCGCGCCGACCGCGACGCCCTGTTCCGCATCGAGCGCTACACCGGCACCCGCCTCGACATCCATGTCGTTCCGGGGCTGGAGCCGCAGCGTCCGTTCCAGACCGGCGGCGGCAACCGTCCGGCGGGCCGTTCGGGCCGTCCGGGTGGCGGCAACGGCGGCGGCTACAACAAGAAGCCGTGGGTCCGCAACGCTGGCGGCGCCGAAGGCGGCAAGCCGAACGGCGGCCCGGGTGGCCGTCCGCAGGGCCGTCCGATGAACCGCAACGAGCATGGCCGCAGCGACCACGCCCGCAACGAGCACGGCGGTCACGCCCGCCGCGACTCCCAGGGCGGCAAGCCGGCGCACCGGGCGACCAAGTGGTAACAGCGGTTCGCCGCTGACATGAAAAAGGCGCGGTCCCTCGGGATCGCGCCTTTTTTCTTGGTCGAGCCGGAGTGTGGCGGGCAAGACTTCACACGGATTCCACGGATCTAAGCACGGATTTCGCGGATTTTATTATAATAATAAATTGTAAAAGCCCACGATACTCGCGCGAAGCGCCAAGGGTGATGGTGAATCAATAAATAAAAATCCGTGTAATCCGTGATATCATCCGTGCAATCCGTGTGAAGTCTTGTTCTCCGCTCCCGCGCTTCACAGCCCTGCGATCCCCCACAGCAGCAGCGCCACCAGCAAGGCCAGGATCAGCCCGGCCACGGCGTAGACCGCCAGCGCCCGTCCGATGTCCGCCGCGGTGGCTCGCGCCCGCCCATTCCCGATCCAGGGTTCGGTGATGACCACCCCGCCGTCGCGGTGCGGGCCGCCCAGCGCCAGACCCAGCGCGCCGGCCATGGCGGCGGTCGGCCAGCCCATGTTGAGGGAGGCCGCCTTGCCGCCGTCCCGCATCATGGCGCGGAAGGCGCCGCCGGCCTTGGCCCCGGCAAAGGGAGCGGCCAGCGCCAGCAGAACCGCCGCGAGCCGCGCCGGAATGGCGTTCAGGGCGTCGTCCAGCCGCGCCGCGGTCAGGCCGAAGCGCTCGTGCCGGACGCCGGGATAGCCCAGCGCCGAATCGGCCCCGTCCACCACCGCCCAGACCAGCAGGCCGGGCACCCCCAGCAGGGCATAGCCGAAGACCGGGGCCACCAGCTTGCGGGCGAAGCCCTTGGCGGCGGCCTCGATGGCGGCGCGGGCGATGCCGTGCTCGTCCAGGCCGAGAGCATGGCGGCGGGTGAGCGGGGCGACGGCGTCCCGCGCCGGGGCGGCGCCACCCTTTTCCAGCGCGCGGCGGACCGCCCGCACCTGAGCCCAGGCGGCGCGTCCGCGCAGGGTGGCGAGGATCACCACCAGCTCCAGCAGCCAGCCGCGGCTCTGCGCGCCGACCCGCTCCACGATCAGGCCGAGAGCGACCGCGGCCAGAAGGAGCGCCAGCACGACCAGGGCGCCGCGCAGCAGGCGGGCGGTCTTGCCGCGCTCCACCCGGTTCAGCCGCCGGTCGGCCCAGGCGCAGAAGCGCCGGGCCAGCGCCGAGGGGTCGGGCAGGACGCGCCCGGTCCAGTCGCCGGCGGCGGCGTCGATGGCCAGAGCCAGCAGCAGCAGGAACAGCGGCCCCGGACCGTTCAGGGGGGCGGCGCCGAGGAGGGAGGTGAGCGTGGCGTCGCCCATCGCGGCCTCAGCGCGCCCCGGCCTGACGGAGCAGCGTCGCCACGCGGGCGTTGCGGCTGTCCTGCGCCCAGCTCAGCGTCGTGCGGCCCGTGAAGTCCGACCGGTCGGCCTTGGCCCCGGCCTTCAGCAGCCGTTCCACAAGATCGGCCCGCCCGAAGCGGGCGGCGCTCATCAGCGGGGTGATGCCCTGGCGGTTGTCCTGATCGACCTTGGCGCCCTTCGCCAGCAGCAGGTCCACCGCCTCGGGCGCGTCGGCCTCCACCGCGTAGTGCAGCGGGTTGTTGCCGGCCTTGTCGGCGCGGTTGGGGTTGGCCCCGCCGTCCAGCAGCAGCCGGACCAGTTCCGGATGGCCGTTGCCGATGGCAAGCAGCAGGACGGGCCGCCCGTTGGCATCGACCTGATTCGGATTTTCCCCCTTCAGCAGCAGCATGCGCAGCGAGTTCACGTCGTTGGACGTCACCGCCTTGACCATGGAGGGGCCTTCCAGGAGGTTGATCTGGGCCAGGGCCGGGGCCGCGACGGGGGCGGTCAGGCCGAGGGTCAGCAGACTGAGCAACAGCAGCCGTTTCATGGCGCGTCCTTTTGTGCGATCCGTGTGTGAGATCCGTCCTTCGGCCGGGGATACTAGCCAGTTTGGCCCGGTTTGGCGATCTCGACCCGCTGCAATGGAGCCGCCCATGGTCCGCAATCCGCTCGCCCGCCACATTGCGCTGTTCCTGGCGGTGAAGTTCGCGCTGATCGCGCTGGGCCTGTGGTGGTTCTTCGGCTCCATGCCCGAGCCGCGGGGCGTGGTGCCGCCGCCCGCCGCCGCCGGGAAGCCCTGATCCCCGGCTGGAACCTCCGGCCGGCGCCTTCGGTTAACCCTCGACCAAGGGGTGTCACAGGGGGAGACCGCCATGACCTTCGAGAACGACGTGAACGCCGATCGCTCCGGCGGCAGCCTGCGCGGCGCCGTGCGCGAGGCCGTCGGCATCTTCGCCAGCCGCGACGCCCTTCAGAAGGCCATCGACGAGCTGTCGCTGGCCGGTTTCCAGCGCCACGAGCTGAGCGTGCTCGCCAACGACCAGACCATCCGCGACCATCTGGGCCATGTGCCGGAGCGGGCGGAGGACGTCGCCCACGACCCCGATGCGCCGCGCCAGTCCTACGTCTCGCCGGAGGATGTCGGCAGCGTGAAGGGCGTGGCGGTGGGGCTGCCGGCCTATGTCGGGGCGATCCTGGCGACCGGCGCCGTCCTGGCGACCGGCGGCACGGCCCTCGCCGCGGCGGCCGCGGCGGCCGCGGCGGGGGTGGGCGGCGGCGCCATGGGCTCCGTCATGTCGAACTGGCTGACCGACAAGCGCAACGAGCCGATGCTCCAGCACCTCGACAAGGGCGGCATCCTGCTGTGGGTCAATCTGGCCGACCCCGGGCGGGAGCGGCAGGCGGTGGAGATCATGAACCGCCACGCCGCCCGGCCGGTGGAGGTGCACGAGGTGCCGCAGGCCGGTTCCGAGGGGTGAGGCCGGGTGCCCGCCCGTCACCTTGACGCAGGTCATGGCCTTCGCGGCGGCCTTCCCCTATACACGGGCGGTCTTCCAACCGGAGATCCGCCTTGGACCCGCATTCGGCCCTGTCGCTTCTCGAAGCCGGCCTGAACCAGTGCGCCGTGGTCATCGACCGCGACGGCGGGTTGCTGGTTGCGCTGCTCACGGCGGGGCTGGTCGGTGGATCGACCCATTGCGCGGGGATGTGCGGCCCCTTCGTGCTGGCCCAGATCACCGCCCGGCTGGAGCAGGTTCCGGCCTCGCGCATGAGCGAGTTCCACCGTCTGGCCGGAGCGGCGGTGCTGCCCTACCATCTGGGGCGCGGCACCACCTACACGCTGATCGGGGCGGCGGCGGCGGCGGTCGCCGGCCATGTCGGGGCGCTGCCGGGGCTGAAATGGTTGTCGGTGGCGCTGCTCGCCTTCGCGGCGCTGTTCTTCCTGGGTTACGCGGTGAAGGGGCTGTCGGCCTGGGTGCCGAAGCTCGACGGCGCGTTCCAGCGCTGGTGGGGCGACCGCGTGTCGAGGCTGGCCCGGCCTTTGTTCGGCAACCCCACGGGCTGGCGCGGCTACGCGCTCGGTCTGGCGCTGGGCTTCATTCCCTGCGGGCTTCTTTACGGTGCGGTGGCGGTGGCCGCGGCGAGCGGCAGCGCGCTGACCGGCGCGCTGGGCATGGCGGCTTTCGCGCTGGGCACTCTTCCGAGCCTGCTGGCGGTCGGCCTTGCCGGGCATCTGGCGGGGCGCACCTGGCGGGCGGCAGTGGCGCGGGCGGCGCCGGTCATCATGGTGGTGAACGCCGGGGTGCTGGGCTGGATGGCGATCCGGATGATCGGGTGAGTTCCGGGAAGGGCGGCGGGTCACCACAAAGACACGAAGAACACTAAGATTTCACGAAGAGTGTTTGGCGTGATCGAGCGTAAGTCCGGATAATAAATTCCTGATGTGTGGCCTTCTCAGGAAAGCAAAACCTTCGTGCTTTATTCGTTCCTTCATGTCTTTGTGGTAAGCCGCCGCCCAAGGAACACGCCCAGAGTTTACGGCAACCTCTCCGCCGACCCCTTCAGCGCCTCGCCCAGCGGGATCTCGCCGCAGCCGGGCTTCAGCGGCTGCTGCTGGCTCTCGTGCGGCGCCCAGCCGGCCAGATAGAGGATCTGGAAGGTCGCCTCGATGCGCCCGTCCGGCTCGGCGTACCGCTCGGCGTAGCGGCGGGCGGCGTCGAACAGCAGGGCGCGGGTGGCCGGCACCTTGCGGCGGGCCAGCACGGCGTTCGTCTCGCCCATGCCGCGCAGGTCGCGCATCAGGCGGAAGGCGTCGGCGTAGGTGACGGTGATGACGTCGCTGTCGATCACCGGCAAGGCGAAGCCGGCGCGCTGCATCAGCCCGCCGACGTCGCGGATCTCCGCGAAGGGCGACACGCGGGGCGACACGCCGCCGGACACCTCCATCTCCGCCTCGTACAGGCAGCGGCGCAGCTCCAGCAGCGTTTCGCCGCCCAGCATGGCCGCGCACAAGAAGCCGTCGGGCTTCAGCGCCTGCCGCACCTGGACCAGCGCCCCCGGCAGGTCGTTGACCCAATGGAGGCTGAGGTTGCTGACCACGAGGTCGAAGGTTTCCGGCGCGAAGGGCAGCAGTTCCTCGTCGGCGGCGACGGCCAGCGGACCCGCCTTCCGTGCGAAGCCGGGGGCGAGGTCGCAGGCGACCAGCGTCTCGATCCCCTTGCGCCCGCGCAGCGTCCGCCCCATCACCCCGTCATGGGCACCGAGGTCGAGGGCGGCGGGAAAGGGCCGCACCACGTCCTCCAGCCGGTCGGCGAGGCGTTCGGCCACCTCCTCGAACAGGAAGGCGTGCTCGGCGAAGGCGGGGACGGCGCGGTCGCGGCGGCGGCGGACGAGCGCGCGGTCGAAGACGGTCATGCTGTCGGGCGTGGTCATGCCCGCAATATAGCCCAGCCCCCGCGGGCTACAACCATCGGAGAAGGGGCGGGGCTGTGCTATGCTCGGCGCCGAACGTCGCTGGAGCTTGGCCATGGGCATCGAGGAAGCCATCGGCGCCACCTATGAGGCGCTGATCGTCATCATCAAGATCACCACCCCGGTCCTCGTCGTCACCACGGCGCTCGGCATGCTGATGACCATCTTCCAGCAAGCCACCAACATCAACGAATCGACGCTCCAGCAGGATCTGAAGATCTTCGCGACGCTGGCGCTCCTGTTCATCACCGGGCCGGCGATCTACATCGCGCTGCGCGACTACACCTTCGTGATCTTCGACCGCATCGCCGGGCTGAACTGAGGGGCGCGCCGCGGTGGCCCTTCTGCAACGGCTGGCGACAGGGGTTCTGGACGCGCTGCTGCCGCCGCGCTGCCTGTGCTGCGGCGGGGCGGTGGACCGGCAGGGCGGCCTGTGCGCCCCCTGCTGGAGCGGCCTGACCTTCATCGCCCCGCCGCTCTGCGCCGGATGCGGCACGCCCTTCGATTTCGCGCTGGAGGGGGAGCCGCTGTGCGCCGCCTGCATCGCCGAACCACCGGTCTACGCCCGCGCCCGCGCCGTTCTGGCCTACGACGACGGCAGCCGTCCGCTGCTGCTGGGCTTCAAGCACGGCGACCGCATCCACGCCGCGGGGGCCTATGGCGCGTGGCTGGCCCGCGCCGGGGCGGAGCTGCTGGCCGACGCCGACCTGCTGGCGCCGGTGCCGCTGCACCGCCTGCGGCT
>NZ_JAUJFI010000217.1 GCF_030849505.1 Azospirillum isscasi | reverse complement strand
CGCCGGGGGCTGCCGAAGAGCCTGCTGGAGGCCGCGGCCTGCGGGCGGGCCATCGTCGCCACCGACGTGCCGGGTTGCCGCGAGGTGGCGCAGGCGGGCGAGAACGCGCTGCTGGTTCCGCCCGACGATCCCGCGGCGCTGGCCGACGCGCTGGAGGTGCTGGTGCGCGACGCCGCCCTGCGCCGGCGCTTCGGCGCGGCCAGCCGGCGACTGGTCGAGTCCGACATGGCGTCCGACCGTGTGGGCGCGAAGACGGTCGAGCTGTACCGCCGGCTGCTGGGGTCCGCCCAGCCCGGCACGGCCCCGGTTGTGGAGGCATCATGAACGGCCCCCTGGCCCTGTTCCTCGCCCTGGCCGGCAGCTTCGCGCTGTCCTGGCTGCTGACCGGGCGGGTGCTCGCCTATCTGCGGCGCAAGGCGATCCTCGATCACCCGAACGACCGGTCCAGCCATTCCATCCCGACGCCACGCGGCGGCGGCTGGGGCGTCATGCTGACGCTGCTCCCCGTCTGGACGCTGATCACCGTGACGGCGGACCATCCCGTGCGGGCGCTGCCCATCCTGGCCGGGACGGTCGCGCTGATGGCGGTGTCCTGGATGGACGACCGGCGCGGGCTGGGTCCGGCGCCGCGTTTCCTCGCCCAGACCGCCGCGGTGGTCGCGGGGCTCAGCGCTCTTCCCGGGGGGGCTCTTCCCGGGGGGGCGCTCCCCGGCGACGGGCTGGTCTTCCAGGGGCTTCTGCCCTTCTGGGCGGACCGGCTGGCGGCCGCGGTCGGCTGGCTGTGGTTCGTGAACCTGTTCAATTTCATGGACGGCATCGACGGGCTGGCCGGCGGCGAGGCTGCGTCCATCGGCGCCGGGCTGGCGCTGGTCGCCTCGCTCGGTGCGCTCGATCCGGCGCTGGCGCTCTACGGGCTGGCGGCGGCGGGGGCGGCGCTCGGCTTCCTGGTGTGGAACTGGCACCCGGCGAAGCTCTTCATGGGCGACGTCGGCAGCGTGCCGCTGGGCTACACGCTGGGCTGGCTGCTGCTGGCCATGGCCGCGTCGGGGCTGTGGGTGGCGGCGCTGCTGATCCCCGCCTATTTCCTGGCCGACGCCACCTTCACCCTGCTGCGCCGTCTGGCCGAGGGCAAGAAGGTCTGGCAGGCCCACCGCGAGCATTTCTATCAGAAGGCCACCCAGCGCGGTCGCAACCACGCCCAGGTGGTGCGGCTGGTTCTGGCGCTGAACGCGGCGCTGCTGCTGCTGGCCGTGGCGTCGCTGGCGCTCGGGTGGACGGTGCTGCCGGCGGGGGCCGCCGCGGTCGTGCTGCTGCTGGCCCTGCTGGCGCGGCCTGCGCGGGCGGCGGCGTGATGCGCGTCCTGGTCACCGGGGCCACCGGTTTCGTCGCGCGGACGGTCATCCCCCTGCTGGTGGGGCGCGGGCACAGCGTGCGCGCCGTGGTCCGCCGCCCCGACATCGCCGTCCCCGGAGCGGCGGAAACCGTCACCATCGGCGACATCGGCCCCGCCACCGCCTGGGGCAGCGCCCTTCAGGGCATGGACGCGGTGGTCCATCTGGCCGCCCGCGTCCATGTGATGCGCGACCGCGAGTCCGACCCGCTGGCCGCCTTCCGCCGCGTCAACACCGCCGGCACCCGCGTGCTGGCCGAGGCCGCCGCCGCCGCGGGCGTGAAGCGTCTGGTCTACCTCAGCAGCGTCAAGGCGCTGGCCGACGAGAGCCGCCCGGACGAGCTGAGCGAGGAGACGGAGCCCGATCCGCATTCCCCCTACGGCATCTCCAAGCTGGAGGCGGAACGGGCGCTGGCCGAGATTTCCACCCGCACCGGGCTGGAGGTGGTGGTGATCCGTCCGCCGCTGGTCTACGGGCCCGGCGTGGGCGGCAACTTCCTCCGGCTGATGCAGGCGGTGGACCGCGGCATCCCCCTGCCGCTGGGTGCCCTGGAGAACCGGCGCAGCCTGATCTTCGTGGGCAATCTGGCCGATGCCATCCAGGAATGCCTGACCCACCCGCAGGCGGCGGGCGGCCGCTTCCTGGTCCATGACGGGCGCCCGATGTCCACGGCGGAGCTGGTGCGCGCCATCGCGGAGGCGCTCGGCAAGCCCGCGCGCCTGCTGCCCGTGCCGCCGTCCGTCCTGGCGCTCGCCGCCCGCCTGACCCGGCGGGAAGCCATGCTGGACCGCGTCGCCGGATCGCTGGTGATCGACGACGGGGCCATCCGCCGTGCGCTGAACTGGCGCCCGCCCTGCTATCCCGCGTACGGCTTGCGCCTGACCGCCGAATGGTTCAAAGCTGTGCGCGGCTGAACGGCTGTATGGTCCAGGGACTCGCTCCAGGCGACGTTCCCGGCAAGGCGATATTCTAAGGTAAAGCGCATGCGTATCCCGTCCCCGCGGGCGTCTCTCGTCTACCTCCACGACCTGACGATGACGGCCGCCTCCCTGGTCGTGGCGCTGTATCTGCGCGTGGGCGAACAGGCGTTCGAGGAATACAGGGACCCTCTGCTGACGGGGCTGCCCATTCTGGTGCTGATCGGCGCGGTGGTGTTCCGCCTGTCCGGGCTGTACCGCGGCATCTGGCGCTATGCGTCGGTGCCCGATCTGGCGCAGCTTCTGCGCGCGGTCACGATGGTCGTGCTGTGCTTCCTGGCCGTCATGTTCCTGCTGACCCGGCTGGAGGCCCTGCCGCGGTCCCTGCCGGTGATCCTGTGGTTCGTGCAGCTCGTCCTGCTGGGCGGGCCGCGCTTCGCCTACCGCCTTCTGAAGGACCGCCGGCTGGGCCTGCACGAGCGGGAGCCGGGGGTGCCGCGCATTCCCGTGCTTCTGCTGGGGGTCAGCGACGCGGCGGAGCTGTTCATCCGCTCGCTGGACCAGAACGCCGGGGCCGCCTACCGCGTGGTCGGCCTGCTGGACGACAAGAACCGGCGCATCGGCCACGCCATCCGCGGCGTGCCCGTGCTCGGCGGCCCCGACGACCTGCCCCGCGTGGTGGAGGAACTGGCCCAGCATGGCGACCGTCCGCAGCGCCTGATCGTCGCCAAGGGTCAGGCCGACGTGCCCGGCACCGTCCTTCGCGACCTGCTGGAGCAGGCGGAGTCCCTCGGCCTGTCCATGGCCCGGCTGCCCAGCCTGACCGAGTTCAAGTCGGCGCTGGGCGAAGGCAAGATCGAGGTGCGCCCGATCGCCCTGGAAGACCTTCTGGGCCGTCCCCAGGCGGTTCTGGACCGCGGCGCCATCGCCAGCCTCGTCACCGGGCGGCGCGTGGTGGTCACCGGGGCGGGCGGCACCATCGGCAGCGAGCTGGTCCGCCAGATCGCCGCCCTCCAGCCGGAGACCCTGACCCTCGTCGATGCCGGGGAGTTCAACCTCTACACCATCGAGATGGAGGTGCGGGAGCGCTTCCCCGGTCTGGCCCTTCAGGCGGTGATCGCCGACGTGCGCGACCGCGACCGCATCTTCCGCCTGTTCCAGGCCCGGCGCCCGCACATGGTCTTCCACGCCGCCGCGCTGAAGCATGTGCCGCTGGTGGAGGCCAACCCGGCGGAAGGCGCCCTGACCAACGTCATCGGCACCCGCAACGTGGCCGACGCGGCGCGGGCCGGCGGCTGTCAGGCGATGGTTCTGGTGTCCACCGACAAGGCCATCCGCCCGACCAGCGTGATGGGCGCCACCAAGCGCTTCGCGGAGTGCTATTGTCAGGCGCTTGACATGCTGCCGCCGCGCGACGGGGCGGAGACGGCCACCCGCTACATGACGGTCCGCTTCGGAAACGTGCTGGGCTCCAGCGGGTCGGTGGTGCCGCTGTTCACCCGCCAGCTCGCCAAGGGCGGGCCGCTGACCGTCACGCACCCGGACATGCGCCGCTATTTCATGACGGTGCGTGAGGCGGTGGAACTGGTGCTCCAGGCGTCGGCCCACGGCGTGGCCCGCGCGGATGAGCGCGGCAAGGTGCTGGTCCTCGACATGGGCGAGCCGGTGAAGATCGTGGATCTCGCCCGCCAGATGATCCGGCTGGCCGGCTACCGCCCCGGGCACGACATCAAGATCGAGTTCACCGGCCTGCGCCCCGGCGAGAAGCTGTTCGAGGAGATCCTGACCTCGGCGGAGGCCCCGTCGCGCACGGAGGCCGACGGCGTGTTCCTGGCCTCGCCCCGCGTGATCGACTACGCCCTCATCAACCGCGCCCTGGGCGAGTTGGAGACGGCGGCGCGGGCCGGCGACGCCGAGCGGGTGATGACCATCCTGTCCAACATCGTCCCGGACTTCCGGGCGGAGGCCGTCCTGCCGCCGCTGAGCGCCTTCGGGAACGCCGCGGCGGGCGGAGAGGCCACGCGGAACCAGACCGGCGCCGAGTGACGGAGCGGAAACGGGCATGGCGATGGGCGTGGCGATGGGCGGGAAATTCCCGCCCATTTTTCTTTGGGGAAAGGCGCTTCCCTGCTTGCATCGGCGCAAAGCCTGTGGCATAACCCGCGCCACTTCGACGGTTGGCCGCAAGTTCTTCCCGGCCAGCATCACCGTCCCGGCGCTGCCGTAGCTCAGTGGTAGAGCACTCCCTTGGTAAGGGAGAGGTCGAGAGTTCAATCCTCTCTGGCAGCACCATCCTCCCCCTCTTCGTTGTTTCTTTCGATGTGCTGAAGCGCAGCCGCCGGTCGGCTTGCGTGGTTTTTTCGCGTCTGCGCTTGGCAGCGGGCAAGCCTGGCCCCAAAAGCCAGCGCCTTCCCCCGACGCCCAAAAGAAAAACGCCGCCCCGGATCGCTCCGGAGCGGCGTTTTCCTTGGAACCCGGACGGGCGCCGTCGTTAGTCGACGACGGTCACGCCACGGCGGTTCTGCGCCCAGGAGGCCTCGTTCGAACCGAGGACCGCCGGCTTCTCCTTGCCGTAGGAGATGACCTTGACGCGCGAGCCGTTGATGCCGCCGGCGACGAGGTAGTTCTTCACCGAGTTGGCGCGGCGCTCACCCAGGGCGAGGTTGTACTCGCGGGTGCCGCGCTCGTCGGCGTGGCCTTCGATGGTCACGGTGACGTTCGGGTACTGCTTCAGCCACGAAGCCTGACGGTCCAGGGTGGCGCGGGCTTCCGGAGCCAGGTCGTAGCGGTCGAGACCGAAGAACACGCGGTCGCCGACGTTGACGACCAGGTCTTCCTGCGAGCCCGGACGGATGCTGGACTGGGTGGCGGCGCCGTTGCCAGCCGCGTTGCCGGCGTCCTTCGGAGCGGTTTCGCAAGCGGCAACCAGAGCGACGGCCGCGATCAGGCTCAGATACTTGATACGCATGTCTAATGACCCCCTAAGCGACACGAGATGTTTTGACCGGATTGTGGAGGAAGAACGACGCCGACTTCCGCCAGACCCCGACGGAAGTACCGACTTCCGGCCTTCGTCTTGAGCGACGTTCTTGCGCGCGCAAAATAGGGCTACTCCACTAGGGAATCAAGGGCGACCACGCAGGATCGGAACCGTCGAGCGGAGTGATCACACGCCGTTCGTTTGCCCCGGTCACGTCGATGGTGTAGAGCTTCGCGCTGCGCCCGCGGCCGTCGCCCGACGGAACGTCGCGGAAGAAGCTCAGCACGCGGCCGTTCGGCGCCCAGGTCGGTCCCTCGACGTGGAACGACTCGGTCAGGATGCGCTCGCCGGTGCCGTCCGGACGGATCACGCCGAGGGCGAAGTTGCTGCCCCGCTGGCGGGTGAAGGCGATCAGGTCGCCGCGCGGCGACCACACCGGCGTGCCGTAGCGGCCCTCGCCGAAGGTCAGGCGCTTCGCCCCCGAACCGTCCGCGCCCATGATGTAGAGCTGCTGGCTGCCGCCGCGGTCCGACTCGAAGACGATGCGCTGGCCGTCCGGAGAATAGCTGGGGCCGGTGTCGATGCCCGGCGAATCGGTGAGCTGGGTCTGGCGGCGGGTCCGCAGGTCCAGCGCGTAGATGTCGGTGTTGCCGTTCTGCGCCATGCTCATGATGACCTTGTTGCCGTCCGGCGAGAAGCGCGGGGCGAAGGTCATGCCGACGAAGTCGCCGAGGACTTCCTGGCGGCCGCTGTCGATGTTGAACAGGTACACGCGCGGCTTCTTGTTGAAGTACGACATGTACGTGATTTCCTGGGTCGCCGGCGAGAAGCGCGGCGTCAGGACGAGATTCTTGCCGTCGGTGAGGAACTGGTGGTTCTCACCGTCCTGATCCATGATGGCGAGCTGCTTCTTGCGCGCGTTGGCCGGGCCGGATTCGGCCACATAGACGATGCGCGTGTCGAAATAGCCCTCCTCGCCGGTCAGCCGCTTGTAGATGGCGTCGGCGACGATGTGGGCGATGCGGCGCCAGCTGTCGGTGGTCGCGGTGTAGCTCAGCCCCTGCATGTACTGGCCGGCGGCCACGTCCCACAGGCGGAAGTCCACCTTCATGCGGCCGTCGCCCATGGCGGTGGTGTTGCCGGCGACCAGCGCCTGGGCACCGACCGCGCGCCAGTCCTGATAGCGCGGCTCGCCGGAGCGGAGCTGGTCCGGGGTCTGCAGGAAGCCTTTGGGGTCGAGCGGACGGAACAGGCCCGACCGCTCCAGATCGGCGGCGACCACCTTTGAGATGTCCGCACCGACCTGCGCCTCGCGCCCACCGGCGCCGGCGAAGCTGGTGATGGCGATCGGCAGCGGCTCGACCACGCCCTTGGTGATGTCGATTCGCACCTCGGCGCGGGCCGGGGCGGGCGCCGCGACGCCGAGGGCGAGCAGCAGGGCGCCGGCGCAGCCGGCGGCCTTCAGCAGAAGCCTCGTCTTCTTCGTCATGGTCAGAACATGTCCCTCGGGTCGAAATTGAACACGAAGTAACGCCACTCTTCATACCGGGCGGGCGTGAAGTCGCCGGAGAACTCGCTGATGGGCAGGGGGCTGGCCCGCTTCACCGCGCGCAGCGCGGCGTCGGCGGACGCCCGGAAGGCCGCGTCCGACATATAGCGGGAGCGGTACTTCTCGTTGATCGTCGCGTTCAGCACCGCGCCGTCGCGGCCCAGTTCCACGATGATCTCCACCTGCATGTTCCCGGCGTCCTTGCGGCCCGGGTCGAAGTTCCAGTTCTTGCTCACCGCGCCGCGGATGCCGTCGATGGCGCGCCCCGACGGCTTGAACGGCTTGTCGGGTCCGTTCACGGCCTTGGCGGCACCGGACGGCGCCTGCGACGCGGCGGCCTGCTGGGACGGCTTGGCCTCGGCCTTGCTGTCCGCCTTGCTGTCGGCCTTCGAATCGGACGGCGCCGGCTTCGCCGGAGCGTTCTTCTGAACGTTCTTCAGAAGATCGGCGAGCGCGTCGGTCTTTTCCGGCTTGGCCGGTTCCGGCTTCTTCGGTTCCGCCTTCGGAGGCTCCGGCTTCGCCGGCTCGGGCTTCTTGGGTTCCGGTTTCGGCGGCTCGGGCTTTTTCGGCTCGGGCTTCGGGGGCTCCGGCTTGGGAGGCTCAGGCTTCGGCGGTTCCGGCTTCGGGGGCTCGGGTTTCGGCGGCTGCGGCTTCGGTTCCGGCTTGGGCTCGGGCGGCTTGACCACCGGGGCCGGCTCCGGATCGGGCGGCGGCGGGGGCGGCGCCGGCTTGGGCGGCGGCG
>NZ_JAUJFI010000216.1 GCF_030849505.1 Azospirillum isscasi | reverse complement strand
GCCGGCCCGCACCACCGGGCCGGGCGGCTGGCTGGGCCCACCCGCCGGGCCGATGGACAGCAGCGCGTCCAGTTCGATCCGCTCGCCGGGCCGGTTCTGCAGCAGCGCGTCGGCCACCCGGTCGATCAGCCCCATGCGGTCCGGGCGCAACTCCGCCGTGCCGGCCTGGAACAGCTCGTCGGCGGGGATGCGCACCTCCAGCAGGCGGCCCGGGGCCACGCGCTCCACCTTGGCCACGGCGACGGCGGTGGCGAACAGGTTGCCCAGCCCTTCCAGCCGCTGCACGGCGAACACGGTGCCAGCGCGCGAGGCCAGCGGGTCGGCCTGCTCGCGCAGGCGGGGGTCGATGACGAAGGCGGGGAAGCTGCGCTCCAGCGACACCAGGACCGTGCGCACCCGCTGGGCGGTCTGCACGGACTGGGCGTTCAGCACGATGAAGAAGACGAGCAACAGCAGGAACAGCGACAGCAGAAGCACGATGCTTCCGTTGTTCGGGTTCGGCCGGCTGCCCGACAGGTCCGGCTTCCTGTGGCCGGGCGCAGCCATGGGACTAATCGAAGCTCGCCAGCAGGCGGTCGATCTCGTCCTGGTCCATGGCGGCGCTGGTCATCTGCGGCCCGTGCAGCAGCCCGGCCTCCGGATCGTCCGCCGCACGGTCGGTGGCGAAGTTCGGCGCCGGATCGGCCTGGACCGCGGCGGCGGCGGCGGGTCGCGTGTGGTTCTGCCGCACCTCGTCGCCGAAGGCCGCGACGATCATGTCCACCTTCGATTCGATGTGCTTCAGCGTGCGCACGACCTTGGAGATGCGCTGGCCGGTGATGTCCTGGAAGTTGCAGGCCTCGAAGATCTTGGTCACCTGCTCCGTCAGCTTCGCCGAGTTCTCCGGATCGATCTGGCCGGAAATGCCGGTGATGACGTCGCAGGCGTCGAAGATGGCGAAGGTGGCCTGTTCCGTGGCGCCCACCACGGCGTCCAGCTCGTCCGTGGCGTTGGGAATGTGCTGGTCGCGGATCTCCGCGGGCTGGAGCGCCGCAAGCTCCTGTTTGGCGCTTTCGATGAAGCGGGCAAGGTCCACCACCTCCTTGTAGAGGCGCAGGTCGGTGGCGGAGATGTCGCCGTCCATGGTGGCGAGGATGGAACGGACGATGTCCGTCACCTCGTCCCGGGTCAGCGGCTGGGCTGCCTCGGCATGGGCGGCGTCGAGCTGCTGACGCAGGAGTTTCTGTTCGGCGAGCGAGGAGGAAACGGGCGGGGCCATGTGCGTTCCGATGTGAGCGTTCCGTGGTCTTGTCCGGCCTGCGTGCGGTCGGGTGCGCCGGCCGGTCCGGACGCAGGCGCCCGACGCCGGGATGATCCCGCGTCACGCCCTCGCACGGCCGCCGCCGACTCGGAGCCTCGTCAGCCTTTCCAACCCTAATTTCGCTCGGTTAACACGCCGTTAAGCGGCTGAAACGTCGCAACGCGAAGACGGCAATGGACGGCACATGCGGAAGGAAAGCAGGAACGTTCGCCGATCTCCACCACTGTCGTTTTTTGCAATATGATGAGGCAATTTGTTTCATGACTGGGACCGCAGAACGGACAAAGGGCCGCTGTGAAGCGGCCCTTCTTCACCGTTGCACGACGGCAGCGTCCGAGCGGTCAGCTCCCGCTGCCGCGCCCGCCGCCATGGCTGTGCTCGCCGCCCTTGCGGCCGGCTTCCGAAGCGCGTTCCGGATCGTTCTTGAAGTTGCCGCCGGATGCCTGGCCGCCCTTGTGGCCGGCCTCCGAGGCGCGTTCCGGATCGTTCTTGAAGTTGCCGCCGGACGCTTGGCCACCCTTGTGGCCAGCCTCCGAGGCGCGCTCGGGATCGTTCTTGAAGTTGCCGCCGGACACCTGGCCGCCCTTGTGGCCGGCTTCCGCCGCACGTTCCGGATCGTTCTTGAAGTTGCCGCCGGAATGCTGACCGCCCGAGCTACGGCCCTGGTTCTGGTCGTTCATCTTGTCCCTCCTTTTTGCCGCCGGGCTAGCTTGCGCTGCCCGAACACGCCGGAGCCAACATGAACCGAAACCGACCGTTGCGGGCCTTATACCGTCTCGACAGTACGTATACGTATATTCAGCAGGTGCGCGGCGGAAGTTGGGTATGACCATCAGCACGGTCATACCCTTCGCCCCCCGACGGCGATCAAAAGGCGTACTCAGTTCTTCGGTGCCGCCGGCACGCCGCGCCGCTCCACCAGCGCCGAAGTCAGTTCCTTGGCCTTCAGCGGGTCCATGGCCGCCAGGATCGGCGCCGTCTTGGTTTCCTTCATCCGCTCCACCACCCCCAGCAGGACGGACATGTCCAGCTCCTCGAAGATGCGGGCGGCCTCCTTCGGCTTCATCGTCTCGTAGATCTTCACGAGGCTTTCGAGCTGCGCGGCCTGCTTCTCGTCGCCCTGGCGCATCAGCTTCTGGATGTCGGAGCGGACCTTGTCCATCTCCTGAACCTTCTGGTCGATGCGCTTCTCGGCGGCGGTCAGCAGGGCTTCGCGCTGCTCCAGTTCCTTGGTGCGGCGCTCGATCTCGGCGCGGCGGTCGGCGAAATGCTGAAGCAGCTCCTCGTTCTTCACCGGGCCGAGGGCCGCGTTGTCCGGCGGGGTCGGGTTGGGCGGCGCGCCGTTGCTGGAACCACCCTGGGCCGGCGCCGGTTCGGGCGAGGGCTTGGCGCCGTTGGCGGCAAGCTGCATGGGCGGGGCCGGGACGGCGCTCTGCCCCTGCGCCAGGGTCGCCGGGAATTCCGGCAGGCGGGCGTCGCGCGTGGTGATCCGCCACAGGTCGCCGACGCGCACCCCCAGCATCAGCACGGCGACGAAGATGGTCAGCGGCAGGATGCGGAACCGCCACGCCTTCAGCTTCTCGCGCATCCGCTCCGACAACGGGCGGCGCGGAACCGCGGGCTTGCGCTTCGCCTTGGCCTTCAGCTTGGCCTTCGGCTTCGCTTTGGCGGCGGTCTGGGCGCCGGCTTGGGCGCCGGCTTGGGCAGCGCCTTGGGCCGGTGGCTGGCCGGCCACGCTCTGGCTGGTGCGGACGCCGGTCGGGGTGGCCCCCGCCGGGCGGATCACGACCTTGGGCTCCCCGCCGGTTGCGGTGGAGGCGCCTTTCGCGGTGGTGGTGGCGTCGCTCATCCGACCCCCTTGCCGGCGTTTTCGATGGCTTGCAGAAGTTCACGTTCGGCGCGCGACAGGCTCTCGCCCTCGCGCACGATGGGATCGGGTGCCGGCGCCGGACGGCGCGCCAAAGAATCGGCCCGCAGCGGGTCGGCGCGCAGCGGTTCGTTCCGGAAGGCGGCGGAGCGCAGCGGCGGCAGGTCGTCGTGATCGTCGTGGTCGTCGGGACCATGATCGTGATCGTCGTGGTCGTGATCATGGTCATGATCGTCGTGGCCATGATCGTCCTCGACGATCGGGCGTGGCGCCATGGCCGGGCGCGCCGCGACGGGCGGACGGGCGGACAGGCCGGGGCGCGCCGCCGGGCGGGCGGCGGGGCCCTGTTTCGGGCGCTCCCCGCCGACGTTGCCCAGCCGGTTCGCCATGGCGTCGGCGGCCTCGATCATGAATTCCAGCTCGTCGCGCAGGGTCTGCGCCTTGGCGACCGTGCGCTGGAGATCGTCGCCGGTGTCGTAGGCCGTCTTCTTCAGGCCGCGCACGCCGGTTTCGGCGCGGGACATGGCCTCGTTCAGGCCGCGGACCAGTTCGGCCATCTCGCCGCGGCTTTCCCGCAGCTTGACGATCTGCTTGTTGAGGATGATCGCGTAGGCGATGGTCGCGGCCAGCAGCCCCACCATCACCAGATCGAGAACGAGCGTGAGGGTCGGGCTCATAGCCGCATGACCTCCTGCTTCGGCAGTTCCCGCTCGATTCGCATGGCGATGTGCCCGCCCTTGCGGCCCATGCGGCCCTGGAACATCGATACGTCGCCGCAACGCAGCTCGATGGCGCCGTCCGGCGTGGCGTTCAGAAGAATGCGCGTGCCGACGCGCCAGTTCAGCACGTCGTGCAGCGTCATCGTCACCTCGTCCAGCACCGCGGAGATGTCCACGTCGGTGACCAGCAGTTCCGAGGCGAGGTGGGTTTCCCAGATCGAGTCGCGGCCGAACTTCTCACCCATGAACATCTGGAGCAGAAGCTCGCGCACCGGCTCCAGCGTGGCGTAGGGGATCATCAGTTCCAGGCGCCCGCCGCGGTCCTCCATGTCGATTCGCAGCTTGACCAGCACCGCCGCGTTGGCCGGGCGCGCGATGGTGGCGAAGCGCGGGTTGGTCTCCAGCCGGTCGAAGCGGAAGGTGACGGGCGACAGCGGGTCGAAGGCGGCGGACAGGTCGGACAGCACCACATGGACCATGCGCTCCACGAGGTTGCGCTCGATGGTCGTGTAGGGGCGCCCTTCGATGCGCATCGCCGCCGTGCCGCGCCGCCCGCCCAGCAGCACGTCCACGATGGAGTAGATCAGCGCCGAGTCCACCACCATCAGCCCGTAGTTGTCCCACTCTTCCGCCTTGAAGACGGAGAGCATGGCCGGCAGCGGGATGGAGTTCAGGTAATCGCCGAAACGCACCGACGAGATCTGGTCGAGGCTGACCTCGACGTTGTCGGAGGTGAAGTTGCGCAAGGACGTGGACATCGTGCGGACGAGGCGGTCGAAGACCACCTCCAGCATGGGCAGGCGTTCGTAGTTGACCAGCGCGCTGTTGACCAGCGCCAGGATGCCCGTGTTGTCGCCGTCCCCGGCCCCGCCCTGGTCGAAACCCAGCAGGCTGTCGATCTCGTCCTGGTTCAGGACGCGCGTCGAGCCACCGCCGCCCATGTCCGCCATGTCGCCCATGTCGCCGCCGTCTTCGGCAAGGGCGGCCCATTCGGCGGCAAGGCGTTCCTCTTCGCTCAGTTCCTCGGTGTTGCTCATGGCCCGCTCCCGCCGCCCCTACTGGACCAGCATTTCCTTGAACAGCACGTCCTTCACCTTCACCGGGTGGGCCGACGCGGTGATCCGCATCAGCAGTTCCTGGCGCAGGCGGTACATGCCCGCCGACCCCTTCAGATCCTCCAGCCGCAGTTCGCGCAGATAGACCTGGAAATTGTCGATGATGCGCGGCAGCACATGTTCGATCGCCGGTACGTCCTCGCCCTTCGAAAGCTGGATCGAGATCTTGATCTTCAGAAAGGCCGGGCGCTTGCCGCTGCTGTTCAGGTTCACCAGCATGTCCGGCAGGTCGTAGAAGACCGGTGCGGCGTGCGGGTCGGGCTGCGGCGGTTCCGCCGGCACCTCCGCATGCTCCTCCTTCTTGCCGAGCAGCGAATCCAGCAGGCCGCTGAAATACACGCCCGCCCCGGCGCCGATCAGCAACACCAGCGGGAGGATGACGAACAGGACCAGCTTCTTGCCGCTGAATTTCTTGCGCGGCAGGCCATCGGTCGGAACGTCGTCTTCAGCGTGCGCGGTCATGGAATCCTAAGCGCGAGCGGTGGCGGAGCGTGGCCTTACCAGCCCAGCAACCCTATCTTTCGGATAGTTAACAAAGTCTTTCGGGAACCGCGCGGCCCTGTGACAGAAGGGCAACCAAAGGCAGCGGCACGGTTCTTGATTGGGACTCCGCCGGAGAACCCTGTCCGCCGAGGAGGCCACGCCCGAACCGCGCCCGCAATCCCCCTTTTTCCCGCTCACCCGCCCCCGCTCCGCCCGTCCGTCCGCCCGCTTGGGCGGATGGGACAGCCGTGCCCCGCGCGCCTTCCTGCGCCGCGGGAACGGGACGCTTTTGCCCGGCGGCGGGCGGCAGCCCTTTCCGTCCCACCGGCAGTTCTTGCCCGGCAGGCGCTTCCCCGGCGGTGGCGCGCGGCGCCGTTCCTGCCTTTGCAGGCCCTTCCGGCGTTGGCACGCGCCGTGCATTGCCTTGAACGCCGGCCGGAACGCTCCCCCGGCCCGAATGGAAAAGAGGCCGCCGATGGAAAACCCGATCTACGTGTCCCTGTCGCGCCAGTTGACCCTGCGCCGCCAGTTGGACGTGATCTCGAACAACATCGCGAACATGAACACCACGGGCTTCAAGCAGCAGCGCATGCTGTTCACGGAGTTCCTGGAGCGTCCGGGCATGCACGAGCAGGTCAGCTTCGTGCAGGACCGCGCCGTGGTGCGCGACCTCTCCATCGGCGGAATGACGCAGACCGGCAACCCGATGGATCTGGCGCTGACCGGCCACGGCTACTTCACCGTCGATACGGCGAACGGCCCCCGCTACACCCGCTCCGGCAATTTCCGCATGAACGACCAGCGCCAGATCGTGGACGGCGGCGGCCTGCCGGTCCTGGGCGACAACGGCCAGCCCCTCGTCGTTCCGAACGGCTCGAAGGACGTCATGGTGTCCGGCGACGGCACCGTCTCGACCGAGCTGGGTCCGGTGGGCCGTCTGAACATCGTCACCTTCCGGAACGAGCAGCTCATGACCGAGGTCGGCGCCGGCCTGTACGTCAGCGACGAGGAGCCGCAGCCGGCCCCCGCCGACACGAAAGTGGCACAGGGAATGCTAGAGAATTCGAACGTGAAGCCGGTGGTGGAGATGACGACGCTGATCGAAATCCAACGCCAGTACCAGTCGAACCAGAAGATGATCGAAAACGAGCACGAGCGCATCCGCAGCGCCATCCAGAAGCTGGGCCGCACGGCCTGATCGAACGCGTAAAGGAGTAAGGAACCATGCGCAGCCTCGCCATCGGCGCCACCGGCATGATCGCCCAGCAGTTGAACGTCGAGACCATCTCGAACAACATCGCCAACTCGACCACGACCGGCTTCAAGAAGCAGCGGGCCGAGTTCCAGGACCTGCTGTACCAGAATTTCCGCCGCATCGGCTCCACCTCGTCGGACGCCGGCACCATCGTGCCGACCGGCGTGCAGGTGGGTGCGGGCGTGCGCGTCGCCGCGGTCGCCCGCGTGCTGGAGCAGGGCAACCTGAACGTCACCGACAACAAGCTGGACGTGGCCATCAACGGCTCCGGCTATTTCCAGGTGCAGCTGCCCAGCGGCGACACCGCCTACACCCGCGCCGGCAACTTCAAGCTGTCGCCGGAGGGCATCATCGTCACCGCCGACGGCTATCCGGTGCAGCCGGCCATCACCATCCCGGCGGAAGCCGTGGACGTCGCCATCAACGCCTCGGGCGAGGTGCTGGTGAAGCTGGACGGCCAAGTGGCGCAGCAGAACGTCGGCCAGATCCAGCTCTCCACCTTCGCCAACGCGGCAGGCCTGGAAGCCATCGGCGACAACCTGTTCCTGCAGACCCAGGCGTCGGGCGAGGCGGTCGGCGGCAACCCGGGCGCCCCCGGCTTCGGCCGCGTGGTGCAGGGCGCGCTGGAGACCTCCAACGTCAACATCGTGCAGGAGATCACCACCCTGATCTCCGCCCAGCGCGCCTACGAGATGAATTCCAAGGTCATCAAGACCACCGACGAGATGATGCAGCAGGCTTCGCAGCTCCGCTGATCCAGGCGCCGCCCCAGAGCCGCCGTAAAGCCCGTCTTCGCAAGGAATCCCCGCCATGCCCCGCCCCGCCCTCCGCCTCCTCGGCACCGCCCTTCTCGCCGCCGCCGTCCTCGCCGGCCCGGCCCTGGCACAGCCGCCGGCGGACGCGGCGAACGGCGCG
>NZ_JAUJFI010000215.1 GCF_030849505.1 Azospirillum isscasi | reverse complement strand
GCCGGCGGCGACGCGGCGGCGCTGGCCCCCGTCGCCCCGCTGCTGACCGCCATCGCCGCCCGCGCGCCGGACGGCGAGCCCTGCTTCGCCCGCGTCGGGCCGGAGGGGGCGGGCCATTTCGTGAAGATGATCCACAACGGCATCGAATACGCCGACATGCAGCTGATCGCCGAGGCGTATCATCTTCTGCGCCAGATCGGCGGCTGCTCCTACGAGCGCTTGGCCGATCTGTTCGCGGAATGGAACGGCGGGGAACTGGCCTCCTACCTGATGGAGATCACCACCGCCATCCTGCGCACGAAGGACGGCGAGACCGGCGCCCCGATCCTGGAGGTGATCCGCGACGCCGCCGGGCAGAAGGGCACCGGCCACTGGGCGGCGACCACCGCGCTGGAGCTGGGCATGCCCGCCCCGACCATCGCCGAGGCCGTGCACGCCCGCTGCCTGTCCGCCCTGAAGGAGGAGCGGGTGCGCGCCGCCGAGGCGCTGGCCATCCCCCACGCCCCGGCCACGGAGGATCTGGTCGCCGCGGTGGGCGACGCCCTGCTCAGCGGGCGGATCGCGGTCTACGCCCAGGGCTTCGCGGTGATCGCGGCGGGCAGCCGGCAGTTCGGCTGGGACGTGGATCTGGCGGCGGTGGCGCGCATCTGGCGCGGCGGCTGCATCATCCGCGCCCGCCTGCTGGACCGCATCCTGACCGCGCTGAACCGCGCGCCGGAGCTTCCGAACCTGATGCTGGACCCCGACATCGCCGGTCTGATGACGCGCGGCGACGCCGGTTTCCGCCGTGTGGTCGCCGCCGCGACGATGGCGGCGGTGCCGGTCCCGGCCATGGCGTCCGCGCTGTCCTATTGGGACGGCTACCGCAGCGGGCGGCTGTGGGCGAACATGATCCAGGCCCAGCGCGACTATTTCGGCGCCCATGGGTACGAGCGCACGGACCGTCCGGGCATGGTGCACACGGAGTGGACGGCGGGGTGAGTTGAGGTGGTCGCGTTGGCCCCCCTCCCGGCCTCCCCCCACTTCGCTCTCGCGCAAGCATAGCTTGCGCTGACGCGGCAGGCGGACCATGGTCCGCCGAGAGCGGGGGGGAGGAGAAAGCCCTCCCCTGCGAAGCGGGGGAGGGTCAGGGTGGGGGCTCTACGCGACCCCTCACCCCTTCGGAAACACCGGCGCCCGCTTCTCGAAGAAGGCTGTCACGCCCTCCCCGGCCTCGTCGTGGAACAGCGACTCCACGAAGGCGTCGCGCTCGCGGTCGAGCTGCGCCGGCAGCCCGCCATAGGCCGCCTCCAGCAGCCCCTTGGCACGGCCCAGCGCCGCGGTCGGGCCATCGGCCAGCCGCTCCGCCCAGGCGCTCGCCTCGGCCAGCGCGCCGCCGGGGGCGGTGACGCGGTTGACCATGCCGAGCTGCGCCAGACGCGGCGCGCCCACGCGCCCGCCCTCGAACACGATCTCCGCGGCGAGCTGCGGCGGCAGCGCGCGGGCCAGCGACGCCGTGCCGCCGCCGTCCGAGGTCAGCGCGACCTTGATGTAGGCCAGCGTGAAGACCGCGTCCTCCGCCGCGACGATCAGGTCGCAGGCCAGCGCCAGCGGGAAGCCCGCCCCGCCCGCCGGCCCTTCCACCGCGGCGATCACCGGCTTCGGGCAGGCGCGCAGGCTGCGGATCATGGCGTGGAAGCTCTCCACCCCCGCCCGCACGGCCTCGCGGTCGCCGTTGCGGGCGTCCTTCAGCCATTTCAGGTTCCCGCCG
Source organism: Azospirillum isscasi (assembly GCF_030849505.1). Taxonomy (GTDB): domain Bacteria; phylum Pseudomonadota; class Alphaproteobacteria; order Azospirillales; family Azospirillaceae; genus Azospirillum; species Azospirillum isscasi. Next base: position 5,956 of record NZ_JAUJFI010000215.1, on the reverse strand, counting down.
GAGCAGAAGGCCCCCTCCGCCCCGGTCAGCACCACGGCCCCGACGCCCGGATCCTCTGCCGCCGCGTCGAAGGCGGCACGGGCCGCCTCCATCAGCGCCGGGCCGATGGAGTTGCGGGTGGCCGGATCGTTGATGGTCAGGCGCAGCACGCGGCCGTCCTGCGAAAGGTCCAAACCAGTCTTCTTGTCGTTCATCTTATCGTTCATCGGGGCGCTCCCTCCGGATTTTCGCTTCCGGGGCGATATTTGAACATTCCTTCGGCGGACGCCAGCAGCGCGCCGCCGTCCCTGCCGCCGTCCTTGCGCCGCACCTCCCCCCGGCAGCCGACGATCTTGCGCCCGCCGCCCAGCAGCGTGCCGCGGGCCACCACCGTGCCCTCCGCCACCGCGCCCAGGAAGCTGGAGGTCAGCGACAGCGTGACCACCCGGCGCGAATGGCCGGGCACCGTGCAGTGCGTCGCCGCGAATCCCATCACGGTGTCGAGCAGGGTCATCAGCGCGCCGCCGTGCAGGACGCCGCCGCGGTTGCGGTGCTGCGGGCCAATGGTCAGCTCCACCTCCGCCACGCCCTCGTCCCACCGCACCAGCCGGTAGCCGAGCAGATCCTGGAAGCCGGAGGCCGGCTCCCCCTTCATCAGATCGTCGCCCAAAAGATCGTTCATGAAAGCGCTCTCCAACCCTTCCTCTTCGTTTGGAGGCGCCAGTGTCGCACAAATGCGTGCGTCAGTGCCGCCGCGCCGCCTTCAAAAAGCGCTCGCGGTCGCTGGAGCCGACGCGCATGTCGAACACGTCGCCTTCCCGCTCCATGGTCAACGGCACGTCCACCCCCGCCGGACCGAGGCCCCACAGCGCGCGGTAGAAGTCGGCCAGCGAGCCCACCGGCTGCCCGGCCACGGCGCGCACCACGTCGCCGGCCCGCAGCTCCGCCCGCTGCGCCGGCCCGTCGCCGGCCAGCCCGACCAGCACCACCCGTTCCCGCTCGTCCTGCGTGGCGTAGAGGCCGAGCCAGGGGCGCGGCGGGCCGGCGACGCGCCCGCGGGTCATCAGGTCGTCCAGGATCGGCTTCAGCAGGTCGATGGGAACGCTCATGTTCAGCGGCAGGATGCGCTCCTCCGGCGCCCGGTACTGAAGCTGGAGCGAACCGATGCCCAGCAGTTCGCCCCCCGCCCCCAGCATCGCCGTGCCGCCCCAGTTCGGGTGGGCCGGCAGGGTGAACAGCGCGTCGTCGATCATGTATTCCCAATAGCCGGCGAACTCCTGCCGGGCGACCACCCGCGCGGTCAGCGACCGCGCCCGCCCGCCGGCCCCGGCGACCACCACCGGGTCGCCCAGCTGCACATGGCGGGAGGAGCCGAGCATCAGCGCCGGCACGCCCAGCGGCGACAGCGCCTGCACCAGCCCGAATCCGCTGGTGTGGTCGTAGGCCACCACATGGGCCTGCACCGCCCGCCCGTCGTTGGTGGTCAGCCACACCTCCTCCGCCTCGGCGATCAGATAGCCGATGGTCAGGACCAGCCCGTCGCCGCGGATGACGGCGCCCTGCCCGGCCCGCTCCGTCCCCAGAACCCCGGCGGTGTAGGCGTCCTCCGGGACATGGGCGCGCAGCCCGACCACGGCGGACAGCGCCCGGTCCAGGTCATAGGCCAGATCATCCGGGTCGGGCTGGAATTGCGGCGGAATCCGCCAGTCTTCGGACGGGTTCATCGGCGGCTCCTTTGCGCAGGGGCGGGATGATCCTCTCCCCTTTCGGCGTCACTCTCCATGGCCTTATCTGGGAAGTCGAACGCGGCTGCGAAGCCCGGCGTTCCGCACCCCCTCCTCCGCGCGCGAAACCGGCGGGGCCGCGGCGGTGTTGTCCGGGATCGCTTCACCGAGGGAGGACATGATGGGCCTGTTCGATTTCTTCCGCCGCGATCACGGCGAAAAGGTCGGCGACTCGGACACCCCGACCGCCGAGCAGTTGAAATCCCACCTGTCGCAGGTCGGCCTGCCCACGAACGGGCTGGACATCCAGGTCGCCGACGACACCGTGACCGTCCGCGGCAGCACCGCCTCGCAGGAGGAGAAGGAGAAGATCGCGGTGGCGCTGGGCAACGTGAAGGGCGTGTCGCGGGTTGACGACCAGACCGCGGTCACCGGCGGCGCCCAGGACCAGCCGACCATGCCGCCCCAGGAGCAGCCGGCCAGCCAGACCCGGTTCCACACGGTGGAGAAGGGCGACACCCTGTCCGCCATCGCCAAGAAGGTCTACGGCGACCCGAACCGCTACGCGGCCATCTTCGAGGCGAACAAGCCCATGCTGAAGGACCCCGATAAAATCTATCCCGGGCAGGTTCTGCGCATCCCGCCGCAAGGATGAACCCGGCGTCCCGCGGCGGGGTCCAGGTCCCGCCGCGGGACGCTGCCAATTCGGTCCGCTGAGGTGCAAATCGCCGGAACTCCCCCGTAACCGACCGATCTCGCGTTGCTCCGCCCAGGCCCGTTCGGCAGGCTTGCCCCCACAACCGGCAGGGAGGCGCAGGCCATGAAGATTATGGGATACCCGGACGAACTCATTCCGCGCTTCGCGGCGGCCAGCCTGGGCACCCACCAGACCCAGCCGGCCTGCGCGGCGTTGCTGGCGGGGCTGGCCGACGCGGAAAAGGCGTTCGGGTCGATCACCTGGAACCGGGTGATGCTCCAGGCCCTCGCCAAGCCGGAGCCGCTGGACGAGGACACCATCCACGCCTACGAAAGCGAGGTGGACAACGCCATCGACCGCGTGTTCCGCAAGATGAAGATGGTCAACACGCTGGCCGCCGCGGCCGCCAAGGATCTGGGCGTCCTGGCCAAGGCGAACCCGAAGGACGCGGTGGCGAAGAAGGCCCTGGCCGCCGTCAAGGCGGTGCCGGGCGTCACGGGCAAGCTCGTCAAGGCCATCGAGGAGGCCATCGCCAAGGACCGCAAGGACATCAAGGCCCGGCTGGCGAAGGACGAGGCGGACTATGAGAAGCAACGCAAGGCCGCCGAGAAGGCGCAGGCGAAGACCAACGGCGGCCAGTTCGTGAACCCCTTCCAAGGCAAAGGCATCGACGACGTCCTGAAAAGCAGCAAGCTGACGTTGCTGCTTCATGCCTTCGCCAAGACGGAGCACACCGGCGAGAACGTCGAATTCCTGTCGGTCACGCGCAAGGGCATCGACCAGCGGGGGGCGCTGAAGCTGTACGGCACGTTCATCGACCCCAACGCCGCGAAAAGCCTGAACATCTCGGGCCAGCAACGCACGGATTTTTCCAATGGGATCGGCAACGGCGCCTATGTGGGGGTTCTGAAGGACATCCGGAATCATGTCGAGCTGGTCGTGAGCACGGAAACCCTGAAGCGGGCGAAGGAACTCGGCGAGCCAGCCCTGCGCAAACTCGGTTACAAATGATGAGAACCGTCAGGCGGCGCCGGGCCTCCAGCGGGAGAACAGCGCCGCCAGCCGGTCGAACCCGGCGTCCAGCACCACCGCCAGGGCCGCGACGATCACCGCCCCCTGGATGACGTAGGCGGGGTTGGAGCCGTTCAGCCCGACGATGATCGGCAGCCCCAGGGTCTTCGCCCCGACCGTGGAGGCGATGGCCGCCGTGCCCAGATTGACGATCGCCGCCGTCCGCACCCCGGCCAGGATCACCGGGGCGGCCAGCGGCAGCTCCACCCGCCACAGCATCCCGCCCGGCCCCATGCCCAGCCCGCGCGCCGCCTCCCGCACCGGCTCCGGCACCGAGTCCAGCCCGGCCACCGTGTTCTCCACGATGGGCAGCAGCCCGTAGAGCGTCAGCGCGATCAGCGCCGGGGCCGGACCGAAGCCCAGCACGGGCACCAAGACGGCCAGCACCGCCACCGGCGGGAAGGTCTGCCCCATCGCCGCCACGGCGGCCAGGATGCCCCGGAACTCCGCGCCGAAGGGCCGCGTCACCGCGATGCCCGCCGCCCCGCCCAGCAGCACGGCGGCCAGGGTCGAGGCGCCGACCAGCGCCAGATGGTCGAGCGTCAGCGCCAGGAAACCGTCGGCCTCGTACAGGGGCCGGTCGAGCGCCGGAAAGGCCGCGGCGAACAGCGGCTTCAGCGCCGGCATGCCGAACAGCAGCGCCGCCAGCGCCAGCAGCCCCAGGACCATCCGGTCCGCCAGAAGACGCCGGACGCCGCTCATGCGCGGTCCGGCGTGCGCAGGAGGTCGGCGAGGTGGATCACGCCCGCCGGGCGCCCCTGCCCGTCCACCACCGGCAGGCGGTCGGCGCCCCGCGCCACCATCTCCGCAAGCGCGCGGCGCAGGGAGGCCCCCGCCGGCACGGGTTCGCCCAGGGAATCGCCCAGGGACTCGCCGAGCGGAGCGGCCTCGCCGGCCCGCAGGCGCTCCGCCACCGTCTCCACCGCCAGCCGCTTCAATCCCCAATCCTCGCGCCCCACCAGATCGCGCACCGTGGCGCCGGCGGGACGGGTCAGGATGTCCAGCGGCGTGCCGGTCTGCACCAGCCGCCCGCGGTCCAGCACGGCGATCCGGCTGGCGAGCGCCAGCGCCTCGTCCATGTCGTGGGTGACGAAGACGACGGTGGTGCCCATTGCCTTGTGGATCGCCGCCATCTCCGCCTGCAAGGCCCCGCGGGTGATCGGGTCGAGCGCGCTGAACGGCTCGTCCATCAGCAGGATGCGCGGCTCCGCCGCCAGCGCCCGGGCCACGCCGACCCGCTGCCGCTGCCCTCCCGAGAGCTGGTGCGGGTAGGCGCCGCGGTAGCGCTCCGCGTCGAGGCTGAGGAGCGTCAGGAGTTCCGTCACCCGGTCGCGCACCCGCGCCTTCGGCCAGCCGAGCAGGTCCGGCACGGTGGCAATGTTGCGCTCCACCGTCCAGTGCGGGAACAGCCCGACATCCTGGATGACGTAGCCCATGCGGCGGCGCAGCGCTTCGGGCTTGAGGCGGGCGATGTCCTCCCCCTCCACGCGGACGGTGCCGACGTCCGGCGCGATCAGCCGGTTCACCATCTTCAGCAGCGTCGATTTGCCGGAGCCGGACGGCCCGATCAGCACGCGGAACTCCCCCGCCTGGACGGTGAAGGACACCTCGTCCACCGCCGTCCAGGCGCCGAACCGCTTGGTCACCCCGTCGAACGCGATCACGCCGCCGGCCTCCCGATCCGCGACAGGGCCAGGGCGGACGCCAGCTTCAGCGCCGCGTCGGCGGCGACGGCCAGCAGGATCACCGGCACCGCCCCCAGCAGCACGAGGTCCAGCGCGTTGGCGAACAACCCCTGGAACATGATCGCTCCCAGCCCGCCGGCCCCGATCAGCGCCGCCACCGCGGCCAGCCCGACCGCCTGGACCAGCGTGATCCGCAGGCCGGACAGCAGCACCGGCAGGGCCAGCGGCACCTCCACCCGCCAGAAGATCTGGCCCGGCGTCATGCCCATGCCGCGCGCCGCCTCCCGCGCCGGCTCCGGCACGCCGGCCAGCCCCGCCGCCGTGTTGCGCGCAATGGGCAGCAGCGAATAGAGCGTCAGCGCGATCACCGCCGGCACCGGCCCCACCCCGCCGAAGCCCAGCGCCGACAGCGGCGCCAGCAGCAGCCCGAACAGGGCGATGGACGGGATCGTCTGCACGACGTTCAGCACGGGGAAGACCAGCCGCCCCACGGCGGGCGACCGCTGCGCCCCGATCCCCAGCGGCACCCCGATCAGCAGGGTCGGCGCCAGCGCCGCCACGACCAGGGCGGCATGGCGCAGCACGGCGTCGGCGAAGACGTCCCGCTGGTTCGCGTATTCCTTCATGATCGAAAGCTGGTCGAGATGCCCGGCGGCCAGTTGCCCGCCGATCAGCGCCGCCGCCAGCGTCCCCACGGCGATCCGCCCGCCCGGCCCCAGCCCCAGCCGCCGCACCCCGTCCAGCACGGCGAGCAGCGCCGCCGCCTCCATCACCCAGAAGCCAGACCCGAAGGAGGTCCG
>NZ_JAUJFI010000214.1 GCF_030849505.1 Azospirillum isscasi | reverse complement strand
TGGGCCGGGCTTCTCGACGCGCTGGCCGTCCCGGCGGAGCCGGCGGGCAAGCCGCTGTCCAGCGCCACGGTCACCGGCCAGCTCGCCGCCGCCGACGCGCTGGCCGGCGTCGTGCGCCGGTGGACGGCGCCCCACAAGACGGCTCCCCACAAGACGGCTCCCTGAGCCCGATCCCCCAATTCGGCCGAGCCGGAGGACTCACATCATGCGTTTGCTGTTCGGAATCGTCGCGGTCTTCCTGAGCGTGCTCGGCGGCTTTGCCGCCATGGGCGGGCGGATGGCCGTGCTGTGGCAGCCCGTGGAGATCATCATCATCGTCGGCGCCGGAATCGGCGGCTACGTGATCGCCAACTCCATGTCGGTGCTGCGCGGGACGATGCGCACCATCGGCGCGGTGGCCCGCGGGCGGCGCACCAGCAAGGACGAGTATCTGGACCTGATCTCGCTGCTCTACGTCCTGCTGCGGCAGGCGAAGTCGAAGGGCGTGTCAAACATCGAAAGCGACATCGACAAGCCGGAGGACAGCCCGATCTTCGCCCAGTACCCCTCGGTCTTCCGCCAGCCGCGCTGCGTCACCTTCCTGTGCGACTACATGCGCCTGATCGCGCTGGGCCAGGACAACCCGCACGACCTGGAAGCGCTGATGAACGAGGAGATCGACACCATCGGGCGCGAGCTGAACCAGGTCCCGAAGGCGCTGCAGAACCTGGCCGACGCGCTGCCGGCGCTGGGCATCGTCGCCGCCGTTCTGGGCGTCATCAACGCCATGGGCGCCATCAGCGAGCCGCCGGAGGTGCTGGGGCACATGATCGGCGGGGCGCTGACCGGCACCTTCCTGGGCGTGCTGCTGTCCTACGGTCTGGTCGGCCCGATCGCCGCCGCCGCCCGCCAGCGCCGCGAGGCGGAGCTGACGCTGTTCATCTGCGTGCGCGCCGGACTGGGCGCCTATCTGCGGGGCAGCCCTCCGCAGGTCTGCGCGGAGTTCGCCCGCAAGGTGCTGTTCGCCGACACGCAGCCCAGCCTCGCCGAGGTCGAGGTCGCCACCACCCTCTCCTCGCAGGCGAAGGCCCGCGAGGCGAGCCAGACCGCCTGAGGGACGCCCCGCCATGCCCCGCAAGCGCATCGAGCCGACGATCATCGTCAAGCGCCGCTACGGCGAGGAGGAGGAGGAGCACAACAGCGCCTGGAAGCTGGCCTACGCCGACTTCGTGACGGCGATGATGACCTTCTTCCTCGTCATGTGGCTGATGAACATCACCACGGTGGAGCAGCGCAAGGGCATCGCCGACTACTTCAACCCGGTGGCCCTGTCCCAGTCCAATTCCGGCGCCGACGGCATGCTGGCCGGGCGCGCGGTGGACAAGTCCGGATCGCTGTCCACCCCCAACGCGCCGGGGGAGCACAGCGTGCCCGTCGCGGCCCCGCCCGTGGTCGCCTCGCTGGGCGAGAGCGACCGCGAACCCGCCGGGCGCAAGGACCCCATGCCCCACCCGCCCGGCGGCCAGAACCGCCCGGACCGCGACGCGCGGGCGGAGCTGGAGGCCCTGCTCGACCGCCAGACCGCCGCCCTGACCGAGCAGCAGGGGCTGGAGAAGGCCGAGCGCGACCTGCGCAGGACGCTCGACTCCATGCCGGAGCTGGGCTCGCTGGCCGACAGCGTGGTCATCCAGCAGACGCCCGTGGGGCTGCGCGTGCAGCTCACCGATCAGGCGAAGGTGTCGATGTACAACGTCGGCTCCGCCCAGATGAACGAGCAGGGGCGGCGGCTGATGCGGCTGGTCGCCGGGGCCGTCGCGTCGTCGCCGAACCGCCTCAGCATCACCGGCCACACCGACGCGCTGGGTTATGCGGAGGGGGCGAAGTACGGCAACTGGGAACTGTCCAGCGACCGCGCCAACGCCGCCCGCCGCGAGCTGATCGCCGCCGGCGTGCCGGCCCGGCGGATCGTCCGGGTGGAGGGCCGCGCCGACCTCGACCATCTCGACTCCGCCAACCCGCTGGCCCCGCAGAACCGGCGCATCAGCATCACCCTGCTGAAGACCGCGGCGGGGGAATAGCCCCCCTCGCCGTCAGCGGGCCACGTACCAGTCCGTCCGGTGGTTGAAGGCGACGAAGGCGTTCAGCACCGCCGCCCCCAGCATGGAGGCCAGCACCGCCTTCCCGTCGATCACGAAGACCGCCATGGCGAAGATCACCACGTCGAACATGGCCTGGAGCCAGCCGGCGCGGAACCCCGTCTTCTCCTGGATGTAGTAGGCGAGGATGCCCACCCCGCCACCGCTGGAGCCGTGGCGGAACAGGCCGATGACCCCGATCCCGATGCAGAAGCCCGCCAGCACCGCCGCCACATAGGGGTGCAGCACGTCGTAGCGGATCGCCTGCGGGGCCAGCGTGGTCAGCACCGAGATGCTCGTCACCGCCAGAAGCGACCGCAGGGTGAAGCGCCAGCCGATGCGCGCCAGCGCCAGCGCGTAGAAGGGCAGGTTCACCACGAAGAACACCGGGCCGAAATCCAGCCCCGTGGCGTAGGCGATGACGAAGGACAGCCCCGCCGCCTGCCCGGTGATCAATCCGGCGGCATGCAGGATGGAAATCCCGAACGCGGTCATGATGATGCCGAAAAGCTGCCCCTGCGCATTATCAAATGCACTGTGAGACGCCTTTTTGACTTCGTTTGTTGCAACGGCAGTGTCGGCGGGCACGGATACTGCACAATTCTTGGTCACGCTGGATACCTTCCGGACTTCATACCGGCTCGACAGTATCACCAAAGACCAGACCAAGAATAGAGCGGCGTGAGATCGTTCGCTGCACCACCCATCCGCAAGCCCCGCCCGCGGTGCGGCGCCGGTTCCCTCTCCACCGCCCTTGCTGCCCTTGCCTCCGCCGTCGATTCCGCCGGATGGCGCCGGTCCCGTCCGGCGGACCGGCAGCGCGGCGCCGCGGAGTTGCACGGCCTTTCACCCACCGCCGCGCAACAATCCGTCCCGCCATCGCCACACGCTTTCCCCGCATCGGCGGCCCCGGCGCAACCCAAGCGCACAAACTTCGCGCGATGCGCCGGATTCTTTCGCCGAATAGACCAATCGCACCGCGGCTTGCATCGCTACAGTCGCATCGTCCTCCACACACACATCCCATGGTCGCATGCGGTTGTGTGAACGGCGGACGCCACCAGCGGCCGCCTTTGAAACCGGCCCCACCAGTGAGGAAAGACAATGGCATTTCCGACCGCCGTGAACGACCAGATCACCGATTCCGTCACCCAGGCCAACACCAAGGTTCTGGGCGACGCTCCGGCGATCGCCATGGGCAATCTGTTCCAGGCCACGGCCCAGGCGCTGGCCAACGCGGCCCACAACGCCACCAACGCCCAGCAGCAGTCCTACGTGACCGCGCAGGCCGCCACCACCCAGGGCGTGGCCACGCTCTACTCGGTCGACACCGCCTCCACCGGCGTGGCGACGAAGAGCATCCTGAGCACCGGCGTCAAGGGCCTCGGCTCGTAAGCCGGACCCGCCGCGCCATCGACGATTCAAACCACCCGCGCCACCCCGCCGTTCATGACGGGCGGCGGGCGGGCGCCGGACAACCGAAGAGGACGAACACATGGCTTTCCCGACCGCCGTGAACGACCAGATCACCGATTCCGTCACCCAGGCCAACACCAAGGTTCTGGGCGACGCCCCGGCGATCGCCATGGGCAACCTGTTCCAGGCCACGGCCCAGGCGCTGGCCAACGCGGCCCACAACGCCACCAACAACCAGCAGCAGTCCTACGTGACGATGCAGGCCGCCACCACCATGGGCGTGGCCACGCTGTACTCGATCGACACCGCCTCCACCGGCGTCGCCACCAAGTCGATCCTGGGGGCCTGATGAGCCGACCGGCCAGGACCGGGGGCCGGACGGCGCCCGGAACGGGCCGCCGGCCATCCATCCCGAACCATTCGCCAAGGAATAACGTCAGATGGCTTTCCCGACGGCAGTCAACAGCCAGATCACCGATTCCGTAGCCCAGAGCAACGTCCAGGTCGTTGGCAGCTCGCCGGCGATCGCCATGGGCAACCTGTACCAGGCCACCGCCCAGGCGCTGGCCAACGCGGCCCACAACGCGACCCTGGCGCAGCAGCAGATGTACGTCACGGCGCAGGCCGCCACGACGACGGGCGTCGCGATGCTCTACTCCATCGACACCGCGACCACCGGCGCCGCCACGTCGAAGCTCCTCGGCTGACCGGACGGCGGACGCGGCACCCGCCGCCGTCCGCCGGACCGCCGCCGGCGCTTTGGCCTCGAACCAACGCAACATCCGATGTAAGGAGCTGAAACGATGGCTTTCCCGACCGCCCTGAACAACCAGATCACGGACTCGGTCTCCCAGGTCAACACCAAGGTCCTGGGCGACGCCCCGGCCGTCGCGATGGGCAACCTGTTCGTCGCCACCAGCCAGGCGCTGTCGAACGCGGCCCACAACGCCACGAACAACCAGCAGCAGTCCTACGTGGTGATGCAGGCGGCCACCACGCAGGGCCTGTCGACCCTGTATTCGGTCGACACGGCCACCACCGGCGTCGCCACCACCCAGATCCTGGGTCTCTCCTAAGGGGAGCCGGCGGGCCGCTTCCGGGAAACCGGGGGCGGCCTCCGCCGCAGGTTGAAGCGCCCGGTCGCGCGGAAGCCCGTGTCCGCAGGAGTTTGTGGCGGGAGTGTGTGAATGCCCGACGGAGCCTCCGCCAGCCCTGCCGGATCGGTCGCGGCGAACACGGCGATACCGCTTGGCCTGACCCCATCGCTGGCGATGGACATGACCTACGTCGCCATGGCCGACAGCGTCGGCCTGGCCATGCAGAACGCCGTCGCCAACCAGCAGCGCGCCCAGGTCATCACCGAGGCCGCGCTCGCCCAGGTCCTTACGCTGATCATCACCAAGGGAACCGCAAAATCATGAGCGACGAAGGCACCATGAACACTCAGGTGATCGACGCGACGTCGGACATCGTCACGCTTCTGACGGGACAGTCCCCCGCGCAGTCGTTCGCCATGCTCGACGCCGTGATGGTCGAGACGCTCGGCATGGCGATGCACAACGCCGTCCACCGCCAGCAGAACGCGGGCATGGTCAATTCCGCCGCGGTCACCGCCGCCTGCGCGAAGATGCTGTCTGTGCCCTTCCCCACCACGGCGCCGCCGCCGCCGCCCTCCGGCTCGTCCACGTCCGGCGGCACCGCGTCGCCGCTGCAACCGCTGACCCCGCTCCTGACGACCTCGCTCACCACGCTGCCCTCCACGGTCACCGGCGGCAGCGGGAACAGCACCGTCGCCTCCGGCAGCGGAAACAGCACGGTGACCTCCGGCACCGGGAACAGCACCGTCACGAGCGGCACCGGGAACAGCACGGTGACCTCCGGCAGCGGGAACAGCACCGTCACCGGCGGCGGGGCCTGATCGACGCCACGCCCACCCCACAGCGCCCGGCCGCCCGGGCCGCAACGAGCAAGGAGCCTTCATGTCGGAGCCCACGAAGGTCAATGCGCAGATCATTGACGTCATAAACCAGACGCAGACGGCGACCATGAGCCAGCAGGTCGTCACCACCAGCGGTGCCGGCAAGGCCTATCAGGCGGTCGCCCAGTCCACGGCCATGGCCGTGCAGGACGCCACGGACACGCTGCGCAACGTCTCGACCATCGCCACCACGGCGATCGGCGTGGCGATGGCGCAGCTTCTGGCGACCGGCGACCCCAAATACGTCACCGCCCTGACCCAGGCGCAGGGAATGATGACGAGCGCCGCCAGCGACTTCACCAGCATCGGTACCGCGGCCTCCACGGTCCTGAAGAGCTTCCCGTCAAGCTGACCCTTACGCAGGTGCCCCCACCATGACCGTCTCTGTCGCCAACAAGATGATCCAGAACCGCGCCGGGCTCACCGACCTGGGGCGGCTTGCGCTCGCCTTCATCGATGGCGGGTCGGAGTGGCTCGACTGGGCCATCAGCAACGCCGGTCCGCGCTACGATTTCCCGGACGAGAGCACGCTCGTGGAGCAGGTCCAGCAGGGTCTTCACGCGACGCGGCTGGCGCTGCTGCCCACCATGAAGCTGATGGTCAGCCCGGTGAAGCTGATGACGCTGGGGGTGGACAGCCTGCGCACGCTGGCCGACGCCGAATCCGGCAACGCCAGCGCCACGGTGTCGGCCCAGGTCAAGCGCATCCTCGCCGACCACAATCTGATGACCCAGGACGATTTCGCCGCCGGCACGTCCTTCCTCGACGGGCTGGGAGTCTCCGGGGCTCCGGTCTTCCAGTTCATGGGCTTCGACGAGCAACTGGCGGTGCAGGAGCTGCTTTACCGCAAGGAAAGCCAGGGAACGGCCAACCCCGAGCTTCAGAAGGAGGCCGCCGCCTTCGCGGTGGACCAGGCGCGCACGGTGCAGGAATTCGCGGACTACTATCAGTTCTACCTGATCTACGTGAACCGGCTGGGCGCCTTGACCGCCACGCCGGACGACCGGAAGAAGAGGACCGCCGGTGCGCTGGAGACGATCCTGCCGCAGCTTTTCGGCTTTCTGGAATGCCCGCAGGTCGGGCCGCTGGCCGCCCCGGCGGAGGTGGCGCGGGCCGTCACCAACTGGCAGAAGCGCGGACGGGTGATCGGCTTCGCCCGCCTGTCGGACGGCGCTCTGCAGGTCGTCCGGGACACCGCCTTCAAGGACGAGACCGGCGACGCGGTGCGGGTTCTGGTGACCGGCTATCTGGCTGCGGCGCAGGCCATGCTGTCGGCGACGCCGCCGCAGCGCGGCATCATGGGCCAGGACGGCGCGTCCTGCCTCTTCCCCGTCTTCGGCAAGGGCAACCAGGCAGAAATCCAGATGGGGTCCGCGGGGGTGATCTCGCTCCGCTGCTTTCGGCCCGATCCCCCCGCCGCCGCCACCGCCGCCTGACCCGCAGCCGCAGCCGCAGCCGGAGACGCCGACGGCCCCGGCATCCGCACCGCAAAACCGAACCGGACGAAGGAGATCGAAGGATGGGCGTTCCCCAGCCCCCCAGCAGCCCGAACGCTGAACCGCCGGCCGCTCCCGCGGCGCCCGAAACACCGGCTCCGGCCGCGCCCACGGCGGATGCGGCGGACGCGGCGACGGCCCCCGGCGCTCCGCCGCCCTTCGATTCGGATGCGAAGACGCCCGTCGAGATCGCCAGCGCGCTGCTCGACCATGCGGTCAAGAGCGTGAGCGCCGCCGCCGAGCAGGCGCTGGCCGCCGTCGAACAGGCCATCCAGCTCGCCGGCCATGCGGTGGAGGCGATCCCCGGCCTGACCGCGCATCCCGGCGGCGGCGGCGACGAGCCCGGCGCCATGTCCCAGGCGTACAGCGCAATGTCCCAGGCGAACGAGGCGATGTCGCAGGCGCTCCAGGCGGGCAGCGGCCTCGGCGCCGGGGGGCAGGCGATGCAGCAGGCCGGCGAGCAGCAGCAGAAGGCCATCACCGCGGCCAACGAGGCGGCGCAGCAGGCCATGGCCGCGGCCAGCGCCCAGATCGCGCGGGCGATGCACAGCAAGGGCGATCCCGCCCTGTAGGGATGCCGCCGTTTCCGCACATCTCCGAACCGAGCCGAAGGACACCCCCGCATGCCGCCCCGCACGCGCCGGACACTGATCGTCGTCGCGCCCGAATCCCTTCCGCCCACCCCGGTGGAGGCGAGCCTGGACGCGGTCGCCGCCGCCGCGTCGCAGGCGCTGGGCCTGCCGGTGGCGCGGGCATCCCAGCGCGACAGCCTGCGGGGATGGACCGCCGCC
>NZ_JAUJFI010000213.1 GCF_030849505.1 Azospirillum isscasi | reverse complement strand
TGGCCGGCGGGGCGGCGGCGGGCGGCGGCGCCTCGGGCGCTTCGGCAAGGGCCGGCGGCGGGGCTTCCGCGGTGATGCGGATGTCGCACTCGTCGGCCACGAACTCGAAGACGTCGTTGATCTTGTCCAGGTCCACGTCCGGATCGGCGACCAGCGTCACCGTCCAGGAGAGGTGGAGAAGCTCCGCCTCCAAATTCTGGAGGTTGGGCAGGGCGTCGATGTGGCATTCGATCGCCGCGTCCCCCAGCCGGCGCAGGGCGCGCAGCATGAAGGTCGGCTCGTTGCCGGACATCAGCAGGTCGGATTTGGGCCGGAAGACGATGGTCCAGCGCACCTTGCCGGGAGGCACCGGGTCCTCTTCCGCACGGGCGGCGGCGATGGCGGCCATCGCGTCGCCGAACAGCCCGGCCTCGTCGTCCTCGTCGTCGGCGTAGACGGCGGCGTAGACGGGCGCGGGGGCCGCGGCTTCGATGGCGGCGGCAGGAGCCGGAGCGCCGGCCTGCGGAGCGGCGCCGCCGGCTTGGTGGCGGCGCAGGGCGGCCACGGTGCCGTCGGTGGTTCCCTCCGGGGCCGGGCTGTCCTCGCGTGCGTAGGCCAGCATCTGGCCCAGCACGTCGTTGGCGCGGATCAGCGTGTCCACCAGCTCCGTCGTGACGGGGATGGTGTTGTTGCGCACCCCGTCCATGACCGTCTCGAACTCGTGCGCGAAGGCGACCAGCTCGGTGAAGCCGAAGGCGCCGCCGCCGCCCTTGATGGAATGGACGGCGCGGAAGATGGCGTTGACCTCGTCGGAATCGACCTCGCCCGGCGTCAGCCGCAGCAGGCCGGATTCGGCGACGGCCAGAAGCTCCGCGCTTTCGTCGAAATAGGTTTGCTTGAACCGGCTCAGGTCTTCCACGGGCGTGCCCTCACAAGCCAGGACGCGGCGTCAGCCGCACACCTTCTGCACGACGGAGATCAATTTTTCGGGGTTGAAGGGCTTCACGATCCAGCCGGTCGCCCCCACCGCCCGGCCCTCGGCCTTCTTCTTCTCGTCGGCCTCGGTGGTCAGCATCAGGATGGGCAGCGTGCGGTGCGCCGGGGTGGCGCGCAGGCGGCGGATCAGGGTCAGCCCGTCCATGACCGGCATGTTCAGGTCGGTGATGACGAGATCGACCTTGTTCGCCCCGATGACGCCCAGCGCCTGCTGCCCGTCGGCGGCCTCCACCACGTCGTAGCCGGCGCCCTTCAGCGTGAAGGAGACCATGTCCCGCATGGTCCGCGAATCGTCGACGGTGAGTACCTTCTTCTTCACGCTTGGCTCCATTGCTTCAGCCAGCCGTCCAGCCCCAGATCCTCGCAGGCTTCCGTCAGGACCTCGGACGGCTGGGCGACGGCGAACGTCCGGTTGTGTTCGGCGGCGTGCCGGGAGGCGACCACCAGGGCCTGGACGCAGGCGGTGCTGACCCGCTCCACGGCCCCGGCCTCGGCGATCACGGTCTCGGAGGCGGCGAAGCCGGCGCGCAGGCTGTCCAGCAGCGGCTGCGCCATGGCGAGGTCGAGGTCGCTGGGCAGGCCCAGGCGGACCGGTCCCCCTTCGTCGCTCCACTTGATCAGAGTCACCGCTCGTCTCCTTGCCACCCGGCCGGGCACAACCCGATCCGGAAGACCGTTCATTTCCGGCATTTGGTAAAAAACCTGCCTGAAACACGTATAAGGATTCGTTAAGGCAACTGGACTGACCTGTGTCAACCGGAGGGGGGTATCCGGCGCCGCGGTTCGATCGTTTCTCGTTTCGATTGATTCATTGGGTGGCTTCCACATCCGCCTCCGCCAGGGGGACGGTGAAGGCGAAGGTGGCGCCGCCGCCGGGGGTGCTGTCCACCCAGATGCGCCCGCCCAGATGCTCGACGATGCGCTTGCAGATGGCCAGCCCCAGGCCGGTGCCCTGCGGCTTGTCGGTCATGGTGTCGCCGACCTGCCGGAAGCGTTCGAAGACGATGGCCTGATGCTCCGGGGCGATGCCGGGGCCGCTGTCGGTGACGGCCACGCGCAGGGCATCGCCGTCCGCCGTCACGGACAGGGTGGCCCGTCCGCCTGCCGGGGTGAATTTCGCGGCGTTGGACAGCAGGTTCACCGCCACCTGCACCAGCCGGTCATGGTCGCCGCGCACCGGCGGCAGGCCGTGCGGGACGACGACCTCCAGGGCGATGCCGCGCTCGTGGAACAGCCGGGCGGTGGCCGCCGCCGCCTGCTCCAGCGCCGCACCCAGGTCCATGGGGGCGACCTGCCAGTCGATCTCCCCGGCCTCGATCTTCGCCATGTCGAGGACCTGGTTGATGAGGCGGGTCAGCCGTTCGCTCTCCGTGATGACGAGGCCGAGGAACTCCTGCCGCTGCTCCAGCTCGATGTCGGGGTTGTCGTGCAGCACCTCGGTCAGCGCACGGATGGAGGTCAGCGGCGTGCGCAACTCGTGCGTCACGGTGGACAGGAACTCGTCCTTCAGCCGGTCCAGCTCCTTCAGCCGCTCGTTGGCGGCGCGGAGCGCTGCGGAGGCGCGCTCCAGCTCCGCCGTCTTGTGTTCGAGCTGGCGGCTGTATTCGATGACGTGGCTGGTCTCGTCCAGCATCCGCATCAGCTCCGGATAGCTGACCTCCCCGCCCTCGACCGCGGAGGCGAGCGCCACCCGCGCGGAGGCGGCGCCGATGGCCCCGGCGAGCAGCCGTTCGGCGAATCGCACCAGCTCGGCCCCGGCCCGGCGGTCCGGCTCCAGCGGCAGGCCGGTGCGGCGGGCGAACTGGGCGAAGGCGGCCTCCGCCCGCTGCGGGCCGAGGAAGCGTGCGACGATCCGTTGCAGATCGCCGACGGTGGCCTTGCCGCGCCACGCGCCCGCGGGCAGGGGGGTGTCGCGGTGCTGGAACACCTCCACGAAGGCGGTGGCCTGCGCCCGCTCCCCCAGGCCGGGCCGGTCGAGCAGCGACACCACGACGTACAGGCCGATGTTCAGCAGCATGCTCCAGAACAGCGCGTGGGTCAGCGGGTCCATGCCGTCCAGCCCGAACAGGGCATAGGGCCGCAGCAGCGCCACGCCCCAGGGGCCGTCGTCGATGAAGGCGGCGGGCAGCCAGCCGGACCGCGCGAAGCCGGGGAGCAGCAGCGTGTAGACCCAGGTCAGGATGCCGGCACTGAGCCCCGCCAGCGCGCCGCGCCGGGTCGCCCCCGCCCAATAGACGCCGCCGACCAGCGCCGGGGCGAACTGCGCCACCGCCGTGAAGGAGATCAGCCCGATGGCGCTCAGCGCGTAGGCCGAGCCGGCGATGCGGAAATACAGGTAGCCGAGCAGCAGGATCGCCACGATGGCGACGCGCCGGACGGTCAGCAGCAGCGGCGACAGGTCGTGCAGCCGCTCCAGCCGGGCGCTGCGGGCGCGCAGCAGCAGCGGCATCACGATGTCGTTGCACACCATGGTGGAAAGCGCGATGGCCTCCACCACGATCATCCCGGTGGCCGCCGACAGCCCGCCGATGAAGGCCAGCAGCGCCAGCCAGCCGTCCCCCGCCGCCAGCGGCAGCGCCACCACGAACATGTCGGGGTCCACCGCGTGGTCCGGGAAGCGCATCAGCCCGGCCACCGCCACCGGCAGCACGAACAGGTTGATCAGCAGCATGTAGAGCGGGAACAGCCACAGGGCGCGGGTCAGGTGCCGTTCGTCCACATTCTCGATCACCGTCACCTGGAACTGGCGGGGCAGGCACAGCACCGCCGCCATGGACAGGATCGTCATGGTCAGCCACGACCCGTCCGCCAGCGCCGGGGCGGAGGTGAAGAGGGCGCGGATCTCCGGATGTTCCGCGGCCTTGGCGAACAGCTCGGTCGGGCCGTCGTGCAGCCCCCAGACCACGATGGCGCCGACCGCCAGGAAGGCCACCAGCTTGACCACCGATTCGAAGGCGATGGCCGCCACCATGCCTTCGTGATGCTCCGCGGCGTCGATGTGGCGGGTGCCGAACATGATGGCGAAGGCGGCCATGACGATGGCCACGTAGAAGGCGTTGTCCAGAACGACGGGCAGGGTCAGGCCGCCGGTGGTGCCGGACGGGTCGGTCCCCCACAGCACGTCGAAGCTGACCGCGACGGCCTTGAGCTGCAAGGCGATGTAGGGCGTCACCCCGATCACCGCGGTCAGCGCCACCAGCCCGCCCAGCCCCTGGCTGCGCCCGTAGCGGGAGGCCAGGAAGTCGGCAATGGAGGTGATGCGCTGCGCCTTGGCGATGCGCAGGATCTTGCGCAGCACCAGCGGCCCCAGCAGCATCAGCAGGGTCGGGCCGAGATAGATCGGCAGGAAGCCGATGCCCAGCGACGCCGCCCGCCCGACCGAGCCGTAAAAAGTCCAGGTGGTGCAGTACACCGCCAGCGAGAGCGCGTACACGTACGGCGACGCGATGACGCTGCGCCCCGCGTCCGCCCGCCGGTCCGCCCACCAGGCGATGGCGAAAAGGAGGAGGAGGTAGGCGAAGCTGGCGGCGACGATGGCGGGCCAGGGCATCTCAGCGCCCCCTGCGTTCCAGCAGCACCGCCGACAGCGCGATCACCGCGCCCCACACCCCCAGAGCGTACACGTACAGCAGGGGCAGGCCGAACAGCGTGTCCCCGGCGCCGAAGACGCGCAGCAGCGGCGGATTGAAGGCGACGACGCCGAACAGGAACAGGGCGATCAGGCGGTCGGTCCCCGCCCGGCCCGGCGGAGTGGGAGCGGGTGGCGGGGCGGACCCGCCGGTCAAAAGGCGCGCTCCCGCGCCGCCAGCTCGACGATGATGTTGGCGCCGCGGATGGCGTCGTCGAGCGTGCGGACGTCGCGTTCCTTCAGCATCTCCACCATGCGCAGGAACACCGCGGCGGTGACGAGGCTGTCGCCCAGCGCCGTGTGGCGGTCCACCACCTCGATCCCCAGCCGTTCGGCGATGCCGTCCAGCGTGTGGTCGCCGCCCTCGCCCAGCAGCATCCGGGACAGCAGCATGGTGTCCAGCACCGGGCTGTCGAACCGCACGCCCGACGCCCGTTCCTTCATCTTCAGGAATTTCAGGTCGAAGGCGGCGTTGTGGGCGATCAGCACCGCGCCGGACACGAAGTTGCGGAACTGCGGCAGCACCTTGTCGATGGCCGGCTTGTCGGCGACCATCGCGTCGGTGATGCCGTGGAAGGGGATCGATTCCGGCGGGATCGTCCGCTTCGGGTTGACCAGCGTGTTGAAGGTCTCACCGGTCAGGATGCGCCCGCCGACGACGCGCACCGCGGCGATCTGGATGATCTCGTCGCCGTTGCTGGGCGACAGGCCCGTCGTCTCGGTGTCGAAGACCACGTAGTGAAGCTGGTCGAGCGGCGTGCGGCCAAGCTCGCTGGTGGCCAGCGGCTGGTGCAGCAGGTTGAAGTCGAAGAACTCGGGCCGCGCCGCGCCGCGCGCCGCCGTGTGGGCGGAGGGCGGCTTCTGCGCGGGGGGCAGCGGCACGCGCAGGCGCGACAGCAGTTCGTTGCCCTTCACCGCCTCGCTCCACATCGTGCTCTTGTGGTGCTGGAGCACGTCGCCCACCGTCAGGCCGCCCAGCGCGTCGGGCAGCGGGTGGTCGAGCCAGCTGTCCACGATGCCGCTGGGCACCGAGGGGCCGCGCCAGGTGATGTCCAGATAGACCCAGTTGCCTTCCGCCTCCACCGACAGGTCGTAGGCGGGGACCCCGGTCAGCGCGTAGACATACTCGATCAGATAGCCGAACAGGATGACCAGGCTGTAGCTGTCGCCGTGCACCCACTGCGGCAGGCCGGTCAGCGTGACGCCGTACTGCGCCTCCGGCCCGACGCGGTGGCGGATCAGGTTGATGAGGTTGGTGGAATGGATGTCGCTCATCGGCCAGGAGCCGGTGACGACGCTGCGGTACTCGCCGGTGACGTGGGCCAGCCGCTCCGACAGGGTGTTGGACGACTCCATCAGCGCGGCCTGGAAGGCGGCGCGCTCCTCCGGACCCAGTTCGGGCGTGTCCTCCAGCGTTTCCAGAACGGCGCGCAGGTTGGCGATGGGGGCGCAGAAGCCCTCCGTCGCCTCGCGCAGCAGGGCGTCGCGCTGCCCCAGCGCGGCCAGTTCGCTGGTCGCGTCCGAGAGCGTGATGACGTAGCCGGTGATGGACGGCGGCTCGTCCGATCCGTCCGGCGCGTCCTGCAGGATGGCGCTCATCCGCCCGGCCAGCAGGATACGCCCGTCGGTGGTGGCGCCGACGAACTGGGCGGTCGTGCCGTGCTCGTGGTTGACGTGACGCCCCTCGCGCACGCGCAGCGTCAGCCGCTCCAGCGTGTGGGTGACCGGTTCCGCCACCACGAAATGCAGCAGGGAGCGGCCCAGCCCGAGGTCGCCGGCCAGATGCAGGATGTCCAGCGCCGTCTGGTTGTACAGCAGGATCTGGTGCTTCAGGTTGCAGACCAGAACGCCTTCGTGCAGGTCGCGCAGCACGGCGGCGAGGCGGGTCTTCTGCTCCTCCGCCTTGGCGGTCGACTCCGCGACGATGCGCGCGGTGTCGCGGCGGGCGGCGGCCAGCTTGTCCGACAGCTCGTTGACGGCCTTCGCCACCGGGGCGAGGTCGCCGTAGCGCGCCACCGGGATGCGTGCCCCGGCCTTGCCGTCCGCAGCGCCATGGGCGATCAGCCCGGCCTCGCGGCTCAGCGTCTCCGACGCGCGCAGCAGCTTCCGGTCCACCAGCCCCCACAGGCCCCACACCCCGGCGGTGACCGCCGCGGTCATGGTGACGGCGTAGGTGACGAAGGCGTTCGGGTCGCCGCCGCTGCCGAAGCCGACCGCCGCCCCGACCGACAGCAGGGGCAGGCCGACCCCGGCGGCGCGGAAGGCCAAGGGGACGATCCGGCGCGGCTCCGCCGGGGCTGCGGGGGCGGGCGCCGCAGCGGCGTTTCCGGTGGTCGCCGGGGCGCTCATGGCCGGCGCTCCGCGGTGCCGTCCTGCGTGGCTTCGGGGTTCAGGTACTTGCGGACGGTGATGACGAGGTCGCGGGTGGAGAAGGGCTTGGTGATGTAGTCGGTGGCGCCCAGGGCCATGCCCTTCTGCCGCTCCACGTCGCGGCTCTTGGCCGTCAGCATGATGATGGGCAGCGATTGGTAGGCGGGGTTGGCGCGCAGCGACTGGCAGACGTCGAACCCGTCGCGCCGCGGCATCATCGCGTCCAGCAGGATCAGGTCGGGCGTGCTTTCCGCAACCGATTCAAGGGCTTCTTCACCGTTGCGCGCGATGCGCACGGCAAAGCCCGCCTTCTGCAGCAGAACCTGCAGGGACAGGACGATGCTGGGCTCATCGTCGGCGACCAGGATCGTCGGCTTCATACCAGGGTTTCCTCCGGTTCGCCGGTCTGATGCGCCGGCTTCTTGCTGGCTGCGCGTGTTCTAATATGCGTGCCTGTTCAACCCCATGTTAGCGGCAAGGATTACGGCAGATCAAGACGAAGCCCGCCCGCAATACCGAAATTGCGGACGGGCTTTCCCAAAGGAAAGAAGCGGAATAGACCGAAGCGACAGTTTGTCGCGGCGCCGCCGTTGCCTGCGGTCAGCGCGTGGAGACGACGATGGGCTGCGCTTCCACCTTGTCCTTCAGCGACGCCGCGGCCTGACGGGCGGCGGCGGTGTCGGCATAGCCGCCGACGCGGACCACATGCCAGGACCGCTGCTCGGCGTCGGTCCAGTCCAGCGCGTAGGCGTTGAAACCGAGTCCGCGCAGGCGGCGGACCAGCCCTTGCGCGTTGTCGGCCTGCTGGAAGGAGCCGACCTGCACGGTGTAGCGCCCGTCCGGGACGGCGGAGGGCGACGGGGCCGTGAGCACGCCGGTGGACGGGGCCGTGGCGGACGGGGCGGTGGCGGGCGGCGTGGCCGCGGTCTTCGGCGCGGGCTTGGCGGGCTGCGGTGCCGGACGC
>NZ_JAUJFI010000212.1 GCF_030849505.1 Azospirillum isscasi | reverse complement strand
TGCCGCAGCCGGCGTCCAGCACCTCCAGGCTCCCGTCCGCCGCGCCCCCCGCCGCGCCCCCTGTCCCGGCCACCGCCTCGGCGAGCAGGGCGGGCGCGCGGTAGCCCAGCTCGCCCAGCAGCTTGGCGTCGAACTCCCCGGCGAACAGGTCGAACACCTGCCGGACATAGGCGTCGGACGCCCGTTCCTCCGCGTCCAGCCCGGCGATGGCGGCGCCGATGTGGCGGGCCACGGGATGGTCCGGATGGTCGCGCAGCCACAGCCGGGCGAAGCGCGCCGCCTCCTCGCCCCGCCCGTCCTCATGCAGCAGGTAAAGGGCGCCGGACAGGTTGTCGTGCGCCTCGTCCCACCCGGGCCGCAAGGCCAGCGCGCGGCGGTAGGCCGTCGCGGATTCGGTCAGCCGCTCCCCCTCGCGCAGCAGGTTGGCGAGGTTGTTGAACGCCTCCGCATAGGCCGGTTCCTCAACCAGCGCCCGGCGGAAATGCCGCTCCGCCGGCACCGCGTCGCCCGCCGCCTTCAGGGCCGACGCCAGATTGTAGTGAACCAGCGGATGCTCCAGCCCGCAGGCCAGCGCCTCGCGATAGGCGGCCACCGCCTCCTCCGCGCGGCCCTGGGCGCGCAGCACGTTGCCCAGGTTGTTGTGCGCCTCCGCGAAGCGCGGGTTCAGCGCCAGCGTGCGGCGGTAGGCGGTCTCCGCCTCCACGGCCAACCCGTCCGAGGCCAGGGCGTTGGCCTCCGCATAGAGGCGCATCGCCTGCGCGGCAAACCCGCCCAATCGCCCCCCGCCCAATCTCCCTTCACCGCGGGCGGGAAGGCCCGGGCGCGGCGGCGGGGAACGGGACGGATCGCTCGGATCGCTCACGGAACGGCTCCTGAAAGGAAAATGGGCTAACGGCATCTTTACCGGGAACGGGTGAACATGGCACTCCCTTCCGGCAGAAGACCGGCGGTTGGCCCCGCAACCCGGAGCCGGATCGGACAGACGGATGAGGCGAACCCCATGAACCAGCGCCCGGAACAGGCTTCGCCCAAGACGCCGGAAGACGTCGCCGCAAGGCTCGGCCGCGCCGTCGCCCATCATCGGGCCGGCCGCCTTCCGGACGCGGAGAAGGACTACCGCGCCGTTCTGGCCGTGGACCCGCGGCACCCCGACGCGCTGCATCTTCTGGGCGTGCTGGCGCTCCAGGCCGGACATCCCGGTCCGGCGGTGGAGCTGATCGGGGAAGCCATCCGGGAATCCGGCGGAGTCGCCGACTACCACGACAATCTGGGAAGCGCGCTCGCCGCCCTGGACCGCCACGCCGAGGCGGCGGAGGCGCACCGCATGGCCGCCGCGCTGAACCCCCTGTCGGCCCAGCCGCGCTACAATCTGGGCAACGCCTTCCAGGCGCAGGAGCTGCCGGGGCTGGCGGCGCTGGCCTTCACGGCGGCGGTGGAGCTTCAACCGGACTACGCCAAGGCCTGGTACAATCTGGGCAACGCCCTGCGCGCCCAAAATCGCCTTGCCGACGCCGTGGCGGCATTCGCCCGCGCCACGGTTCTCGCCCCCGCGATGGTCGAGGCCCACGCCAATCTCAGCGACGCGCTGACCGCCGCCGGGCGGCTGGACGAGGCGCTGGCCCAGGCCCGCGCCGTGCTGCGGCTGCGGCCCGACGACCCGAAGGCCCACTACAATCTGGGCGCCGTCCTGCAACGGAGAGAAGCCTACGAGAGCGCGGAGATCGCCTACCGCGAGGCCCTGAAGCGGGCGCCCGACAACCTGATGACGCTGAACAATCTGGGCAGCGTGCTGCAGAAGCTGGGCCGTTCGATCCAGGCCGAACAGTGCTTCCGCAGGGTGCTGAGCCGGAACCCGCATTCCGTCGAGGCCATCTACAACCTCGGCAACGCGCTTCAGGCGCAGGGGTATTTCACCAAGGCGGAAGCCTGCTACGAGGAAGCGCTGGCCCACAACCCGGATCTTGCCACCGCCAGCTACAACCTGTCCCTCATCGCCCTTCTGCACGGCCAGATGGAGCGCGGCTGGGAAGGCTATGAAACGCGCTTCGCCGCCGGGCAGGTCCTGCCGAACCGCCGGATCGCCGCGCCCCGGTGGCAGGGCGAAGGGCTGCGCCGGCGCCGCCTGATGATCTGGCGGGAGCAGGGGGTGGGGGACGAGATCATGTTCGCCTCCTGCTACAACGACGTCATCGCCTGGGGCGGCGGGCCGGTGACCATCGAGACCGACCCGCGGCTGGTCGGCCTGTTCGCCCGCTCCTTCCCGCGCGCGACGGTGCGGGCGGAAACCATCGGCGCCGATGGGCGGGAGACGGTGGAGCCGCCGGATTTCGACCTCCAGGCGCCGGCGGGCGCCCTGCCCCGCCTGCTGCGCGGGACGCTGGCCTCCTTCGACCAGCTCGATCCCTGGCTGAAGCCCGATCCGGCCCGCACCGCCCTGTGGCGGGAACGGCTGGACGCTCTGGGGCCGGGGCTGAAGGTCGGAATCGGATGGCGCAGCCAGCTCATCACGCCGGAGCGCAAGGGCGCCTACACCACGCTCGACCAGTGGGGACCGCTGTTCGCGCTTCCGGGGGTGGTCTTCGTCAACCTGCAATACGACGACTGCGCGGCGGAGATCGCGGCGGCGGAAGAACGGTTCGGGGTGACCATCCACCGCTGGGACGACCTGGACCTGAAGGACGATTTCGACGGCGCGGCGGCGCTGACCGCCAATCTGGACCTTGTCATCACCCCGGCCATGTCGGCGGGCGAGCTGGCCGGCGCCCTGGGCGTGCCGGTCTGGCGCTTCGGCACCCGCGACTGGACGCAGCTCGGGCTCGACACCCGCCCCTGGTTTCCGACGACGCGCCTGTTCCAGCCGCGGCACGGCGAAAGCTTCGACGACGTTCTGGGACGCATGGCCCGCTCCCTCGCCGCGATGCGGCCCGCCCCGGTCCCCGTGGCCGTCCCGCCTCCACCCCCTCCCCCCGCCGATCCGGAGGACCTCCTCAACCGCGCCATCGCCCTGCACCGGGCGGGCCGGCTGGGCGAGGCCATGGCGGCCTACCGCGCGGTCCTTGACCTTGCGCCGCGGCACAGCGACGCGCTGCACCTGCTGGGCCTGATCCAGCATCAGACCGGCCGGCACGCGGAGGCGGACCGCCACATCGCCGCGGCGTTGCGCATCGATGCGGATTTCCCCACGGCCTGGAATCATCTGGGCCTCGTCCAGCAGGCGCTGGACCGCCCGGACAAGGCCCTGGCCTGTTTCCGCCGCGCCATGGTCCTGCGTCCGGACTTTCCGGAGGCGATGACCCACATGGGGCTGAGCATGCACCAGCCGGATCGGCTGGCCGCCGCCAAGCGGTGGCACCGCCGATCCATCCTCCTCGCCCCGGTCAACCCGGCGGCCCACACCAACCTGGGCTACGCCTGCGAGGTGGAGGGGCGCTTCGGCGACGCCGCGGCCCATTACCGGCGCGCCCTGGCCTTGCGCCCGGACTCCGCCGACGCCCTGAACAACCTCGGCACCCTCGCCAAGATGGACGAACAGCCGGCCCTCTGCCGGCGCTTCCTCGACCGCGCCCTGCGGCTGGACCCCGGGCTGGCGCTCGCCGGCTGGAACATCGGTCTGCTGGCGCTGGCGGACGGCGACCTCGCCACCGGCTGGGCCGGTTACGGGCGCCGCTTCTCCGCCCGCCAGCTTCAGCGGGCACGCCGCGTTCCCCTGCCCGTCTGGACTGGCGAACCGCTGGACGGACGCCGCCTGCTGGTCTGGCCGGAGCAGGGGCTGGGCGACGAGATCCTGTTCGCCTCCGTCTTCGGCGACCTGAAGGGCAGCGGTGGAACGGTGGTGCTGGAGTGCGACCCGCGTCTGGTGTCCCTCTACGCCCGCGCCTTCCCCTGGGCGGTCGTGCGGGCGGAATCCGCCACCGCCGATGGGCGGGAACGGTTCGATCCGCCGGACTGCGACCTCCAGATCGCCGCCGGCTCCCTGCCCGCCCTGCGGCGCGACCGGCTGGAGCGCTTCCCCGCCCGCCCGGCCTTCCTGACCCCCGACCCGGAGCGGGCCGCCCTCTGGCGGGAGCGGGTGGACGCGCTCGGCCCCGGGCTGAAGGTGGGCATAAGCTGGCGCAGCCAGATCGTCACGGCCCACCGCGAGGGCGCCTACACCCGGATCACGGATTGGCTGCCGCTGCTGGACGTGCCGGGCCTGCACGCCGTCAGCCTGCAATACGGCGATTGCGCCGACGAGCTGGCGTCCATCGAACCGGACGGTGTGCGCCGCATCCACCGCTGGGACGATCTGGACCTTAAGAACGACCTGGAGGGGGTGGCCGCGCTGACCGCGGCGCTCGATCTCGTCATCCTGCCGGCCACCGCCGCCGGGGAATTGGCCGGCGCGCTTGGCGTTCCGGTCTGGCGGCTCGGCAGCCGGGACTGGACCTGGATGGGCAGCGGGGTGCGCCCCTGGTTCCCCACCCAAAGGCTGATCGCCCCGCGCCCCGGCGAGACGTCCGCCGACGTCGTCCGGCGGATCTCCACGTTCCTGACCGGGATGGCGAGGGCCGCCCATACCTCCGAACGGGTATGACCGCGCAAGGAAACACCGCCCTTCCGCCTATTCCTGCAACGAACGGCAAGCCGCGGATCTATGCGGCGAATTGTCCTACCCCCCATCGTAAGGGGCGGTCGCACCCCGTCTTTGGAGTACTAGGACAAAAGTTTGGGGTTGTTTGGCGGGACGGATGGGTGAACACTGTGGTTTCCGGCCTGCCGGACTTGGCAGGAGCCGGTTCGATCTGACGGAGAGCAGCCCATGCACACTGATGCTCGCCTATCTTCCCTGCAGGAAAAGCACCTGCGTCTCGACCGCGCCATCCTCGACGAGGAGAAGCGTTCGTGGCCTGACGAAAGTGCCATCAAGCGCATGAAGCTTGAGAAGTTGCACCTCAAGGAAGAAATTGATCGCTTGGCAAGAACCAGTCACAGGGTGAATTAACACCCTTCCGGATCGATCCCATTCGAAAAGCCGGGGGCGGTGAACGGTCCGCCTCCGGCTTTCTTTATCCGGCCTTCCCGGTGCCCGGCGCGGAAACGGGGCGGAGGGCGGCCAGACGGCGCGCCACGGTCGGCAGGGCGCCGGACGCGGACAGCCCCGGCGGTGCCGAAATCAGCGCCATGGCCGGAAACCAGGGCCGCACCCCCGTGCCGAGCGCCGTCCAATCCCTCCGCGGCCCGAACCGCCACACCGGCACCCCCAGCGCCCCCGCCAGTTCCCCCACCGAACTGGCCGGCGTGACGACGAGGTCGAGCACCGACATCAGGGCGGCGACTCCGTCCAGGTCGTCCTTCAGGTCCAGATCGTCCCAGCGGTGGATGGTCACCCCGAAGCGGCGCTCCGCGTCGGCGATCTCCGCGGCGCAGTCGCCGTATTGAAGGGTGACGAAGCGGACCCCCGGCACCGCGAACACCGCCCCCCAGTCGGCAAGCGGCGCGTAAGCCCCGCGGCGCTCCGCCGTCATCAGCCCGCTGCGCCACGCAATCCCCACCGTCAGGCCGGAGCCGAGCGCGCCCACCCGCTCCCGCCAGAGGGCAGCCCGCTCCGGGTCGGCGGTCAGGAAGAAGCGGCGCGGCGGAAAGCGGTCCAGCCGGGGCCTCAGCCAGCGCGGCAACGATCCCATGGCGACGTGCCGGTCGATGCCGGTACAGGGCGCCCCCGGGTCCGCCGGAGCCGGACGCCATTCCGCGCGGGGAAAGGACCGGGCGAACAAGGGCACCAGCCGCCGGTCGCACTCCACCACCACGGCGCCGGCCCGCTCGATCAGCCCGTCCAGACAGCCGGCGAACAGGATCTCGTCGCCGACCCCCTGCTCCGCCCAGACCAGCAGGCGCAGGCCGGACGGGTCCTCGCCTTCCCAGGCGGGAACGGGGACGGCGCGGGCGGCGCCCGACAGGTCCCGCGCGCGGAAACGGGCGTCATAGCCGGCCCAGCCCGCCGCAAGATCGCCGCGGGCCAGATCCAGAAGCCCCAGGTTGAAGGCCGCTGCGGGATGCCCCGGCTCCAACGCCAGGGCGCGGCGGCACCAGCGCTCCGCCGCCACATCCTCGCTCCGGTCGCGCAGCAGGCGGCCAAGGTTGGCGAGCGCATCCCCTTGCCCCGGCGCCAGGGCCAGAGCGTGGACCAGCGCCCGGCGCGCCTCGTCCAGCCGCCCCAGCCGGCGCAGCACCACCCCGAGATTCAGCCAGCCGTCCCCGCGGTCCGGAGCCAGCCGCAGGGCATGGCGGTGGCGTTCCTCCGCCCGGTCCAGCGCGCCGAGCCGCGTCAGCACGGTGCCCCAGTTGTCGTGTGCCTCGGCCAGCGCCGGATCGGCCAGGGTCGCCCGGCGGTGGGCGGCGGCGGCGGCGGGCAGATCCTGCGCCGCCTCCAGCGCGTTTCCGAGATTCGTCAGTGCCGCGGCGGCCGCGGGCTGCAAGGCGAGCGCCAGACGGAACCGGCGCACCGCCTCCGGCGCCCGGCCCAGCGCCAGCAGCACGGTTCCAAGGCTCGATTGGGCGGCGCCATAGGCGGGCATCCCGTCCAGGGCACGGGCGATGCGCTGCGCGCCCGCGGCGGAATCGCCGGTCTGGTGCGCCAGCAGACCCGACAGGTGAAGGGCGACCGGGTGGTCGGCCTGCGCCTTGAGCACACGCTCGTAAAGCAGGGCCGCCTCGTCCGTCCGCCCGTCGCGGTGGTGAACGGCAGCGGTTTCCAGCAAGGCGTCCGTGTCCCGGGCGGGGGGCGGCGGTTCGCCGTTCACGGGCATGAGCCGGCGAAGGTCCCCGGCCACCCGGCCCATGACGGCGTCCAGTGCCTCGCCTGGGTGCGGCTGGAACAGGCGCATCGTCGGGAACCAGGGGCGGACACCGGTGCCGAGCTGCGTCCAGTCGCGATGGCCGAACCTCCACACCGGCACGCCCAAAGCCCCGGCCAGTTCGCCCGCCGACATGGCCGGGGTGATGACGAGGTCCAGATTGGCGGTCAGCGCCGCCGCGCTGTCGAGATCGTCCTTCAGGTCCAGGTCGTCCCAGCGGTGGATGGTCACCCCGAACCGGTTCTCCGCCGCCGCGATCTCCGCCGCGCAGTCGTCGTATTGCAGGTTGACGAAGACGACCCCCGGAAGCGCGAACAGAGGCGCGAAGGCGTCCAGCGCGATGTAGGCGGCCCGGCGCTCCCCCACCATCAACTGGCTGCGCCACGCGATGCCGACCTTCAGCCCCGGCCCCAAAGCCGCCAGCCGGTCCCGCCAGCGGCCCAGGCGGGCGGGATCGGGGACCAGCCAGGGCTGGGCCGGGAAACGTTTCCGATCGGACCGCAGCAGCCGCGGCAGAGACCCGGCGGCGATCTGCACGTCCATGTCGCGCGGTTCCACGGTCGGCGGGCGGATCGTGGCGCCGGGAAAGGAGCGCGCGAAGAGCGAGGCCAGACGGCGGTCGCATTCGATCACCACATGCCCGGCGCGGCGCAGCAGATCGGGGTAGCAGGACGCGAAGAGGATCTCGTCCCCCACCCCCTGCTCCCGCCAGACCAGCAGGCGGGCGGTGGCGATGTTTTCGCCGCGCCACGTCCTGGCGGCGAAGCGGCGCTCCTGCCCGAGGAACTGGGGGGTGCCGAACCGCCATTCATGCTCCGCCCAGCCGGGCCGGAGATCCCCCTGCTCCAGAAGAAGGAGCGACAGGTTGTAATGGGCCGTCGGCAGCGCCGGATCGGCCTGGATGGCCTGGCGGTAGGCCGCGACGGCCTCTGCCGGACGCTGCCGCCGCGCCCAATGCATGGCGAGGTTCGCCTGCGCCTCCGCCATCTCCGGCGCACGGTCCACGGCCCGGCGGTGGCAGGCGAACGCCTCGTCGGTGCGGCCCATCCGGTCGAGCACGCTGCCGCGGTGGCTCCAGGCGGCGGCTTCGTCCGGGCCCGCCGCGGTGGCGCGGCGCAGC
>NZ_JAUJFI010000211.1 GCF_030849505.1 Azospirillum isscasi | reverse complement strand
GCCACCGGCGGCGCCCGCTACATCGAGACCGTCTACGGGCGCGGCTACAAGTTCGAGGCCCCGCCCGAACATGAGGACCCTCTCCCGGCGGCGTCCGTGCCATGCCGGGTTCTGCCTTACAAAGGGTTCGGGCGCGGGCCGGGGGAGGCGCGGCTGGCAGGGTGAGGGTGGCGAGGGGGAAGTGGTCGCGCCGGGCCCCCTACGCGGACCAGTCCGCGCTGAGATCCTCCTCCTCCAAATCCAGCCAGGCCCCGGCCAGCGGCCCCACCGTCAGGTCGCCGGTCAGGCCCGCATCGCCCATGGCTCCGGCGAAGCCGTCCTGCATGTCGGCCAGCGCCGCGGAGGACAGGCCGCCGCCGGTCTGCAGCGTCACGTCGAACCGCCGCCCCTCCCCCGCCGCGACGAGCTGCACCGCGCCCAGCGCCGGCAACCGCATCTGCAACACCAGCGCGCTGCCCGTCTGAAGGTCCGCCCCGTCGGAAATGGCGCAGAGCAGGCTGCGGCAGCCGCCCGCCGCCGTGCCGTCCATCACCGGAACGCTCATCACCCGCCATTCCCGCCCGTCGGCGGTGCGGCGGTGGCGCGGGGCCAGCGCCAGATCCAGGTCGTCCAGCAGCGCGCCGCCGTCGAGCCGCTCCAAAAGCCGGCTCCGGTTCGGCCCCAGCCACGCCCGCGCGCCGTTGGCGGTCGCCGCCAGGAAGAAGGCCAGCCCCAGGCCGAAGGTGGAATCGCAGCGCGGCAGGCCGCCGCGCAGCTCCTGCGCCGCCCGCGGGTCCAGCGCCTCCACCACCGCCAGCACATGGCCGACCTCGGCGACCGCATCCGGCATCGCTGCACCCATATCAATAGACCACGGCGTCCGCTTCGTCCGATTGCGGAAGGACAATGGCTCCGTCGTCGGCCATGGCTTTGGCGACCTGTACGATCTCCGCCTGCGCCTCGTTGACGTCGCGCATGCGCACCGGCCCCATGTTCTCGATCTCGTCCTGAAGGATCAGGCGGGCGCGCTCGGACAGCACGGACAGGAAATGGTCGCGCTGCACCGCCTCGGCCCCCTTCAGCGCGATGGCGAGCTGGCCGGTGTCGCAGCGCCGGATCACCGCCTGGAGCGACACGCGGTCCAGCCGCAGCAGATCCTCGAAGGTGAACATGAGCTGGCGGATGCGGTGGGTCGAGTCCGGCATCAGCGAGTCCAGGTCGGAGAAGATCTCCGCCATGGTGTCGCGGTCGATGCGGTTGAAGATGTCGGCCATGCGCTCGTGCGTGTCGGCGCCGTGGGTGCGGGCGTAGTTGGCCATGAACTCGTTGTGCAGGATGGATTCGATGTCCAGCAGCACCTCGCGCTGCACGGACTCGATCTGGATCATCCGCTCGATCACCTCCAGCCGCAGCGCCGGGGACAGCAGCGGCAGCACCTTGGCCGCGTGGTCGCTGCGCATGCGGGACAGGATGACCGCCGCCGTCTGCGGGTATTCGCCCGCCAGATAGGTGGCGAGCACGCCCTCGTTCACGTTGGACATCTTCTCCCACATGGTGCGGCCCGCCGGGCCGCGGATCTCGCCCATGATCTCCGACACGCGGTCGTCGGGCAGGAAGCGGGAGAGCATGCGCTCCGTGCTGTCGTAGGAGCCGACGACGGAGCCGGTGTTGGCGAACCGCTCCGTGAAGCTGCGCAGAAGCGCCTCCACGAGGTTCGAGGTGACGTTGCCCAGGCTCGCCATGGCCCGGCTGACCATGCGGATCTCGTCGTCATCCAGCCGCTCCATCAGGCGGGAGCCGCGCTCCTCGCCCAGCGCCAGGAAGATCACCGCGGTCCGTTCCGAACCGCTCAGGCTCTTGAAATTGTCTCGGATCTTGATCGGCATGCCCATGCTGGCACCTCAGAAGAAGCGGTCGGCGGTCAGGGAAGGTTGGTCGGGGTCGTCCCGCCCGTCCTGCAGGCGGTCGTGACGGAAGGCGTTCGCCAGGACGCTGCCGGCGACCAGCACCATGCGGTGCGGCACCAGCGGGTTGGGGTCGAGCGCGTTCAGAAGCGTGACGATGGCCGTCTCGTCGTCCACCGTGACGCCCCGCCGCCGGGCGAAGGCGGTCACGCTGTCGGCGACGCCCGCGGCCCCGGCGGGGGACGCGACGGGCGGCGCCGGCATGCCGGCGGAGGGAACGGCGGGCAGCAGCCGGGGCTCGGTCATCGCGTCAGGTTCCCCCATAGGAGCGGATCAGGCTGTTGGCGATCAGGAACCAGCCGTCGGTCAGCACGAAGAAGATGATTTTGAAGGGCAGCGCGATCATCACCGGCGGCAGCATCATCATGCCCATCGCCATCAGCACCGCCGCCACCACCATGTCGATCACCAGGAAGGGCAGGAAGATCAGGAACCCGATCTCGAAGGCGCGGCGCAGCTCCGACAGCAGGAAGGCGGGAACCAGCACGCGCAGGTCGGCGGTGGCCGCCGTCTTCGGCTGCTCCGCTTCCGGCTTGCCGGAGAAGCCGGCGAAGGCGGAGAGGTCCTTGTCCCGCACCTGGGAGGCCATGAAGTTGCGGAAGGGCTCCACCATCCGCTCCAGGCCCTGCTCCTGGGTCACCTGCTCGTTCAGCATCGGGCGAAGCCCGTCCTGCCACGCCGCGTCGAAGACCGGCCCCATGATGTGGAAGGTCAGGAACATGGCGAGGCTGATCAGAACCATGTTCGGCGGCGACTGCTGAAGCCCGAGCGCGGAGCGCAGCAGCGACAGCACGACGATGATCCGGGTGAAGGAGGTCGCCATGACCAGCAGCCCCGGCGCCACGCTGAGCACCGTCAGCAGGACGATGCCCTGGATGACGCGCCCGGACAGCGACCCGCTCTCCCCCGTGGCGCTGCCGAGCGCGCTGCCAATGGAGGACAGGTCCAGCCCGCTTCCCTGCGCCCAGGCCGCCGCGGGAAGCAGCAGTCCGGCGAGCACGGCGGCAAGGGCAGGCGGGAACAGGCGTCGGATCATGATGGGAACCTGATGGGTGCGGCGCAGGGAAAGGCTCAGTCGATGGCCAGATCGGTGCGCACGATCTCGGTCAGCGTGACGCCCAGCCGCTGGTCCTCGACGATCACCACCTCGCCGCGGGCGACCAGACGGTGGTTCACCAGGACCTCCACCGGCTCGTCCACCTTGCGCTCCAGCTCCACCACGGCGCCGCGGCCGAGCTTCAGAAGCTGCGCCACCAGCATGCTGGTGCGGCCCAGCACGACCTGCACGTCCACCGGGACGTTGTAGATGGCGTTCATCGACCCGCCAGCCGGTGCCGCGGCGGGGATGCCGGCGGCGTCCTTCTCGGCGGGCTTCTCGGCGGGCTTGGCGTCGTCTTCCAGGACATCGAGGTTCAGTGGGGCCATGATGCGGTGCTTTCCGTGTCGGTGAAGAGGTCATGTTCGGTGGACAGGGCGGCCAGGGCGCGGTCGCACAGGCCGGCGACGGCGCGCTCCACCGCCGCGGGGTCGTAGCGCAGCCCCCCGGCTTCCCAGGCGGCGTCGATCCCGCCGGGCGGCAGGACCGGGTCGGCGGCCACCTCCAGCGAGCCTTTGAAGCCCGCCGTTTCCGGATCGGCCAGCCGGGCGCGGACCGGGTCGGCCAGATCGGGATGGACGCGCAGCCGCAGCCGCGGCGACCCGCCGGCCAGCCGCAGGGCGTCCGCGGCAAGCCGTTCGGTCTCCGCCGCCCCGATCCGCTCCAGCAGGGCCGGGGCGAGGCGGGGGGCGAGCGCCACCATCACCGCCGATCCCTGCGCCTCCACCCCGCGCAGGGCGTCGGCGAAGCGTTCGTCCAGGGCGACGAGCCGTTCGTCCAGGTGGGACAGGGCCTGCGCCAGCGCGGCGTCGGTGCGGGCCGCGGCCTCCGCCGCGCCCTCGCGCCGGCCCTGCTCCACCCCCTCGGCGAAGGCGCGGACCTCGGCGCCGTAGACGGCGGCCTGGAGGTGGCGTTCGGAATGGACGATGGCGTCGAGCGGGTCGGCGGGTTCCGGTTCGGGAGCGGCACCGAACTCGGCCGCCGCTTCCGCCGCCGCCGCCATCCCTGCCTGGGCGGTGCTGTCGAAGCGCAGGTCGAAGCGGTAGCGCGGATACCCCATCAGACCGCCTCCTCGTAGAGCCAGGAGCGGAGGATATCGACCGCCTCATCCGGATACTGTTCCACGATGTCGCCCAGCCGCCGGATGGAGGAGGCGCGCACCCGGCCTTCCACCGTGCGCAGCTCGATGAGCTGGTCCATCGTCTCCTCGATGCCCGGCAGCGCGGCGGCCACCGGCTCGCCGCCATCGGTGAGCTGGGCCGCCTGCATCGCCGGATCTCCAGCGACGCCGGGGCCGGTGAGCTGCGGCATGGCGGCCCCCGCGGCCAGCGCCGGGGCGGCGGCCTCCGCAGCCGCCGGCTCCGGCGCCGGGAAGACGCGGCGGATCAGCGGGCGCAGCCCCAGAACGATCAGCAGCCCGCAGAGCACCAGCAGGATCACCCACTGGATCAGCGTCATCACGTTGCGGCTGAGCGTCTCGACGATCTCGGCCATCGGCTCGCGGGCGCCCAGTTCGGGGGCGAGGTTGACGAACTCCAGGTTGTCCACCGTCACCCGGTCGCCGCGCGCCTCGCTGAAGCCCATGGCGGAGCGCACCAGCTCGGTGATGCGCTGCAACTCCTCGGGCGAGCGGGCCGCGTAGCTGCGGGCGCCGTCCTGCGCCGTCGTCCAGGTGCCGTTGACCAGAACGGCGACGCTGACGCGGCGGATGTCGCCCGGCTCGATCACGGTTTCGCGGGCGATGTTGGAAATCTCGTAATTGACCGTCTCCTCCTGGCGTTTGGAGTCGGTGGAGGAGCGGTTGTTCTGGGCCTGGGCGCGGACCTCGCGCTGCGGCAGGTTCTGTTCGGCGGTGACCGGCGGCTCGCCCGTGCTGTCCAGGCTGCGGTCCTGCTCCTGCACCGTCTGGGTGGAGCGGACGACCTGGCTGTTCGGGTCGAAGCTCTGGCTGCGCACGACCTCGCGCTTGGTTTCGACATCGACAGCAACCTGAACGCGAACATTTCCCTGCCCCAGCCGGGCCACCAGCATCTGTTCGATGGCGCGGGCGATGCGCGCCTCGTGGCCGGCGCGCAGCCCGTCCACCTTCGCCGACGACCGGGCGTCGCCGTCCTCCTCGGTCAGCAGCACCTCGCCGGAGGCGTCGAGCACGGTGACGGCGCTCGGCTTCAGGTTGGGCACGGCGGCGGAGACGAGGTGGCGGATCGACAGCGCCTGCTGCCGCTCCAGCGGCGAACGCCCGCGCATGCGCACCACGATGGAGGCGGTGGGCGTCGGGGCGTTGCGCGAGAACTCCTCGCGGTCGGGAAGCACGATGTGGACGCGCGCCGCCTCGATTCCGGACAGCGTCTCGATGGTGCGGGCCAGCTCGCCTTCCATGGCGCGCAGCCGGTTCATCCGCTGCATGAAGCTGGTGATGCCCAGCGGCTTGTCCGTGTCGAACAGCTCATAGCCGATGCCGCCGCGCGACGGCAGGCCCTTTTCGGCCAGCAGCATGCGCAGCCGCGGCACCTCGGCCTCCGGCACCTGGACGGCGGTGCCGTCGAAGGCGGCGGACACGGGCACGCCCATGGCCTCCACCGCCTTGACGATGCGCCCGGCCTCCGCCGGCTCCAGCCCGGTGTAGAGCGGCGTCATGTGCGGCCGCGACAGCAGAACCGCCATGGTGGCGACCGCCAGGACGATGCCGACACCCGTGCCGGCCAGCACCAGAAGGCGCGTGCGCCCAAGCGTCCGCAGATTGTCGATCAGTCCCGTCACGACACCCGCACCTTTAAAGTTTCCGAAAAGCGGGGACCGTAATGTTCACCCCGTGAGCCTTCACAACCTACCGGGACGACTTTTAAGCGGAGTAAAAGCTGCGAAGATGAACCGGAAGGAAGTCGCTAAAACTTGATCGTTTAAAACAATATCTCAAATTTTCGGTATCTTGGAGGTGCCGGTCGCGATGAATACAGATGCTGGAAAGGCAAGGACGGGTACGCCGGGCCGGCAGCGGATGTACGTCATCGTGCTGCCGCTGGCCCGGCTGGCGCTGGCGGCGGCGGCCCTGTGCGGCGTCGCCGCGGCGGGGTTCGGCGGCTACTGGATGGCCGTGGGACCGGACGGGGTGGCGCGGCTGTTCGAAGGCACGCCCGTCGCCGAACCGGCCCAGGCGACGCTGGACATGCCGGAACTGATGGTCAACCTGCGCCCCGACACGCCGTCGCGCTTCATGAAGATCGGGGTGACGCTGGCCCTGGCGCCCAAGGACCGCGGGCGGGTGGAGCAGGCGATGCCCCATCTCGTCAACGCCCAGCAGGAGTTCCTGCGCAACATCGACCAGCACGACCTGCGCGGTTCCGCCGGTCTGCTGCGGCTGCGCGGGGAGTTGCGCCGCCGCTTCAACCTGATCCTCGGCCCCGACACGGTGTCCGACGTCCTGCTGCGCAGCCTTCTCACGCAATAGCCGACCCAGAGGAACGGATGAGCACTCCCATCGACAACGACGGCAGCGGCGATGAAAGCGGCGGCGGGGACGATCTCGACTGGGGCCTGGACGCCGGCGCCGGAGAGTCCGAGGCCGCCGCCCTGATGGCCGACACCAAGGAGCTGAGCCAGGAGGAGATCGACCGCCTGCTGAACTTCGCCGTCGGGCCGCAGACGGAATCCGCCGGACAGACCCGCGCCATCGAACGGCTGATCAGCACGACGACGGTCAACAAGGACCGGCTGCCGATGCTGGACGTGGTCTTCGACCGCATGGTCCGGCTGCTGAACACCTCGCTGCGCCAGTTCTCGTCCACCAGCGTGGAGGCCAGCCTGCTGCGCATCGACTGGCTGCGCTACAACGAATTCCTCGACACCATCGAGCTTCCGGCCCTGGTCGGCGTCGCGCGGGCGGAGCAGTGGGACAACCACATCGTCGTGTCGGTGGACAGCGCGCTGATCTATTGCATGATGGACGTGCTTCTGGGCGGGCGGCGCAGCCGCGCCCGGCGCATCGACGGACGCACCTACACCTCCATCGAGCGCAAGATCACCGAGCGGCTCATCAAGGTCATCCTCCAGGACCTCAGCCAGTCCTTCGACCCGATCACGCCGATCGACTTCACCTTCGACCGGCTGGAGACGAACCCGCAATTCGCCACCATCACCCGCGCCACCAATGCGGTCATCCGCGTGCGCATCGCGGTGGAGGTGGAGCGCCGCGTCGGCCATGCCGAGGTGGTCATCCCCTACGCCACGCTGGAGCCGGTGCGCGGCAAGCTGGTGCAGACCTTCATGGGCGAGAAGTTCGGCCACGACACGGTGTGGGAAAGCCACCTGAAGGCCGAGCTGATGCGGGCCAAGCTGGACCTCGTCGCCGTGCTGCAGCAGACCCAGGTGTCGCTGGGCGAGGTTCTGAACTGGGAAAAGGGCACCTCGCTGAAGCTGCGCATCGACCCCGACGCGCCGGTGGTGCTGCAAAGCAAGACCACCCCCCTCTTCGCCGGCCACATGGGCCAGCGCAACGGCAACATCTCCGTCAAGATCGACACCGACCTGGAGACCAAGCAGGAGCTGATCGATGGTCTCATTCCTCATTGACGCCGTTCTGGCGGTCATGCTGGTCACCGCCACGGTGTTCCTGGTGATCGTCAACAAGCGGCTGAAGGTGATGCGCTCCAGCCAGGCCGAGATCGGCGCGCTGATCGGCACCTTCTCCAAGACCATCGACGAGACGGAAGCCTCGGTCCAGCGGCTGGTCGCCGCCGCGACGGAGGCGTCCGCCAAGCTGTCCGACGGGCTCGACCGCGCCAAGGGCGTGACCGAGGAGGCGGCGCTGGTGCTCGGCTCCTGCGAACGCGCGTCCAAGCGCATCGAGGCGTCCGTGCAGGAGGCCCGCGCCCTGGTCCGCCGGTTGGAGGACGGCCCGGTGCCACGCCCGCGGCCCAGCCC
>NZ_JAUJFI010000210.1 GCF_030849505.1 Azospirillum isscasi | reverse complement strand
GCTTCCGCGAGGCGATGGAGCGGCTGGGCGCCGACGTCGCCGGGCGTCCCACCGCGCAGGATGGCCTGTTCCGCCGCTGGGTGCGGCGATGAGCACGCTGTTCGGCCGCAAGGCCGCTCCCCCCTCCCTGGCCGTGGCAAGCCCGCCGCCCGAGGAACCGAAGCCCGTCCCCGCACCGCCCGCCGCGGCGGCCCCGTCCCCGCCTCCCCCTCCGCTGGCCGCGGTGCGCCCGGTCAACCGCTCGCTGAACGACATCCGCAGCCAGGTGCTGGCCCGCATCGACCCGGCGACCATCGCCGACATGCCGGCGGAGACCCTGCGCCCGCTGGTGGAGCGGCTGATCGACGACATCGCCACCGCCAGCCGCAGCCAGTTGAACGGGCGCGAGCAGGCCACGCTGGCGACGGAGCTGGTCCACGACATGATCGGCCTCGGCCCGCTGGAACCGCTGCTGGCCGACGACGGGATCACCGACATCATGGTCAACGGTCCCTCCCGCACCTTCGCGGAGCAGCGCGGCAAGCTGGTCGAGATGCCGGTGCGCTTCCGCGACGCCGGGCATCTGCTGAACATCGCGCAGCGCATCGCCTCGGCGGTCGGGCGGCGAGTGGACGAATCCAGCCCCATGGTGGACGCCCGTCTGGCCGACGGCAGCCGCGTCAACATCGTGGTGCCGCCGCTGGCGCTCGACGGCGCCTGCATCTCCATCCGCAAATTCGCCCGCCGCACCATCGGCTTCCGCGAGCTGGTGGAGTTCCGCAGCCTGTCCGAGCCGATGGCCCGTGCGCTGGAGATCATCGGGCGCTGCCGGTTGAACGTCATCATCTCCGGCGGCACCGGCTCGGGCAAGACGACTCTGCTCAACGCCATGTCCCGCCCCATCGAGGCGACCGAGCGCGTCATCACCATTGAGGACGCCGCCGAACTCCAGCTCCAACAGCCCCACGTCGTCCGGCTGGAAACCCGCCCGCCCAACCTGGAAGGCCAGGGGCAGGTGACGCAGCGCGACCTCGTGCGCAACGCGCTGCGCATGCGGCCCGACCGCATCATCATCGGCGAGGTGCGCGGGGCGGAAGCCTTCGACATGCTCCAGGCCATGAACACCGGCCATGACGGGTCGATGTCCACCATCCACGCCAACAACCCGCGCGACGCGCTGAGCCGTGTGGAGAACATGGTGCTGATGGCCGGCATGAACCTGCCCAGCCGCGCCATCCGCCAGCAGATCGCCGGGGCGGTCAACGTCATCGTCCAGGTGCAGCGCATGCGCGACGGCGTGCGCCGCATCACCCACGTCACCGAGCTGGTCGGCATGGAGGGCGACGTGATCCTGACACAGGACCTGTTCACCTTCGAATTCCGCGGGGAGAGCCGCGACGGAATCCTGGAGGGGCGCTACGCCGCCACCGGCCTGCGCCCGCGCTTCGCGGAGCGGCTGGCCTATTTCGGGCAGGAGGCGGCCTGGACCGCCGCCACCGCCGGCCTCTGAGACGGGAGGACCCGCGATGGACCGCATCCAGGCCCTTCAGCTTGCCACGCTCCTCCTCGGCGTCGGCACCCTGCTGTTCGCCCTCTCCACCCTGCGCGCCTTCCGCCGCCGCAAGGCGCTGCGCCGCCGGCTGGCCGCCCTGTCGGCGCAGGCGCTGACCGAGGTGGAGGACGGCAGCCCCGACATCACCGGCGCCGGTCCCCTAACCTTCGCCGACCGGGTCAAGCGGCGCATGTCGCGCTTCTACGCGCGGCGCCAGACGGTCTATCTGCCGCCGGGCATCCGGCTGTGGCGGGCGCTGCTCACCGCCGTGATCGCCGCCGCCCTGTGCTGGTGGCTGGGCGGGCCGGTGATGGGCGACGCGGGCGCCATGACCGTCGCCGCCGTGGCCCTTCTGGTCACCCCGCGCCTGGTCTTCGCGTCCAGCCGCCGCCGGACGCTGGAGGCGCTGATGAACCAGCTTCCCGACGCCATCAGCCTCGTCGTCCGCGCCACCCGAGCCGGCATCCCGGTGTCGGAAAGCCTGCGGATGGTCGGCACCGAACTGTCCGAGCCGATCGCCCCGCTGTTCCGCCGCATCGTGGACGAGACGGCCATGGGCATCGACCTGGAGACCGTGCTGACGCGCGCCGCCGCCAACGTCCGCCTGCCGGAGTTCCGCTTCTTCGTCGTCACCCTGCTGCTTCAGCGGGAGACCGGCGGCAACC
Organism: Azospirillum isscasi; assembly: GCF_030849505.1. Classification (GTDB taxonomy): domain Bacteria; phylum Pseudomonadota; class Alphaproteobacteria; order Azospirillales; family Azospirillaceae; genus Azospirillum; species Azospirillum isscasi. The sequence continues at coordinate 5,832 of NZ_JAUJFI010000210.1, read as the reverse complement.
TGACGGAGCCGCTGGAGAATCTGGCCGACATGATCCGCCAGCGCCGCCGCGTGCAGATGCGCACCCGCGCCCTGACCTCGGAGGCGCGCAGCTCCGCCGCCGTTCTGGCCGCCCTGCCCTTCCTGGCCGGTGGCGGCATGGCGATGCTGAACCCCGACTACGCGATGCGGCTGATCGACGAGCCGAGCGGCCAGACGATGCTGGCGGTCGCCGGTGGGCTGCTGCTGGTCGGCGTCGGCTCCATGCAACTCCTCATCCGGAGGACCCTGTCATGAGCGATGGCGTCCTGGGCGGCGGCCTGATCCCGCAACCGGTCCTTCTTGGCTTCGGCGTCCTGATGATCCTGACCGGCGTCGCCGGGCTGCGCTCCTGCACGCTCCGCGAGCGGCTGCTCGCCCGGCTGGAGCTTCTGCGCGCCGGAACCGCGCGGCGGGCCGCCGGTCCGGAGACGGAGCGCCGGAGCCTGCTGAGCCGGATGGGCGCCTGGCTGGCCCGCACGCCGCTGGTCGGGTCCGCCGACCGGGAGCGGATGCGCAAAAGCCTGATCGCCGCCGGCTACAATCAGCCCGGCCATCTCTATTCGCTGCTCGGCGTCAAGCTTCTGTGCATCGGCGCCGGGATGGCGCTGGTCCCGGCGGCGGCGGGCGCCCTCCTGCCCGCGCTGATTGGCGCGCCGGGCGAGGCGGCGCAGGTGGTGGCCGGTGCCCTGCTCGGCTGGCGGCTGCCCGATCTGGCGCTGGGCCGGATGCGCGACCGCCGCCTGGAGGAGGTGCGCAACGGCCTGCCCGACGCGCTCGACCTGCTGGTGATCTGCGGCGAGGCCGGCCTCGGCCTGGAGGCGGCGGTGGACCGCGTGGCCCGCGAGGTGGCGACCGCCTACCCGGCGCTCAGCGCCGAGCTGTCGGCCACCGCGGCGGAGATGCGGGTGCTGTCCGACCGCGGCGGCGCGCTGACCAATCTGGCCGCCCGGCTGGACATGGAAGGCGTGCGCGGCATGGCGACGACGCTGATCCAGGCCATGCGCTACGGCACGCCGCTGGCCCAGGCGCTGCGCGTCCTGGCCGGGGAAATGCGCGCCCAACGCCTCGCCCGGTTCGAGGAGAAGGCGGCCCGCCTGCCGGTCCTGCTGACCCTGCCGATGGTCGTCTTCATCCTGCCCTGCGTCTTCATCGTCGTCGGCGGCCCCGCCATGCTCGACGTGTCCCGCAGCTTCGACGGCGCCAGCGCCAACCAGCAAGCCCACTCCAATCAACGCCACAGCCCGACCAAGGGAGGTCAGCCATGATCGCCGTCCCGTCCCTCCGCCCGTCCAAGAAGCATCTCTCCGGTCTGGGCCGCGCTGCGGCGGCCGCCCTTCTGCTGTTGTCGGTCAGCGCCTGTGCCTCCGCGCCGGGGAGCGGGTCCGTCGGGTCCAAGGGCGGCCCCACCGCGAACGCCACGCTGGACGACAAGGCGCGCGTTCAGCTCCGCCTCGCCCGCGCCGCGCAGGAGGCGGGGAATTCCGCCTCCGCGGTGCGCTTCTACCGCGCCGTTCTGGATCAGGCGCCCGGCCATGTCGGCGCCCTGCTCGGGCTGGGCGAAACCCTGTCGGAGAGCGGCGCCCCCGCCGACGCGGTGGTGGAACTGCAAAAGGCCGCCGCCGCCGTGCCCGACAATGTGGAGGTGCAGACGGCGCTGGGCCGCGCCCTGGTCCGCGCCAACCGCCCCGCCGACGCGCTGAACCGCTTCGACGCGCTGCTGCGCCGCAACGGGGACGATCTGCGCGCCCATCTGAACCGCGGCGTCGCCCTCGACCTCGCCGGGCGGCACCCCGAGGCCCAGACCGAATACCGCCACGTCCTGACCGCCGAGCCGAACAACGTGGCGGCCACCGCCAATCTCGGCCTGTCGCTGGCGCTGAGCGGCAACGCGGAGGGGGTGCCGATCCTGGAACGCCTCGTCCAGAGCGGGGTGGACTCGCCCCGCATCCGCCAGAACCTGGCCTTGGCCTATGGGCTGAAGGGCGATCTGGAGGCGGCGGCCCGCGTGGCGCGGCTCGACCTCGACGACGGGAACGTCCGCTCCAACCTGGCCTTCTACGAGACGGCGCGCCAGCTCGTCGCCGCCAAGCCGTGAGGCGGCCCCCATGCGCAGCCTTAGCCGCAGCCATAGCCGCCCCTTCCTCCGCGCCTTGCGGGACCGCCGGGGCCTGACCACGCTGGAACTGGCGCTCGTCTCCCCGGCGCTGATCGCGGGCATGATCGCGCTGGCCGAGGTCTCCTACTCGCTGACCGTGGACGGGCTGCTGAACCACGCCGCCCGCGCCGCCGCCCGCAGCGGCTTCACGGGGGAGCTGGCGACCGGCTTCACCGACCGCCGCGCCCAGGTCTGCGACACGGTGCGCCGGCTGACCCACCGCGTGCTCGACCAGAGCCGCCTGTCGGTGCGCAGCCACAGCTACGCCTCCTTCACGACGCTGGGCCAGATCAACGGGGGCGTTCCGCCCTCAACCTCGCTGACCGACCTGAACTGCGGCTCCGCCAACTGGGACGCCGGGCAGACCGGAGCGGCTCTGGGCGGCAGCGGGCAGGTCGTCGTCTATGTGCTGCGCTACACCCAGCCGGTGCTGACCGGGCTCGGCGCCACGGTGCTGGGCCGGTCGGAGCTGGTCCACGAGGCGCGGCTGGCCGTGCGCAACGAGCCCTTCATGGTGGGGGAGTGACCGGCATGACGAAACGTCATCCATTCCGCCGCCTTCCCTGGCACGACCGGCCCTGGCACGACCGGCCCTGGCGCGACCGGCGGGGCATCGCGGCGCTGGAGATGGCGCTGCTGGCGCCGGTGCTTCTGGTGCTGGTCACCGCCACGGTGGACGTCGTCCGCTATGTCAGCATCACCCTGACGCTGAACCGCACCGCCGCCAACGTCAGCGACATCGCCACCCAGTTCGACAAGCTGCGCGCCGGCATGACGGTGGTGAAGGGCAACGAGGTCGGCGTGCTGTTCCTCGCGGCCACGGAGGTCGCCCAGCCGCTCGACCTGATGGCCGGCGGGCAGGTGATCGTCACCTCGGTCGCCAACATGGGCCAGGGGTCGCGGGTGATGTGGCAGGAGCGGGCCGGCACAGGCTCCGCCGCCAGCCACCTCGGCGCCGCGGGCGGGGCCGCCACGCTTCCCCCCGGCTTCACCCAGCAACCGGGCGACAACGCCATCTTCACCGAGCTGTTCTACCGCTTCACCCCCTATCTGCTGAGTTGGCCGTGGCTCGGCAACGCCGGGACCTCCACGACGCTCTACGCCAGCGCCGTCTACCAGCCCCGGCTCGGCACGCTCACCACGCTGGAGACCGGGCCATGAGGACACCGCTCGAACCCGCGCGCCGCTTGATCGCCTCCCTCCGGCGGGTGCGGGGGGACCGCCGGGGGGCCACCGCGCTGATGTTCGCCGCCGCCGCGGTGCCCCTGCTGGGCATGGTCGGGCTGGCGGTGGATTACGGGCGGGCCTTTCTGGTGCAGTCGCGGCTTCAGACCGCCATCGACGCCGGGGCGCTGGCCGCCGGCAAGATGCTGAACTCCTCGGCGGAGGCGCAGCAGGACATCGCCATGTTCGTCGCCGCCAACCTGCCGCCGGGCTTCATGGGGGCGGCCATCGGAACCCCCGCGGTGACGCTGGACCAGACGAACCAGCGCGTCGGCGTGACGGTCACCGCCACCCTGCCGACGACCTTCCTGCGCGTCCTGCGGGTGAACCAGCTCACCATCACCGTCACCAATCTGGTGCAGCGCGCCAACACCGGGCTGGAGCTGGCGCTGGTGCTGGACGTCACCGGTTCCATGGCCACGAACAACCGCATCGGGGAACTGCGCACCGCCGCCACCGACCTCGTGAACATCCTGTTCGGGCCGGGCAGCACGCCGCCGAAGAATCTGTGGGTCTCCATCGCCCCCTACGCGGCGGAGGTCAACATCGGCAAGACCCGTACGGGCTGGCTGGCGGCGGGCAGCTACGACGCCACCAAATGGGCGTCCCAGGGTTGGCGCGGCTGCGTCCTGGCCCGCACCCAGCCGCAGGACCAGACGGACACGCCGCCGGCCTCCGCGCCCTTCAAGCCCTTCTGGTACCCGAACAACCAGTACAACGGGAACAACAACGACAACCCCTGGACCCCGAACAACATCACCGACGACGGCACCTACCGCCAGACCAACGACATGGCCGGCCCGAACCTGGGCTGCCCGCCGGCCATCATGCCGCTGACCAACGACCGGTCGGCGTTGCTCTCCAAGATCGCCGGGCTGAAGCCGGTGAACCGCGGCGGCACCATGGCGAACCAGGGGCTTCAGGCGGGGTGGTTCACCCTGTCGCCGAAATGGCGCGGTCTGTGGGGCGGCACGACCCCGAACACCCTGCCGCTCAATTACGGAACGCCCGACATGTCCAAGGCGGTCGTCCTGCTGACCGACGGCAACAACGAGTGGTACAAGTACAAGCCCCAGGGCGACTACACCAGCTACCAGCGCATCGGCGACGGGCTTCTCGGCACCACCAACGCCAATCAGGTGACGACGGCGATCGACAACCGCATGCTGACGCTGTGCACCAACATGAAGGCGGCCGGGATCACCCTGTTCACCATCACCGTCGGCGACAGCGCCAACAGCGCCACCCGCACCCTGTACGAAAGCTGCGCCTCGCCCGGCCCGAACCATTATTTCGACAGCCCCTCCCCCGCGGATCTGCAGACGGTGTTCCGCACCATCGCCGGCCAGCTCAGCAACCTGCGGATCGTCCGCTGAGCGGCTGGCGTTGAACCGTTGGCGCTGAACGGCTGGCGGTATGGCAGAGGCGGCGGTTTATGACCTATTGCGCATTGGTCCGCCGCCGTCCGATGGGCTACAGGATTCGGGACCGTGCAGACGAGAGGCCCACCCGCCATGTCCCAGAATTTCCCCCAGACCTTTCATGTGATCGTTGCCGAGGACGACCCGGTCGTCGCGGTCACCATTGCCGAAACCCTGGAGGAGCGCGGCTTCCGCGTGACCATCGGGCGCAACGGGTTCGACGCCTTCAAGATCGACCAGAACGACCCCGCGGACATCCTGATCACCGACCTGCGCATGCCGCATTTCGATGGCAGCAGCCTGATCGCACGCATGCAGGAGCAGCGTCCCGAGTTGCCCATCCTGGTCACCACCGGCTACAGCGACAACCTGCCCAAGGAGGAGCCGGGCCAGCTCTCCGTCGTCCAGAAGCCCTTCTCCGAGGACAGCATCGTCCGGGCGGTGCAGGCCCTGCTCGGCGTCGCCTGAAAGGCACCGAAGGTAGGCCGCGAAAAAAATCGCCTCCCGGTGAAGTTCCTGCTTGCGCTCTGCCGCTGGGACCCGTATAAGCCGGCCTCCGTTCCGGATTAGCTCAGTCGGTAGAGCAGCGGACTGTTAATCCGCGTGTCGCTGGTTCGAGTCCAGCATCCGGAGCCATATTGCGGGTGTAGCTCAGTTGGTTAGAGCGCCGGCCTGTCACGCCGGAGGCCGCGGGTTCAAGTCCCGTCACTCGCGCCACATTGCGGGCGTAGCTCAGGGGTAGAGCACAACCTTGCCAAGGTTGGGGTCGAGGGTTCGAATCCCTTCGCCCGCTCCAGTTTCGAAGCACCATCGAGTGCCTTCAAGGGCCGCTTGTCCAACAAGCGGCCCTTTTTCATTTTGGGCCGCTCCATTCCCCCACTCCGACACCTCATTCCCTCCCCCGCCGAAGGCGGGGGAGGGTCAGGGAGGGGGGGCCGGCGCAACCACCGGCCTCAAGCTTCAACGACGAAAAACCGGCGCCTCCCCTGGGGGAAGGCGCCGGCTCTCGAAG
>NZ_JAUJFI010000021.1:279-50769 GCF_030849505.1 Azospirillum isscasi | reverse complement strand
CGCGCCCGCCGCGGTCACCCGCGCCCCGGTCCCGCCCCCCGCGACGGTCGCCGGCGACATGGTGGACGGGCGCTTCGTCCCGGCCGCGGTGGTCGCCGAACTGCCGGTGAAGCCCCATGAGCAGATCTACGTCCAGGTCGGCGCCTTCGGCAGCCAGGACAACGTCACCCGCGTGCGTGCCCGCCTGGCCTCGCTCGGCCAGCAGGCACAGGTCACCCAGACGGTCACCGGACGGCAGAAGCTGCAGCGGGTGCGGGTGGGTCCGCTGGCCAGCGTGGACTCCGCCGACACCGTTTTGAACCAGATCATCCAAGCCGGCCTTACCGAAGCCAAAATCGTGGTCGATTGATCACCCGTACAGAGCCCAGCCCGAGCTTTCCCAGGCTCCGGGCGCCGTTCCGTTCCACGTCTTGTCCAGTCCGCGTTTCGAAGGGAGTTGTCATGGTCGCTGTCGTCCGCACCCGCGTTGCCCGCACCCGTTTCGCCATGGGCCTTGCGGTCGCGCTGTTCGCGGCGGGGGTGGGGCCGGTGGCTCACGCCGCCAGCATCGAAACCATCGCCAAGCAGGCGATCCTGGTCGATATCACCTCGAACACCGTGCTGTTCGAGAAGAACCCGGATCAGCGCATGGCGCCGTCCTCGATGAGCAAGATCATGACGATGTACATGGTCTTCGACGCGATCAAGGAAGGCCGGCTGACCCTGGAAAGCACGCTGCCGGTGTCGGAGCGCGCGTGGCGGATGCAGGGTTCCAAGATGTTCGTGGAACTGCACAACAACATCAAGGTGGACGACCTCATCAAGGGCGTGATCGTGCAGTCGGGCAACGACGCCTGCATCGTTTTCGCCGAGGGGCTGGCCGGGTCCGAATCGGCTTTTGCCGAGCGCATGACCAAGCGCGCGCGCGAGCTGGGGCTGAAGGACACCAACCTGACCAACGCCACGGGCTGGCCCGACCCGAACCACTACATGACCGCCCGCGATCTTTCGGTCCTGGCACAGCATCTGATCAAGGATTTCCCGGAATACTATCATTACTACTCGATCCGTGAGTTCAAGTACCACGGCATCAACCAGGGCAACCGCAACCCGCTGCTTTACCGCGGCATGGACGTGGACGGGATGAAGACCGGCCACACCGAAGCGGGCGGCTATGGCCTGACCGCCTCGGCGGAGCGGGAAGGGCGGCGCCTCGTCCTGGTGGTCAACGGGCTGCCCAGCATGCAGGCCCGCGCCGACGAATCGGCCCGCCTGATCGAATGGGGCTTCCGCGAATTCGCCACCTACGCCCTGTTCAAGGCGGGGGAGACGGTCGATCAGGTGCCGGTCTGGCTGGGAGCCCAGGACGCCGTTCCGGTCACCGTGCCGGAGGACATGAAGGTCACCATGGCCCGCGCCGACCGCGGCGGCATGAAGGTTTCGCTGGTCAGCAACGCCCCGGTCGCCGCCCCGGTGAAGAAGGGCGACGTGGTGGGCAAGGTGGTGGTCTCCGCCCCCGGCTTCCCGGGCAAGGAGTTCCCGGTGGTCGCCGCCCAGGACGTCGAGAAGCTGGGCTTCGTGGGCCGCGCCCTGGCGGCGGCGAAGTTCCTCATTTTCGGGGCGAGCTGATTGGTGTAATCCGGCCCGTCCCTCCGCAAGTTCCGTAGCGGGCCTCATCACCATCGGGAGCAGACCATGACGCGCGGGCGGTTCATCACGCTGGAGGGCGGGGAAGGGGCGGGCAAGTCCACCCAGATCCGGCTTCTCGCCGACGCGCTGGCCGCCTGCGGAAAGACGGTCGTGCCGACCCGCGAGCCCGGCGGCTCCCCCGGCGCGGAGGACATCCGGGGCCTGCTGGTGTCCGGCGAGACCGGGCGCTGGAGTCCGGTGACCGAGGCGCTGCTGCACACCGCCGCCCGCCGCGACCATCTGGAGCGCACCGTCTGGCCGGCGCTGGAGGCCGGGCACTGGGTCGTCTGCGACCGCTTCTTCGACAGCACCATGGCCTATCAGGGTTACGGGCTGGGGCTGGGGCGCGAGCTGGTCGCCACGCTTCAGGAGGCCGCCCTGGGCGGCTTCCGGCCCGACCTGACCCTGATCCTCGATCTGCCGGTGGAGGACGGGCTGGCCCGCGCCGCCGCCCGCCGCGGCGGAGAGGACCGGTACGAGCGCATGGACATCGCCTTTCACCACCGCCTGCGCGCCGGCTTTCTGGACATCGCCGCCCGCGACCCGGAGCGCTGCGTGGTCATCGACGCGGCCCATCCGGTCGAGGCGGTTCAGGCGGCGATCCTGGATTGCGTGACCCGTCGCCTGGGAGTGTCCTGAGTGAGCCGCGCCCGCGCGCCCGAACCGGTGGTGGAAGGCGACGCTCTCGCCCCGCGCCGCAACCCCGGCCTGACCGGTCACGAGGAGGCAGAGCGCCTGCTGCTGGACGCCTGGAACTCCGGGCGGCTGCCGCACGCCTGGCTGATCGGTGGCCCGCCGGGGATCGGCAAGGCCACTTTGGCCTTCCGCTTCGCCCGCTTCGTCCTGTCCCAGGGGCACGAGCCGGCGGACGCCGGCCTGTTCGGCGCACCGCCGCCGCCCGCCTCGCTGGCGCTGGCGCCGGACGCCCCGGTCTTCCGCCGCGTCGCATCGGGCGGACACGCCGACCTGCTGACCGTGGAACGCCAGCGCGACGAGAAGCGCGACCGGCTGAAGCGCGACATCGCGGTGGACGACGTGCGCAAGATCGGTCCCTTCCTGCGCAAGACCGCCGCCGAAGGCGGCTGGCGTGTGGCGGTGATCGACGGCGCAGATCGCATGAATCTCAGCGGTTTGAACGCCATTCTTAAGATTTTGGAGGAGCCCCCGCCGGGCGCCCTGCTGCTGCTGGTCAGCGACAATCCGGGTGGCATGCTGCCGACCATCCGCTCCCGCTGCCGCAAGCTCACGCTTCATCCGCTTCCTGAAGAAACGGTTCTCAACCTGTTGACACAGCATCGTCCGGACCTCGGCGACGAGGATCTTGCGGCGCTTGCCCGCCTGTCGGAGGGCAGCATCGGCCGGGCGATCGGGCTGGCCGAGGCCGGCGGGCTGGATCTGTACCGGGAACTGATCGGGCTGCTCGGCACCCTGCCGCGGCTGGACATCGCCGCCGCCCACGCCTTCGGCGACAAGCTGACCCGCAAGCAGGACGACGGGCTGTACGAGACGGCCACCGACCTGCTCGTCTGGTGGCTGGCCCGCTTCGTCCGGTCGCTGGCGCGCGGCGCCTGGCCGGCGGAGGTGGTGGCCGGGGAGGCCGCCCTGATGACCCGTCTGGCCAACGCCCGCGGCCTTGAACGTTGGGTGGAGGTGTGGGAAAAGGTCCAACGCCACTTCGCCCGTGCGGAATCCGCCAATCTCGACCGCAAACAGGTGGTCCTGAACGCCTTGGCGACGCTGGAAGCGGCTGCTAATTAAACACGTACGACAAACACCACGCTCCACCGGGCCGGCCAGACGCCGGGCCGGCGCATTCTCGGGAGAGCCGCTGACATGACCGGGTCGAAGACCTTTTACCTGACGACTCCGATCTACTATGTGAACGACGTGCCCCACATCGGGCATGCGTACACCACGCTCGCCTGCGACGTGCTGGCCCGCTTCATGCGGCTGGACGGCTATGACGTGAAGTTCCTCACCGGCACCGACGAGCACGGCCAGAAGGTGGAGAAGTCCGCCATGAACGCCGGCATCGCGCCGCAGGAGTTCACCGACCGCGTGTCGCAGAACTTCCGCGATCTCGTGTCGCTGATGAACTATTCCAACGACGATTTCATCCGCACGACGGAACCGCGGCACATCGCATCGGTGCAGGAGCTGTGGCGCCGGCTGGAGTCCGCCGGAGAGATCTATCTCGGCAGCTACGCCGGCTGGTATTCCGTGCGCGACGAGGCGTTCTACGGCGAGGACGAGCTGACCACCTCGCCGTCCGGCAAGAAGATCGCCCCGACCGGCGCCGAGTGCGAGTGGGTGGAGGAACCGTCCTACTTCTTCCGCCTGTCGGCCTGGCAGGACCGCCTGCTGGAGTTCTACGAGCAGAACCCGGACTTCATCGCCCCCGCCGGCAAGCGCAACGAGGTCATGGCCTTCGTGAAGTCGGGGCTGAAGGACCTGTCGGTCAGCCGCACCACCTTCAAGTGGGGCATCCCGGTGCCGGGCAACCCCGACCACATCATGTATGTGTGGCTGGACGCCCTGGCCAACTACATCACCGCGGTCGGCTTCCCGGACGAGAGCGGCGAGTACGCCAGGTACTGGCCGGCCAACCTGCACATGGTCGGCAAGGACATTCTGCGCTTCCACGCCGTATACTGGCCGGCTTTCCTGATGGCCGCCAAGCTGGCCCCGCCGAAGCGCGTCTTCGCGCACGGCTGGTGGACCATCGAAGGCCAGAAGATGTCGAAGTCGCTGGGCAACGTCATCGCGCCGGAGACGCTGGTCAACACCTACGGCCTGGACCAGACCCGCTATTTCCTGCTGCGCGAGGTGCCCTTCGGCAATGACGGCGACTTCTCGCACAAGCAGATGGTGCAGCGGATCAACGGCAACCTCGCCAACGATTACGGGAACCTCGTGCAGCGCTCGCTGTCGATGATCGGCAAGAACTGCGGGGCTGCCGTGCCGCAGCCGGGGGCCTTCACGGAGGCCGACGACGCGCTGCTCGGCGCCGCCCGCAACCTGCTGCCCATCGTCCGTGCCGAGTTCCAGGCGCAGGCCTTCCACAAGGCGCTGGACGCCATCTGGGCGGTGATCGGCGACGGCAACCGCTATGTGGACGAGCAGGCGCCCTGGGCGCTGAAGAAGACCGATCCGGCGCGCATGGCCACGGTGCTGTACGTGCTGGCCGAGACCATCCGCCACCTCGCCATCCTGACCCAGCCGATCATGCCGGAAGCCTCGGCCAGGATCCTGGACCAGTTGGCGCAGGGGCCGGACGCCCGCGGATTCGACCGGCTGGGGGCGGCCGGGGCTCTGGTCCCCGGCACGCCGCTGCCCACGCCGCAGGGCGTGTTCCCGCGCTATGTGGACGAAGCGAAGAGCTGAGAAACCATGCTGGTCGATAGCCACTGCCATCTCGACTTTCCCGATTTCGCCGAGGAGCTGGACGCGGTCGTCGACCGCGCCCGCCAGGCGGGGGTGGGGCGGATGGTGACCATCTGCACTTACCTGTCGCGTTTCGACCGGATTCTGGCGGTCGCGGAGCGGTACGACGACGTTCTGTGCTCGCTGGGTGTCCACCCCCACCAGGCGGCGGAAGAGTTCGCCGAAGTGACCGTCGAACGCCTCGTGGAGCTGTCGAAGCACCCGAAGGTGATCGGGCTGGGCGAGACCGGGCTCGATTATTTCTACGACAAGAGCCCGCGGGACGTTCAGCAGGAATGCTTCCGCCGGCACATCCGCGCCAGCCTGGAAACCGGCCTGCCGCTGATCGTGCACACCCGCGACGCCGACGCCGATACCATGCGGATCGTCCGCGAGGAAGCCGCCGGGCAGCCGGTCAACGGGTTGCTGCACTGCTTTAGCTCCGGGCGGCAACTCGCTGAAGACGCTCTGGATTTTGGTTTCCACATCTCGCTGTCCGGGATCGTCACCTTCAAGAAGTCGGAGGACCTCCGGGCCATTGTGAAGGATGTTCCGCTGGACCGGATTCTGGTGGAGACGGACGCGCCCTATCTGGCGCCGGTGCCGTTCCGCGGCAAGCGCAACGAGCCGGCCTACGTCGCCCACACCGCGGCCTGCGTCGCCGAGGTGAAGGGCGTGGACGCGGCGGAGCTGGCGCGGCTGTCCACCGAGAACTTCTTCCGCCTGTTCCCACGCGCCGGCACGGCGCAGCAGGCCGCCGCATGACCGCCCAGCGGGTCACGATCCTCGGCTGCGGAGGGTCGCGGGGCGTTCCCGTGATCGGCCTCGGCTGGGGCTCCTGTGACCCGGCGAACCCCAGGAACCACCGGATGCGCCCGTCCGTTTTGGTGGAGTGGGAGCAAGGGGCGGGGCAGGGCGGGGTCAGTGTCCTGGTCGACACCTCGCCGGACCTGCGCCGGCAGCTTCTCGACAGCGACCTGCGCCGGCTCGACGCGGTTCTGTGGACCCACCAGCATGCCGACCATTCCCACGGGATCGACGAGTTGCGGGAGCTGTGCCGGGCGATGCACGCCCCCATCGACGCCTATGGGGGGGCTGAGGATCTCGCCGAATTGCAGCGGCGCTTTTCCTATTGCTTCGAACCGCTGCGTCCGGGCGATCCCTTCTACCGCCCGGTGCTGACGCCTCATGCCGTGGAAGGTCCGTTCGACGTGCGCGGGCACCGGATCGTGCCGTTCGAGCAGGATCACGGCTATATGAAGACCTTTGGCTATCGCTTTGATAAATTTGCTTATTCGACCGATGTTGTGAGATTGGATGAAGACGCCTTCGCGGCGTTGGACGGCGTCGAGGTGTGGGTGGTCGATTGCGCCCGCGTAGAGCCTCCGCACCCGGTCCATGCCCATCTGGCCCTGACGTTGGAATGGATCGCCCGGGTGCGGCCCAAGCGGGCCTACCTGACGCACATGGACCAGACCATGGATTACGACACGGTCCGCCGCCTGCTGCCGCCCGGCGTCGAGCCCGCTTACGACGGGCTCGTGATCGAGCTTTGATGAACAACGGCGCTGCCCGCTGGGCGGGGCAGGGCGACCGTCGTCAATCGTCCGGCATGATGAGACCCAGCCGCCCGGCTACGAAGCGGTCCCCGGCGGCCTTCGCCGCCTGATCCGCCGTCTGCGGAAGCAGCTTGAACTTTTCTCTGTAAAGCTTTGATGTGGCAGCGATGGCGGCGGGCAGGGCACTCACCGTCGCGCGGTAGTCCTTCTCCGGCCAAACCTCAAAGTCGTTCCAGGACCGGAAGGCGGCGACGGTCTTCCCGCGCAGTTCGGCCGCCCTCTTGGCTTCGGCGGACATGGGTGCTTCCAGAAGGGTGCTGGGCACCAGGGACGCCTGAAGATCGTCCACCTCGAACTGGCGCTCGTAGCCGTGGCGGATGCTGCCGCGCTCCGCCAGGGCCGGCTCGATCGCCGGGTCCATATGGGCCGACACCGCCTTCCATTCCGGCAGATCGAAGACCGACGACGGCGGGCTGCACAGGCCGGGCGTCTCGTCGCGCGCGTTGCCCCAGAAGGCGCCGAAGGCTTCGAAGGCCGGCTGTCCGTGCTTGGTGAAGAGGAAGCAGGGCGCGTCCATCTCCGTTGTGGACAGGACATGGCGCAGAAACAGCAGCACCGTGCCCAGCGGCGCGCTGGCCACGTCACCAAGATTGGTCATCTCTTCAAGGAGATATGGATCTTTCATCAGATCCTGTCTGAGGATTTCATCCACCAGTTTGCGCACGGCGGCATCCTTGTCGGGCACCGTCACGGCGCCGCTCTGGAAGAGGTAGACCAGCCACGCCTTGGCCGCGGCCCCGTTGTAGCGCTGAAGCGCCGCGGCGGCGGCCTTGGGATCCTTCGGAATGCCGGCGGCGACCGAGGCGAGCTTCTTCTGCGCCGCAGAGTTCTGGGCGGCGAGGTCGGCGGCGCGCTTCTCATACAGCGACCGGCAGGCCGGAATGGTGGATTTGTCGGTGCAAACACCGTCACGCTCGGTCAGGAAGGCGGTCTGCGCGCGTTGGATGATGTCCCGGCCATCGGCGGGCGTGTTGCCCAGCGTGCCGCGCAGGAGCGTCGCGACGTCCTCCGCAGCAACCTTCAGGTCGGCGCTGGCGCAGACGGTCCGGTCGGCGCGGCTGCCCGGCTTGGCGCAATCAAGTGCCTGGACCGGCGCCGGCGTTTGCGCCGGCATCTGGGCCACGGACGGGAACGGCATCAGACAAAGCGACAACACGGGGCCGAAAAGCCACGGGGAACGAGCCATAAGGCGCAGCCTTCATCGAAGGGAACGAACGCGGAAACGAGCCGCGACGATAATCCATCGGGCAGAACGCCGGAAGGGACGGATTGGTGCCCTCCTCCCTTCCCGTCGATCTTATTTTCCATAATCAAGATTATATGATCGACGTTGGCTCCACACCGGCCGGTCCTTCCGCCCTTGGCGGTGCCTGAAAGGCACGCTACATAAACCGCAGTTTATACCCAACGGTCGGGTTCTCGTGAAGGACGCCCACGCACTGAGAACATGGCGGCTGCAAGTCACCGCGGCGTGGTTCGCGGCGGCGGTCGCGGTCGGGATCATGACTGCGCCGAACCATGCGGCGGCTGCTGCCGATCCCGGCGAAAACCGCACCCCTCCCGCCCAACCGGCGCCCGTGACGGACAACCCGCCGGTTCCCTCCACACCAGCCGTCCCAGACCTGTCGGCCCTGCGCGCGGCCCTGTCCGAGTTCCATTGCGCGGAGTTGGATGTCGCTGTCGGCAAGGACCGGAGGGTGGCGATCTCCGGGCTGTCGGCGGGCGACACCGACCCGGACAGCCTCGCGCTGCTCGCGCAGGAGTTCGTCGTGGGGCAAAGGGCCGCCGTCGATATCGAGCGGGCGTCCCCTGCCCTGTGCGAGCCTCTGACCCTGATCGGCGCGCTGCGGACCGCCAATGCCGGCGCGGCGATGCCTTTGGCCATTCGCTTCGAAGCGCCTGCCGGGACGCCGTTCGAGAACGGTCAGGATTTGCTGTTCGACATCGTTGCCCCTGATTTCCCGGCCTATCTCCAAGTGGATTATTTCACGTCGGACGGCGACGTGATCCATCTCCTGCCCAATCCCCTGGAAACCAACAGCCGGGTCGCTGCAGGCGCGGTCCGCCGGCTTGGAGAGCGTGGCGGCGGCGGGCGATTCTGGACCGTCGGGCCACCGTTCGGTCACGAACTGATCGTCGTGATCGCAAGCCCCGCACCGCTGTTCGCGTCTCCCCGGCCCGAAGCCGAAGCGGCGGCGGCCTATCTCCCCGCGCTCAAGCAGGCATTGGACGGTGCCCCTCCGGCGACCCTGGCGGCGGCGCGTTTCCTGAAAACCAGGGCGCCCTGATCGGGTGTCCTGTGGGATCGGGGGTCCGGGATCGGGGGTCCGGTCAGGCCGGCGAAAGGACGAAACGGGCCAGGACGATGGTGACGTTGTCCGGGCCGCCGGCTCCGTTGGCGAGGTCTATGAGACGGGCGCAGGCGTCTTCGGCGGCCGGTGGCGGCTGCTGGGTCAACAGCCGCTGGATCACGCCTTCCGGCACGACTCCGCTCAGCCCGTCCGAACACAGGAGATAGAGGTCGTCGGGCGCCAAATCGTGGATGGCCACGTCGGGCTCCACCTGTTCCCCGGTGCCGAGCGCACGGACGATGATGTTGCGATGGGGGGCCGGCCCGCGGCGCCCGTTGTCCAGCCAGAGCTGATAGAGGCTGTGATCGCGCGTCAGCAGCCGCAGTTCGCCGTCGCGCAGACGGTACAGGCGGCTGTCCCCGGCGTGAAAGACCACCACGCGCCCGGTTCCCGGCACCCGCCAGAGCCCCACCAGCGTGGTTCCCATGCCCCGCCCTTCAGCGAATCCGCGCTGCCGGTTCTGGGCATGGATGCGGCGGTTGGCTGCCACGACCGCATAACGGGCCAGCAAAGCGGCGTCAGCCGCCGCCCTCTCCTCCTCCGCCGCGGACGGAGTCTTGCTGCTGGCCTCGGCACGGCGGCCATGGGCGGCGATGACGGTGGCCACGCCCTCCGCCGCGGTCCGGCTGGCGATGTCGCCACCGGCGTGACCGCCCATGCCGTCGCAGACCAACGCCAGCCCCAGGGCCGGATCGAGGTGGAACGAATCCTCGTTGCGCGAGCGGACCCGCCCCACATCGGTTTGTCCGGCGGCGATCATGTCGATCATGACGGAATGCATCACGCGAACAGCTCCAGCGCGTTACTGCCGAGCCAGCTTGCCGGCAAGAGCCTTCGGCAACGCAAAAAACCGCCGCGGCTTCACACAGGATAATGGCGGAGTGACCGCAGATTGAACAGCGGGAAAGGACGCGTAAAAACGCCTCAGACGCTGACGTCCAGCAGTGAACCGCGCTGCTTGCTGCCATAGCCGGTGCCGTTGGTCCAAGCCTGGACCGCCGCCGCCTGCGGGTCCACCGCTTGCCCGGACTGGGTGGCGTTGCGCGTCTCCCGCGTCGGGTCCATTTTGCCGACCGCCTGGGTCGCCTGGACCGTCTGGGTGCGGACCGTCGGTGTGGTCTGCTGCGCCGCCTGCACCGCGGGCGACATAGCCATCTGCATCGCCGGGGTGATCGGCGGCTGCGGCTTTGCCATCGGGGGCAGATTGAGCGGATTTAACTGCATGTTAAGAAGATGCGCTCACGCGCTGTCCGATTCAAGATCCGAATCGACGCAGGTGGCGGCTCCGATAAACAAACTCGCTGACTGCGAATTTATCTGGTGATCACTGATTTCTTTATGCGATACACAAGCACCGTGACAGTCGCAACATGACAATAAAATCCAACTCGCCCTATACGAATAGTAAAATGCTAAAAATCTCTTTTCTGAAACTGAATAGCAATAAATTTCTATCTGTTGTTGTATCGACGACTTTGTTCTCCATCCTATGGATGGGTCTCTATGAGGCCGCCCATGCATTCGATATCTCTCAATCCGCCAGCGCATGGTACCCAGGGCCTGGGCTGACCATCGCTTTCCTGGCAACCTTTGGTCCACGCTATCTGATCTGTGCGATCATCGGCATCTTCTGGTACGACAACACATTCAGCCTTCTCGATATGATGAGCGGGGTTCGACAAGTCTTCATTTACGGATCGGCAGGGCTTTACCTAAAATTCTTAACCAGGTCTCAACTTCCTTTGCGCGACCGATCGCATGTCAATATATTTGTTGCCATTGCTTGCGGATCAACTCTCCTATCGGCGATTACAGCCGGCTTAATTTTTCAGCCGTACTGGGTCAACTCCACCTTCATCGATATCCTCGTATCATTCTGGATCGGTGATCTCGCTGGCGTGCTGTTGGCCTGCCCGGTCTTCCTGATGCTTTTCGCCGCTTTGGAAGATCGAACGCCCCCCTCCCCTTCTGCGGGCTGGCTCCCGCAACCATCCCGTTCGCTGCTGATCGGCACCCTTTCCATTGCCGGATTCGCCGCTGTTGCCTTTTCCATCGATGCAGCCTTCATCACCAATGGCAAAGCATGGTTCATCGTCCTGTTTCCAGTTGCCATGCTTGCTCTGCGCAACGGGTTCGGAGCCGCCGTTGTCGGCATCGTGGTGGTGAACATCGTCGCGGTTCTGCTCTACAAGGCGTTCGGTCGGACGGGCGACCCGGCGCAACTTCAGGTCCTGCTTGTCATGACCGACGTGGCCGCGTTGCTGATCGGCGCAGCCATCAGCGAACACAAAGGCACGGCTGCCGCATTGCGTAAGAGTGAACAGCGTCAAAGGGATATCGCATCTGAGAACCGCATGCTGGCGCAGGCCGTTCACGCAAGCTCAATCAGCGTGACCATCATCGACACCGCAACCCCTCGGCTCGCCCTGCTGTTTGTCAACGACGCCTTTTGCACGCTCACCGGCTACACAAGAGATCAACTTCACGATGCCGACCTCGCCGGTTTGCTGGCACCCGGCAAAACCCCCGACGACCTCTACGATGCCATCCGCCACCGGGAACGCGCACGCCATACCGTAGACCTGGTCACGGCGGATGGTGCGATTCTTCGCGACCGGCTGAGCCTGGCTCCCATCAAGGACGATGACGATGCGACATCGGCCTATCTCGTTCTCCATGAGGATATCGCCGCCGCGCAGAAGCGCGAAGGCATGGAGCGGGAGCGGGAAAAACTGGTTGCGCTCGGTCAGCTTGCCGGTGGCGTCGCCCATGAGATCAACAACCTCCTCCATCCCATGATCAACCTTGCCACGGAGGTGGAGCATCTGTGGGGGCAGGAAGGACAGGATGCACGCCGTCACCTACGGATGATCCGGTCCTGCGGCACCAAGGCCGCTGACATCGTCCGTAAGGTTCTGAGCTTCGCCCGACAGGGTGCTGGCCCGCGCGGGCCTCTTGATATTGGGGACGCCATCCTTGCGGCGGCCGATCTCAATCGCCGCAGCCTGCCCCCGAGCGTTGCCATCCACACCCGAATCGACGTGACCGGCATCATCCAGGCATCGGCGACAGAGGTGTCGCAGGTGTTGACCAATCTCCTGCTCAACGCTTCTCACGCTATGGATGGCCGGGGAACGATCAACATCGTGCTCGACCGGGACGACGCGGCGGCCTCCTTCCGCCTGACCGTCACGGATGACGGCGCCGGCATGGATGAAGCCGTGCGTGCCCGGATCTTTGAGCCGTTCTTCACTACCAAACCGATTGGAAGCGGCACCGGCTTGGGATTATCGGTGGTATACGGCATCGTTAAGGATTGGGGCGGTACCATCGACGTGCGCACCGCGCCAAACAAGGGAACGACCTTCATCATCACCGTGCCGGCTATTGGCACGGACACCTGACCGGGGACCGCTCATGCCCAACATTCTGCTGGTTGACGATGTCGAAGAGGTTCGTTTTTCCATCGCCAGCACCTTTCAGCGGCACGGCTTCGACATCACCGAAGCACAAGATGGCGGCGACGCAATGGCCAAGCTCCGCAGTGGCGATTTCGATGCCGTGATCACCGATATCTGGATGCCCGGCACGGATGGCCTTGAACTGCTGCGTCAGATTCGGTCTTCACACGAGAGTTTGATTGTTGTTGCCATTTCGGGCGGCGCTCCCAAAGCGCCTATCGATTTCTCGGTGGCCCTGGCTGACACCTGGGGTGCCGACGCAATCTTCATCAAACCTTTCGACAATGAGGAGTTGGTCGAGAAGGTGCGCGGCTTGCTTTCTCACTGATCCTCGCCAGCCTCATCCGGGGGATCGGACGAGGCGTCCGCCTCAACCATGCCTTGAATGACGGTCTGGAGAGCCAGGGCGAGGCTAGCCAAATGATCGGAAGGCAGCCGGCGAAGCAGGACTTCCAAGTCATTCCGAGGGTCGAATCGAAGCAGTTCGCGCCCTTGTGGCGTAAGCTCTATCAAATCAGATCGCCCATCCCGGGGGTTGGGCTGCCGCGCCACCAGCCCCTTCTCGACCAGTGATCGGACGGTTCTGGCAATTGGACTCATCGCCATATTTTGAAAGCGCATCAATCCTGCCGCCGTGCGGGCTTGCGGCGTCACTTCCGCGAAGTAACGCAAGGCCGTCCATTGCGCCGGATATAGGCCATGGCGATGCCCGCCGCCGTGGATTAGTCGTGCCGATTGCTCAAGCAGACTCGCCACGCCTTTAACACGAACCGGCTTGACCATGCACGTATGCCTCTTGTCTTGCTCCGCCCGGTCCCGACCTTCGCAGAGACGGCGCAGCAAGGCAACCGGCACGTCTTGCCGCCATCAATGGACATAATATACCCACTGGTCATTATTTTGTGGCGTCTTCTTATCCAAAAACAGCTCCTAGACGCTTCAGAATCAAGCCCCTGGAGGATGGCATACTCCATGGTATAGTGACCATAGGTCACTACACAGGACCACGCATGGACCGGCCGCGACCGCTCGGTTCAGCGGTAAGATGGAGAATGAACGGTGGCGGAAAACAACGTCACACTATCCGCCGGGATCAGGACCAGCCTGCTAACGCTTCAGAACACGAGTCAGAAGCAGGCGCGGGCGCATGAACGGTTGGCGAGCGGTTTGAAGGTCAACACGGCGTTGGACAACCCGCCTGCCTATTTCGCCGCCAAGAGCCTCAGAAATCGAGCGGAAGATCTCACGGCTCTGAAGGATCAGATGGCTCAAGCCATCTCCACAGTGAAAGCTGCCGATAAGGGCGTCGAAGCAATTGGCCAGTTCGCGGAACAGGCGAAGGGCTTGACCGTCACCGCGCTCTCCTGCCTCGGCAATGATGAGGCAAGCCGGATGACGCGCGCAGCCTTGGCCGCGCAGTACGATCAATTGCTCGTTCAGATCGACAAGGCGGCAGGCGACAGCGGATATCGCGGAAAAAATCTCCTCAACAGCGTAAAATCGGACTATGTCGCAACCCAATACAGCAAAATAGAAGCATTGACCATTCCGGGAATTACCAAAGTCGATGTGACCAACGCCAGCAATACCGGAACTTACAAGATCCGTGTTTTCGGTGACGGGCAAATTTCGGCGAACGAGGAGAGTCTGCGTGATGTCGAGAACAATCTTGGCCTCGGTCATTTCAAGCTGTTCGGCTTCAGCAGTTACGACAACGCCAACATCGACCCGATCAAGTTGACTCTGAAACGGCAGAGCGGCGACAAGGCCACGCTGCTGATCCAAGATGGCCGCGAAAGCCAAACCCTTGACATTGATTTGTCGAAGGCAGGGACCACCACACCATCCAAGGTGTTCCGCTTTGGCTTCGCCAGCGGGGCTTGGGTGTCCTTCACCTATTCCGAAAGCGATCTTGCGGACCGGGCAAGGGCCACGGCAGGCGCACCGATTGAGGTGCCGGTAACCAAAGACATTGATCTCAGCATGGAGGTTGCTTGCAACAACGGGCAGGTCGAAACAAAGAGCCTGAATTCCGTCAACACCTCTGATCGAATCAGAGCGGGGGAGAATGTTTTCTCTTTTGACGATACCTCTCTGCGCGTGAACATCGATGTGAAGAAACTGCAACAGGCGTCGGAAAGCCGGTCAAAAATTGTATTGGAAGGACCTCTCGCAGGATTCATCACCGATCCCAGCATCGGAAATGCACTATCTGATCATCAGTTTGACCTCTCATACGAAGAGACGATCGGAGACGGCAGCGGCGGAGTACCATATGGTTCCTTCATTCCCAGCGCATATGGGCAATATCAATTTTTCTCGTCAACCGCCGATATATCGCTGACGGGCAGCTCCTTTTTTTCGAACAATCAGGAGATCATCAATCTCCCAATGTGGCCGGGAATGTCATCCGATCCTACCGCGAGCAATTTTACGGCCAAAATTAGCTCAGGAATTCTAACACCGTCACATACAAAGAGCGGCATCCACATTCAGACCGCAACAAACAACAACTCATCTGTCATTCCGCCTGAAGGTGGCGCTGGTGATGAATTCCCTATGGGTTGGATGAATTTTTCCACAAACACAACCCTTAGCATTGACGTTGCCGCGGATAATTCTGCTGGCTCAGGGTATCGCTATGTGAATATCAATGACACAACCGGAAGCAAAGCGAATCTCCGGATACACAACGCAGCGTTCGATGCATTGGGAAATTATTATCTTTATCCGATCCAATTGTCAGGCGGACAAAATAACGGAGCGAACATTGTTATCGCCCCGAGTCTAGGGCCAACCTCGACAACCATTGACCTTGTCGCTTCTGGCGCGTCGGCGTTCGATCATGGCGTTTATGGTGGAGGCTCCTCGCAAGATATTCGCGTTTCAAATCATACTGCGCAAAACGTTACCACGCCCATCTACGTCGAGATAAGCAACGGCGGAGCCGACAGCGCCGGGGCCGGTTTCCAATTAATCACTGTCAATCCTACGAATTACTTGGGAATCGACGCATCGTCTGCCTATACGTTCAAATTGCCAAACGGCGCCCAGTCCAACGTTCCGATTGGATTTGCAAAGGGGGTCAACGGCCATAGCAAAGGAGCGTCGTTCAACATCGATCTGACAGGCAACGCATCGACAAACCAGATCACTCTATTTCCACCCCCGGATCCCTCCTCGCAAGTTCCCACACGCGTCCTTTATCGCGCGGCTCACTCGGGTAAGGTCGCCGAGGTGGATGTCACGCAGATGGTCCACGCAACCGATGGCAACGACCTTGTCGTTCAGACCGGCCTACAGCCATCCTCCAACATCACCATAGAGGCCAAGAACATCACCACCGGCGGCACCGGACTGGCAATCGATCGCAGCATAAATTCGTGGGCGGACCGAGCTGACATCGACAAGGCCGTCGGCGAACTGGATCGGGCCACGCAGAAACTGCGCAGTGCCGGGACCGAACTATCGACGGGTCTGGATATTCTCTCCACCCGGGAAACGTTCACCAAAGAATTCAGCGACATTCTGAGCGGTGGAGCGGATAAAATGATACTTGTGGATCAGAGCGAGGAAGGTGCAAACCTTCTGACGCTGCAAACCCGCCAGCAACTCACCACCTCAGCTCTGAGCTTGGCGAGCCAAAGCCAACAGGCAATCCTTCGTCTGTTTGGTTGACCGCACAGGCTGCGGCGCCCAGCGCGGACCCTCCCCGGTTTGAACGTCAACGGCACGACCGGAAGGCCGGGTTGCATATAGTGATCACTGGTCATATTATGCGGCCGCGTACCGATACGCGCATCCGGGGGGAGCAGCCATTGCTGGCAAAAGTATCGAATCGAATAACGCAACCCTGCCTGAACGACCTTCTGCAAGCCCACCTTCTGTTCCTGCGCCGTATGAAAGGTGGTCAAAGGCTCAGCATCGGCATGAGACATGCCGACCGCCTGGACTTCTCAGGTCGACTCCTGATGGGGGCGGATATGACGGGCGCAATGCTCGATGGCAGCCGGTTCATCCGTGCAAACCTTGCTGAGGTCAATCTGTTCGGTGCCAGCATGATCAACTGCGACCTTCGTTATGCCAAGTTGGAGAAGGCGGACCTGCGGGGGGCACGATTGCGAAGCGCCAACCTGTCGGAAGCGATCCTCGACTTTGCCGACTTTCGAGAGGGGGTCCTTCTCACCAAACAGCAGGGCGGTGCTCTGACACGAGCCTGGACCGATGACGGCAATGCCCGGATGGCAGGAGCGATGTTCCGCAGCGCCCAGGCCAAAGGAGCGCGCTTCTCGCGCACCATCGGCGCGGGAACGGACCTCAGCAACGCAAACTTCTCCAACGCGAGGCTGAACGGTGCCGACTTCGCTGGAAGCGTCCTGCGCAAGGTCAACTTCACCGGCGCCGATCTGTCCAATTGCAGTTTTGTCGGCGCAAACCTTCAGGGCGCGCTGCTGGTGAACGCCGTTCTTGATGGCGCGGTGTTTGCCGACGCCGACCTCACCACCACCGTGATCGGCCAGGGCGCGCTGATGAAGGCCGACATGCGGAAGGCCCGCCTGCCGCGCGGGCTGGATTCGCTGGAGCAATCGATACAGGACATCATCCGCGCGCACGCCCGATGGGTTGCCTCGCTGGGAGCCGAGGGAGCCCAGGCCGATCTGTCGCGGGTTGATCTGCGCAACGTGGACCTTGGCGGTACGGATTTTTCAGCAGCGAACTTCCAGTCCGCCATGATGACGGACAGCGCCTTGAACGGCTGCTGCTTCACCATGGCGGACCTCTCCTACGCCAACCTCATGCAAACGAACCTCACCGACGCTGTATGCCGGGGAACGAATCTCAAGGGAGCAACTCTGCGAAAGGCAATGCTCGCGCAAATGAATTGCTCTCCCATGGCGATTACCGTTGGCATCGCCACACGGGATTGGCCGACGAACTTTTCCGAAGCCGATCTGGAAGGTGCCGACCTGTCCAGGGGCGATTACCGCATGGCGAACTTTGCACAGGCGAACCTGCAAGGTACCGATCTTCGGAATTCCGATCTCTGCGGCGCCAACTTAACCGATGCCGACCTCACCGGCGCTGATCTTCGGGGGGCCAAGCTCGATGGTGCCGATTTGCGGGGAGCGATCGGGATCAAAAGATGAATTCAGCGCGTCGCTCAAGATTGATCTGAAGTGGTCCCCACCGGCTGCTGCTGCGTGATGCAGTGGATGCCACCGCCGCCGCGCACGATGTCCAGCGCCGGGATCTGCACCACCTCGCGGTCCGGGAAGGCCCGGCGCACGATGCGGAACGCCTCGTCGTCCGCCGGGTCTTCGAAGGCCGGCATGACGATTCCGCCGTTGGCGATGTACAGATTCGTATAGGACAGGGTCAGCCGCACGCCGTTCTCGTCGCGCCGCGCCGGCTGGCGGACCGGAATGACCTCCAACTCCCGCCCCTGGGCGTCGCGGGCGCGCTTCAGCCGATCCAGATTGTCCTGGAACGCCTTGAAATTGGCATCGCCGGGATCGTCGGTGGTGATCGCCATGACGACTCCGGGCTTCACGAACAGAGCGATCTCGTCGATGTGACCGTCCGTCTCATCGTCCTGATAGCCCTCGCCTAACCAGATGACCGTGGAGATGCCGAGATGCTCCTTCAGAAGCTCCTCGATCTCCGCCTTGCCGAGATGCGGGTTGCGGTTCGGGTTCAGCAGGCACTGCTCGGTCGTCAGCAGGGTCCCCTCCCCGTCCACATGGAAGGAGCCGCCCTCCATCACCAGGGGCGCTTCGAAGCGGCGCAGGCCCAGATGCTCCAGCATCAGGCGTCCGACCTGCTGGTCCTTGGCGCAATCCGGGTAATTGCCGCCCCAGGCGTTGAAGCGCCAGTGAACGCCCGCCAACCGCCCTTTCCCATCGATGACGAAGCTGGGCCCGGTGTCGCGAACCCAGGAATCGCTGATCGGCAGGGGCAGGATCTCGACGCCCGGCCCGCAGGCCAGGGAGGCGTCGGCGACATCGGCGGGGTCGCAGACCATGGTCACCGGCTCGAACCGGCTGATGGAGCGCGCGACGTCGGTGTAGGCGGCAGCGGCGGCGTCGAAGGCCCCGTCGGGCCACGTCTCGGGCCGGCACGGCCACGCCATCCAGCAGCGGGTGTGCCGTTCCCATTCGCCCGGCATGGTGAAGCCTTCCGCCGCCGGTGTCGTCATCGTTGAATCTCCTGCCAAATCCCTGAAATGCCCGGCTCTTGTTGCGTGGCCGGAGCGGGTCGTCACGGCGTCACCCGTGACCCACGGTCACCCTAACCACGGAGCGGAGGATTTGGCAACGGCCACCAAACGGGGGCCACCGAAGCGCCCGGAAGGGCGGCGCGCTCGACCGCTCAACGGCGGGAGGGCGGGCGATCCGAATAGCGGCGCACCGGCGCCGAAAAAGGCATCGAAAAACCAAGACGAAGCATCGGGAACCATAAAAGCGCACGCATGATACGGCCTCATTCGCTGTTGCAGATGCCCACACAATAGCAAATGCAACAGCGAACGGCCACCCCCGCCGTCTGCGGCCTTACGGCATAGCCCCCATGAGGCGAAATTCCGGGGTAGACGGGGGCAACAGCCCCCCCTTTCAGCCCCCCTGCACCGCCATCTGCTCGTCACGCTTCTTCTGCCGTTCCTGCCGGGCCATGACCAGGCTGGCGATGAAGATGCCAGTGGCGACCACCACCATCATTAACGTCGCCAGCGCGTTGATCTGCGGGCTGATTCCGAACTTCACGCTGGAGAAGATGACCATCGGCAGCGTGGTGGAGCCCGGCCCCGACACGAAGCTCGCAACCACCACGTCGTCGAGCGACAGGGTGAAGGCCAGCAGCCAGCCCGACACGATGGCCGGCGCGATGATCGGCAGGGTGATGACGAAGAACACCTTGGCCGGACGGGCGCCGAGATCCATGGCCGCCTCCTCCAGGCTCTCGTCCAGGCTGACGAGTCGCGATTGGATGATGACCGCGACATAGGCCATGGTGAAGGTGGTGTGGGCGATGGTGATCGTCGTCATGCCCCGTCCGTCCGGCCAGCCGATGGCCTGCTCCAGCGCCACGAACAGCAGCAGAAGCGACAGGCCGGTGATGACCTCCGGCATGACCAGCGGTGCCGTGATCATGCCGCCGAACAGCGTCCGCCCGCGGAACCGCCCAAACCGGGCCAGCGCCAGCCCGGCGACGGTGCCCAGCACGACCGACGCGGTGGCCGACATCGCCGCCACCTGGAGCGACAGCCACGCCGCCCCCAGGAGCTGGTCGTTCTGCAACAGCTCCGTGTACCATTTGGTGGAGAAGCCGCCCCAGACCGTGACCAGCCGCGATTCGTTGAAGGAGTACAGGATCAGCAGCGCGATCGGCACGTACAGGAAGGCGTAGCCGAACCACAGCGCCCAGGCCAGTTTTCCCATCCGCATCATCGCCCCGCCTCCGTCTGGCGCCCCTGGACATGCTGGAAGACCATGATCGGCACCACCAGGAACAGCAGAAGCGCGATGGCCACCGCCGAGGCGACCGGCCAGTCCCGGTTGGCGAAGAATTCGTTCCACAACACGCGCCCAATCATCAGCGTGTCGGGGCCGCCCAGCAGTTCCGGCGTCACGAACTCGCCGACCGAGGGGATGAAGACCAGCAGCGACCCGGCAATGATCCCCGGCAGCGACAGCGGCAGAGTCACCGTCAGGAACGCCTTCCAGGGCCGGCAGCCGAGATCCGCCGCCGCCTCCAGCAGGGTCGGGTCCAGCTTCTCCAGCGTCGCGTAGAGCGGCAGCACCATGAAGGGCAGATAGCAGTAGGTCATGCCGATGTAGACGGCCCAGTCCGAATAGAGCAGCTCGAACGGCTCCGTCGTCAGGCCGGTCCATTGCAGCAGGTTGTCCACCACCCCGTTGGCCTTCAGGATGCCGATCCAGGCGTAGATGCGGATCAGGAAGCTGGTCCAGAAGGGCAGGATCACGAGCATCATCAGCGGCCCGCGCTTGGCCGGCTCCGCCCTGGCGATGGCATAGGCCATGGGGTAGCCCAGCAGCAGGCAGCAGACCGTGGTGACCAGCGCGATCTTCACCGAGTTCAGATAGGCCAGGATGTAGAGGTCGTCCCCGCCCAGCCGCAGATAGTTGGACAGGTTCAGCAGGATCTGGAGCTTGGTCGTGCCTGCGTCCTCGTCCACCAGCCAGTCGACCAGCGGCGCGTAGGGCGGCTGCGCCAGCATCGCCTCCGACAGGCTGATGCCGAAAACGATCAGGAAGGGCACCAGGAAGAACAGCAGAAGCCACAGGTAGGGGATGGCGACCACCACCCCCCGCCCCCACAGGCCGATCCGGCGCAGAAGGTCGATCATTGCGTCAGCACCACCCCGGCGAAGGGACGCCAGCTCAGATACACCTCGTCGTCCCAGGTGATCGGCATCTCGGTCCGCCGCACCACGTTGGGAGCGGTCACGCGCACCGTCTTGCCCGTCTTCAGTTCCACCAGATAGATCGACACGTCGCCGAGATAGGCGATCTCGCGCACGATCCCGCCGGTGACGTTGCGCCCGTCGGCGTTGGCCGGGGGCTCCTTGCTCAGCGCGATCTTCTCCGGACGGACGGCGACGGCCACCGTGGCGTTGGAGGGAACCGAAACCGCGTGGTTGATGTAGAGGTCGCAGCCGGCGTCCTCCGAGCGGATCAGCACATGGTCGGCCTGATCCTCAACCACCCGCCCCTCGAACATGTTCACCGAGCCGATGAACTCCGCGACGAAGCGGGATTGCGGGTATTCGTAGATCTCGGTCGGCGTGCCGGTCTGCGCGATGACGCCATGGTTCATGACGGCGATGCGCGAGGACATGGTCATCGCCTCCTCCTGGTCGTGGGTGACCACGATGAAGGTGACGCCCAGCTTTTCCTGGATGTTGACCAGCTCGAACTGGGTCTGCTCGCGCAGCCGTTTGTCCAGCGCGCCCAGCGGCTCGTCCAGCAGCAGCAGCTTGGGCCGCTTGACCAGCGAGCGGGCCAGCGCCACGCGCTGCCGCTGGCCGCCGGAAAGCTGGTGCGGCTTGCGCTTGGCAAACTTGCCGAGCTGGACGAGGTCGAGCATCGCCCCCACCCGCTCCGCGATCTCCGCCTTCGCGACGCCGTCCTGCTTCAGGCCGAAGGCGACATTCTGCTCCACCGACATGTGGGGGAACAGGGCGTAGGACTGGAACATCATGTTGACCGGCCGCTCATAGGGCGGGATGCCGGCCATATCGACGCCGTCGATGAAGATCTTGCCCTCGGTCGGAGTCTCGAACCCGGCCAGCATGCGCAGCAGGGTCGTCTTGCCGGACCCGGAGCCGCCCAACAGGGCAAAGAACTCCCCCCGGTAGATGGACAGGCTGACTTCGTCCACGGCGACGAAATCGCCGAAGGTCTTGGTCACCTTCTCGATTCGCACATAGGGCTTCTGTCCCGGGTCCTGCCAGGGTTCCAGGCGCGTGGGCTTGCGGATCGGCTGGACGGCCATGCGGCTCCTCTCGGCGTCCTCTTCTCATGGGAACGCCCTGGCCGTTCCCGACATGGGGAGCGACCAGGGCGCGTGTCGTGCGTGCCGGCTTGCGCGGCGCGCTTACTTGCCGGTCTTCACCTTCGTCCAGACGCGGGTGCGGGCGCGGTCGGTGGACTGCTTGATCGACTTCAGGGCGAACAGCTTGACGGTGCTGTTCTCCGGCAGGAAGACGGCGGGGTTGGACTTCACGGCCGCATCGACCGACGCCAGCGAGGCCGGGACGGCGTTGGCGTAGCTGACCGTGTTGGAGATCGCGGCGGTGTTCGCCGGGTCCAGGATGAAGTTGATGTAGGCGTGCGCGCCCTCCTTGTTCGGCGCGTCCGCCGGGATGGCCAGCGTGTCCCACCACACCTGCACGCCTTCCTTCGGCGTGATGTACTCGACCTTCACGCCGTTCTTGGCTTCCTCGGCACGGGCCGCACCCTGGATGGCGTCGCCGTTGTAGGCCATGACGACGCAGGCGTCGCCGCCCGCCAGGATGTTGATGTTCTGGCCGGTGACGAACTGCTTGATGTAGGGGCGGACCGCCAGCAGCGTCTTCTCGACCTTGTCCAGATCCTCCTTCTTCTCGGAGTTCGGATCGAGGCCGAGATAGTTCAGCACCGACGGGATCACGTCGATGGCCGAATCCATCACGGTGATGCCGCAGGCCGCGACCTTCTTCGCCACCTCCGGCTTGAAGATCAGGTCCCAGCTATCGAGCGGGACGTCGGGGGCGACGGCCTTGATCTTCTCCGGGATGATGGCGATGCCCACCGTGCCGCCCAGATAGGGCACGGCGAACTTGTTGCCGGGGTCGGAATTCTCCAGGAGCTTCAGAACCTTCGGATCGACGTTCTTCAGGTTCGGAATCTTCGCCTTGTCGAGCGGGGCCACGACCTTCGCCTGGATCATGCGCGACAGGGTCGGCTCGGCGGTGGGGACGATCACGTCGTAGCCCGACTTGCCGACCAGCACCTTCTGCTCCAGCAGCTCCAGGCTGTCGTACAGATCGACCTTGGTGTCGTAACCGGTGGCCTTCGTGAAGTCGGCCAGCGTCGATTCGCCCAGATAGTCGTTCCAGATGTAGATGTTGACCGGCTTCTTGGCCTGGGCCAGCGCCGGTCCGGCAATGGCGATCGCCGCGACGGCGCCGATGACGCTGAGAGCGAAACGTTTCATACAGAAAGCCCCCGAGTTCTGGATCGTTCGTCGGTTCGTGACCGCTCGACTTCTGGCGATTCGACGTGGGGGCGCAGCACAGCGCACGGCGTCCCCGACGCGAGCGCTATTGCACTCACGGGGAGGTTGGTTGTCAACGGTTTGCAGGGGTTTGCGGGGTTTTGCGGAACGGAAACGCCCCCTTCCGCGGCAGCGGCGGAAGGGGGCGGGAAAATGCTCAAACGTTCAGCAGAAGATTCTCGCGCTCCCAGGAGCTGATGACACGGTGATAGGCCTCGTACTCGGCCTCCTTCACGCAGGTCACCGCGTCCAGGAACTTCTCGCCCAGCACCTCCTTCAGCGGCTTGCAGGCGTTGAATTTCTGGAGCGCGTCGCCCTGGTGGCGCGGCAGGGTGAAGGCCAGCCGGTAGGCGGACCCCTTCACCGGGTCGGTCGGCTCCAGCCCCTGCGCCATGCCGAGATAGCCGCAGGCCAGCGACGCGGCGATGGCAAGGTACGGATTCGCGTCCGCACCGGCCACCCGGTTCTCCACCCGGCGCGAATCGGCGGGCGAGACGGGAACGCGCAGACCGGTGGTGCGGTTGTCGCGGCCCCAATGCACGTTGATCGGCGCGTCGGAGTTCGGCACCAGCCGCCGGTAGGAGTTCACGTTCGGCGCCAGAAGCGGCATCGCGTAGGGCAGATACTTCTGAAGGCCGGCGATGTGGGACATGAACAGCGGCGTGTCCGCCCCGTTGGCGTCGGAGAACAGGTTGCGGCCCGAATCCGCATCCACCACCGACTGGTGGATGTGCATGGCGCTGCCCGGCTCGTTCTGCATGGGCTTGGCCATGAAGGTGGCGTAGACCTGATGGCGCAGCGCCGCCTCGCGCGCCGTGCGCTTGAACAGGAACGCCTGGTCGGCCAGTTCCAGCGCGTCGCCGTGGTTGAAGTTGATCTCGATCTGCGCCGCCCCGGCCTCGTGGGTCAGGGTGTCGATGTCGATGTCCTGCGCCTCGCAAAAGTCGTAGACCATCTCGAAGATCGGATCGAACTCGTTCACCGCGTCGATGCCGAAGGCCTGCCGCCCGCTTTCCACGCGCCCGTTGCGCCCGACCGGCGGCACCAGCGGATAGTCGGGGTCCTTGTTGACCTGGACGAGGAAGAACTCCAGCTCCGGCGCCACCATCGGCTTCCATCCGCGCTCCTCGTAGAGCGACAGCACCCGCTTCAGGACATGGCGGGGGGAGAAGTTCACCGGGCTGCCGTCGGCATAGACGCAGTCGGTGATGACCTGGGCGGTCGGCTCCTCGTACCAGGGGACGAAGCGGATCGTGCGCTCGTCCGGGATCATGTAGATGTCGGAATTCTCGTCGGAGGTGACCGAGTCGTCCTCCGGATACTCCCCGGTGACGGTCTGGACGAAGATCGCCTCGGGCAGCCGCAGACCGCGGTCGCGCAGGATGCGCAGGAACTTCTCGGCGGGCACGATCTTGCCGCGCGCGATGCCCGACATGTCGGGCACGAGGCATTCCACTTCGGTGATGCGGTTCTTCTTGATGAAGTCTTCCATGAAACCCATGAACGTATGGACCGCACCGGACGGTGGGCAGCCCCTCCCTGCTGTGAAACACCGCCATACTATGATCCCGCACCCCCTCCTTGCGCCAGAGGGGAACAAAGATCCTGCCCATATGACCGCCGGAATCATTGACGGGGCGGGGGTCCCTCCCCTAACTCGGCGGTCATGCCGACACCTCCTCACGTCCGCTCGTGGTACGCCGACACCGCGAATCCGCACCCGCAGCACCCGCCGCTGGAGGGTGCCGCGTCCTGCGACGTCTGCGTGGTGGGGGGCGGCTACACCGGGCTGATGACCGCGCTGGAACTGGCCGAGCAGGGCTACGACGTGGTGCTGCTGGAGGCCAACCGCGTCGGCTGGGGTGCCTCGGGCCGCAACGGCGGGCAGATCATCACCGGCTACAACAAGTCGATGGCGACCATCGAACGCTGGGTCGGGGCGGAGGACGCCCGGCGCCTGTGGGATCTCGGCGAGGACGCCAAGGCCCTTCTGGCCGAGCGGGTGGAGAGGCACGCCATTCCCTGCGACCTCACCTGGGGATTCGTCCACGCCGCGGTGAAGCCGCGCCACATGGACGACGTGGCGGACATGGAACGGGAGATGCGCGACCGCTACGGCTATGGGAAGGTGCGCGCGCTCGACCGCGACTCCATGCGGGCGGTGGTGCGCAGCGACGCCTATGTCGGCGGGCTGTTCGACGGGGGAAGCGGACACCTGCACCCGCTGAACTACGCGCTGGGCCTCGCCGCCGCCGCGGCCGGGGCCGGCGTGCGCATCTTCGAGGAGAGCCGGGTCACCGCCATCGACACCGGGGCCACGCCCGCCGCGACCACGGCGAAGGGGCGCGTGACGGCGCGTTTCCTCGTGCTGGCCGGGAACGCCTATCTCGGCGCGCTGGCGCCGAAGCTGTCCACCATGGTGATGCCGGTCGCCACCTATCTGATCGCCACCGAACCGCTGGGGGAGGCCGCCGCGGAGTCGCTGCTGCCCACCAATCTGGCGGTCAGCGACATGAACTTCGTGCTGAACTACTTCCGCCGCTCCTCCGACCACCGGCTGCTGTTCGGCGGCGGGGTCAGCTATTCCGGGCTGGACGCGCCGGGGGTGCGGATGGCCATGCGGTCCAAGATGCTGGCGGTCTTCCCGCAGCTCCGCAGCGCCGCGGTGGAGCATTTCTGGGGCGGCCACGTCGCCATCACCATGAACCGCATGCCGCATGTCGGACGCCTGACACCGACCACCTTGTTCGCCCACGGCTATTCCGGTCACGGGGTGGCGCTGGCCGGCATGGCCGGGCGGGTCATGGCGGAGGCCATCCGCGGCACGGCGGAGCGGTTCGACGTGTTCGCCCGCGTGCCCCACCTGCCCTTCCCCGGCGGACGGCGTTTCCGCACACCGGCGCTGGTCCTCGCGATGCTCTGGTTCCGGCTGCGCGATCTGCTGTAACCTGCCCGTCCCACTCCCGCTTCCGGTCCCCGCCCATGTCCGACGTCATCGATCCTGAAACCGGAAGCCCCGAAACGGGAAGCCCCGAAACCGGAAGCACGGATGCCGCTCCCAAGGCTCCACCCGCCGAAGCGGCGCCGGCAGCGGAACCCGCGGCTCCGATGCGGGACACGCATTTCGACTTCGAGCACAAGGTGTTCAGCCTGTCCGGCGCCTTCTTCTGCATCGACCCGTCCTCCAAGCAGCCGGTGCTCCACATCCTGCTGGGCGATCTGAAGGCCGCCCTGCCCTTCAACACGCTGATGGAATCCTTCGACATCAAGGAGGACAGCCGCGACTCCAAGCTTCTGGACGTGGTGACGAAGGGGCTGGCCTTCGTGAAGCAGATCCGCCCCGGCGAGCAGATTCCGGGAGAACTTCTGGATGGCCGCGCCTCCTGGTCTGTGGAGGAGAAGCACCGGAACATCGCGCGGGGACGCCTGACCGTCCAGCTCGTCTCCTCGATCTCCGGAAGCGAGATGATCGTCGTGAACGCCGAGGAGCTGGAGCAGATCGTCGAGGACCCCCAGACCAAGCAGCGCGTGAAGGCCGCCTTCAAGGACATCGCGGCGAAGCTCGGCCTGCAGGACAATTACGAGCAGTACCTGACCGACCGCATCGAGGACCTGACGCAGGAGCTGTCCTACATCGAGGCGCTGCGCGACCGCTTCCACGCCATCCGCTCCATCAGCGCCAAGCTGAACCGGCTGACCCAGATCTACCGCACCGACCGCACCCTGTGCAGCGAGGTCGCGCGCATGCAGGGCCTGCTGAGCAAGCCGCTGAAAGGCTACGACGCCATCTTCGAGCAGGCGGACGCCCAGACGGGTGAGATCTTCGGCGCGCTGAAGGCGTTCGACACCACCGTGACCTTCATCCGCAAGATCCGCGACGACCTGCGCGCCCGGCTCCTGGAATGGGAGGAGATTCTCCAGGCGTGGGAAACCACCCCGGTGGAGAAATCCGGCGCCATCGAGCAGTTGCAGAAGCAGACTTACCGCTTCCTCGCCAACCGCTTCATGGAAACCAAGGTCTGGATTCGCAAGTAGGCGGCATTCCGCCGCGCCTTTTCCCATGACCAAGGCGATATGAGTCTGAAGAGAACAGACGTTCTCTTCAGAGTTTCGAATGGCTGGGATGATGGGAATCGGCTTGCCATCTCAAACGGCATCAACAAACTATCCGTCCGTAGCACCTTGAGGGTGGCTGAAACGGAGGATGCCGCCATGAAGACCATCAAGCTGTTCTTGTGGGGTACTCTTGGACTTTTGACCATCTTATGGATCATCGCCGAACCAGGGGTATTCCAGGAAAATGGTCTGTTCGGGGTTCGCGCCCAACTGGTTCAGTACAGCGGCATCATTGCCATGGGCTGCATGGGCATGGCGATGATCCTGGCGCTGCGGCCACGATGGCCGGAAACGTGGTTCGGCGGTTTGGACAAGATGTACCGCCTGCACAAATGGCTGGGCATCGCCGCGCTCGCCGGTGCGATTGTCCACTGGCTCTGGGCTCAAGGGCCGAAATGGGCGGTGGGCTGGGGGTGGTTGGCCCGACCGCAGCGGGGACCGCGCGCCATTCCCGAGAACGCCCTCGAACAGTCGCTCCGGAGCCTGCGCGGCACCGCGGAATGGCTTGGCGAGTGGGCCTTCTACGCGGTTGTGCTGCTGATCGGGCTGGCGCTGTTCAAGCGCCTCCCATACCGGCTGTTCTTCAAGACGCACCGCTTGCTGGCGATTGCTTATCTGGTGCTGGTTTTCCACGCCGTCGTGCTGACAAAATTCGCCTATTGGAGTTCGCCGATCGGCTGGGTGATGGCGCTGCTGCTCGCCGCCAGCGCCTGGGCCGCCGCCGTCGTGCTTCTCGGCCGCATCGCCGCCGGCCGGCGGGTTCCCGGCACGATCAGCGCCCTCCATTACTTTCCGGGCGTGCACGCTCTGGAGGTCGCGGTCGAACTTCCGCAGGGTTGGCCGGGGCATAAGGCGGGCCAGTTCGCCTTCGCCACCTCCGACACCGCAGAGGGCGCCCATCCCTACACCATCGCCTCGGCCTGGAACGACACCGATCGCCGCATCACCTTCGTGGTCAAGGAGTTGGGCGACCACACACAGTGGCTGCGGGAACGATTGAAGGTCGGCCAGGCGGTAACCGTGGAAGGGCCCTATGGTTGCTTCACCTTCGACGACTCCTGCCCGCACCAGATCTGGGTGGGCGGCGGCATCGGAGTCACACCCTTCATCGCCCGCATGAAGTTTCTGGCGGCAAGCCCCGAGCGACCGCGGCAGACCATCCATTTCTTCCACACCACCAGCGACTACGACGAGGAAGCGATCGCGAAGCTCACCGCCGACGCCGCTGCGGCGGGGGTTCGCCTTCATGTCCTGGTCGACAGCCGCGACGGCCGCCTGGATGGGGAGCGCATCCGTGCCATGGTGCCGGAATGGCGTGACTCCAGCCTCTGGTTCTGCGGCCCGGCGGGCTTCGGGCAGGCGCTGCGGCAAGACTTCGCGGCACGGGGCCTGCCGGTGGACCAGCGCTTCCACCAGGAACTCTTCGCGATGCGCTGACCCGCCCCCTCCGGAGCTTATGCCTCCGGCTCGCGCAGCAGGGCGCCTTGGCGCAGCAATTCCCGCTGTATGGCGCCGACCGGGATGTCGCGGGTCCGCTCGCGCCGCCGGGCGGCCATCGACGCGCAAACCCCGGCGGCCTGCCCCGTCGCCATGCAGGTGGGAGTCACCCGGTAAGAGGAATGGGCCTCGTGGCTGCCGGAGATGCAACGGCCAGCCACCAGCAGCGTCTCCATCCCCTTGGGCAGCAGGGCGCGCATCGGCACCTCGTACCATTCGCCGGAGGGCACGCGCTTCAGCACCGTCCCGCGGCCCGTGGGGCTGTGGATGTCCACGGGATAGGTGCCGCGGGCGATGGCGTCCGGGAACTTTGCCGCCCCCAGCACGTCGTCGGCGGTCATGGCGTAGTCGCCGACGATCCGGCGGGTTTCGCGGATGCCGATTCCGGTGCCGGTCTGGCAATTGTAGGCGCTGGCGAATCCGGGCACGTACTTGCGCAGGAAATCGGCGATCTGGGCGGCCTGCCGGTGGCTTTCCCACTCCGCGCAGGTCAGGTCGAAGACGTCGGTGCCCAGAACGCCGGTGACGCGGGTGCAGTTCAGAGCGATCTCGCCGGGGCGGGTGGTGGCGAAGAACAGGATGTCCTCGCGCGCCAGATCGAGGTCGCCGTTGGCCGTCGCCTTGGACACGAGGTCCCACAGCCCGTGCACGCCGCGCCACTGGGCCGGATGCTCCCGGACATAGCCGGTGAAGGCGCCGTGGTCGAATCCGACCATGCGGAACATCAGAGTCATCGGCTGGGTCAGCCCGTCCTCCTCCCGCCCGACCTCGTAGTCGCAGCCGGCCAGCGCCGCGATGTCGCCGTCCCCGGTGCAATCGACGATCACGTCGGCCTCGATCACCACCGGGCCGGATTTGGTTTCGAAGACCACGGCGTTCGGCTTCCCCGGGTCGCCCAGCACGGTGGAGGCGAAGGCGTGCAGAAGCACCTTCACGCCGGCCTCGTCCAGGATCTGCTGCGCGGTGACCTTCAGCACCTCCGGGTCGAAGGGAACGGTGAAGCCGGTGTCCGGCGAGGGCGGAACGGCCCCCTGGTTGCTGTAGAGGCGCCCCAGGAAGACGGCCAGCGCCCCGCCCACCACCGGCTCGCCGGGGCCGTGGTCCTGCGGCATCAGCCGGGTGTTGTCCACCACCGCGACCGAG
This sequence comes from Azospirillum isscasi, assembly GCF_030849505.1. Lineage (GTDB taxonomy): Bacteria > Pseudomonadota > Alphaproteobacteria > Azospirillales > Azospirillaceae > Azospirillum > Azospirillum isscasi. The sequence continues at coordinate 20,715 of NZ_JAUJFI010000021.1, read as the reverse complement.
CCGCGCTGGGTGTAGAAGCTCATCCAGGGCATCACCAGCGCCGCCGTGGCGTTGCCGCCGAGGAAGCCGTAGCGCTCCACCAGAATCGTGTCGGCCCCCGACTGGGCGGCGCCGATGGCCGCCCCCATGCCGGCTGGCCCGCCGCCGACGACGAGCACCTGGCAGCGCGCCACCTTCATGGCCCGGCGCGGCGGCAGGGTGACGGATTCAGGATCCGGGGGACGGGGCAGGACGGGCAAGACAGGCTCCTTTCGTCATTCCGCCGCCTCGGCCCGCGGGGTCACCGTCCGGAGGGCCAGCGGCGCGGTGCCGCGCGCGCGCTCCATCAGGACGGGAATCCGGTCGCGCAGCAGCGCCTTCTGCTCCGCCCGGTGATCCCACAGCCGGTCGAGGTCGGCGAGGAAGGTCCCCGCGGTGGTGTGGGACACGGTCGCCCGCGGCTCCAGCCCCACCGAGGACAGGAAATCCGACACCTTGGAAGCGTAGGGCAGCGCGATCAGCGGCGTGCCCGTGATGGACGCGAAGATCAGGAAATGCAGCCGCATCCCCACGGCCATCTCGAAATGCTCCATCAGCCCGATGATCTGGCGCGGCTTGTAGCGGTACTTCAGCAGATGGGCGCGCTCCGGCGCCGCCATGCGGCCCATGACGCGGTGCGCCTCCCGCACGTCGGCGCGCTCCATGGGAACGAACACCACGTCGGCCCCGAACCGCTGCACGATGTAGTCCGCCGCCTCCGCCAGCAGTTGATGATAGGCCGCATCGCTCAGTTCCGGCGCCGCGGCGCCCTGCTCCCGCACCGACAGGCCGACCAGCGGACGCCCGCGCGGGATGCCGGCTTCGGCCAGCATCTCTTCCGTGAAGGGCTCCGGCTTCAGAAGCAGCGCCGGATCGGCGGTGACCGTCACCGGAACCTCGACGCCGATCTCCTCGATCAGCCGCTTGGCGCTGGGCTCGCGCACGGTGATGCCGGCCATGCGGTCCAGCCCTTCGCGCACCGCGTCGCGCTCCACCCGATCCTTCAGCGGGCCGACCCCGATGGCGAAGGTGTAGGTCGGGACGCCCAGCTTCTGCGCGATGGTCACTTCCCGCAGATAGGTCTGCGCCTCGCTGTCGTAGAGGATGCCGCCGCCACCCAGAAGCAGCAGGTCCAGCCGCTCCACCTCCGGCGTGATCTCGTCGCGCATCGCCTCCCGCGGGTTCAGCACGCGGTCCACCGCGTGGTTCTCGCGCGTGTGGGCGGCGTTGCGGGAGAAGACGACCACCTCGACCCCCGGCACCGTGGCGCGCAACTGCTCGATGGCCGAGGTGAGAATCGCCTCGTCGCCCAGGTTCAGGCCGCCGTAGGACCCTGAAATGCCTATGACCGTCATCCGAATCCCCCTGCCCCGCCGGTACCGGGCGGCTATGCCTTGGGGTGCAACCCGATCGGCTGGCGAAGGTTCCGCGGGACCGGTATTCTTCGCAAAACACGACAATCGGCCAGGGAAGGACCGCCCCATGACCGATGCGCCCCTGGACGTTCCGGGAGCGTCCGCAGTTGGAAGGGTAAGCGATGCAAAGGCCAAGGCTGTTCCTCGACCTCGACGGGGTTCTGGCCGATTTCGACCGCGGCGTGAAGGCGGTTACCGGCAAGCGCCCGGAGGAAATTCCGATGAAGGCCATGTGGCGGGAGTTGTCCCGCCACCCCGACTTCTTCGGAACGCTGGACTTCATGCACGACGCGCAGGATCTCTGGCGCTTCTGCGAGCCGTTCGGGCCGACCATCCTCACCGGCCTGCCGCTCGGCTCCTGGGCGCCGGAGCAGAAGCGGCGCTGGGTCGCCCACATGCTGGGTCCCCATGTGCGGGTCATCACCTGCATGGCCCGCGACAAGCACCGCCACGGCGGACCGGGCACGGTGCTGGTGGACGACCGTGAGAAAGCCCGCGATCCCTGGACGCAGGCGGGCGGCGCGTTCATCCTCCACACCAGCGCGAAGGAGAGCATCGCCGCCCTGAAACGCCTGGGCTTCACCGGCTAGCGGGCGCCGGGGCCGGCGGTCATTCCGCCGGCAGGCGCTTGCCCTCGCTCCGCGTCTTGACGAGCGAGACCACGACACCGCCCGCGATCAGGGTCAGCGTCACGCCCAGCGAGACCAGCGGGTCCGGCTTTCCGAAGACCTGGGTGTAGAAGATCTTGCCGCCGATGAAGACCAGCACCAGCGCCAGCGCGTATTTCAGGTAACGGAAGCGGTGGACCATCGCCGCCAGCGCGAAGTAGAGCGCGCGCAGGCCGAGGATGGCGAAGATGTTGCTGGTGTAGATGATGTAGGGGTCGGTGGTGATGGCGAAGATGGCGGGAACGCTGTCCACCGCGAAGATCAGGTCGGCGAACTCGACCATCATCAGCGCCAGGAACAGCGGCGTGGCGTAGAGAGCGGTGCGCCCGTCCGGACCCGTCTCCCGCACGAAGAAGTTCTGGCCGCGGAAGCCGTCGGTGATCCGCAGGCGCCGGGTCAGGAAGCGCAGCGCCGGGTTGCCGGCGAGGTCCGGTTCCTGGTCCACGGCGAACAGCATCTTCACGCCGGTGATCAGCAGGAAGGCGCCGAAGAGGTAGAGGACCCAGTGGAACTCGCTGACGAGCGCCGCACCCGCGGCGATCATCAGGCCGCGCATCACGATCACGCCCAGGATGCCCCAGAACAGCACGCGGTGCTGGTGGGCGCGCGGGACCGCGAAGTAGGTGAAGATCAGCGATATGACGAAGACGTTGTCGAGCGACAGGCTCTTTTCGATGAAGAAGCCCGTGTAGTACTGCGCCGCCGCGGCGTCGCCCATGGACCACCAGACCCAGCCGCCGAACAGCAGGGCCACCGTGATGTAGAAGGCGGAGAGGCGGAGGCTTTCCTTCACGCCGATCTCACGGTCGCGGCGGTTGAGGATGCCGAGGTCGAAGGCCAGAAGGGCCAGGACGATGCCGATGAAGGTCAGCCAGACCCACACCGGCTTCCCCATGAAATCGAGGAGGACGGGAGCGATAAGGGAATCCATAAGCAAGGCCCACTTGAGTGCGCTGCGTCTGCAGTGAATTCAAGCGGTATCCGACATCACGGCTGACGCCTCAGCCGCCAGAGGGGCCCGGACCCGAACGCCACGCAAATGGTGTTGCCCGTTTTCCGTTCAAGACCTGTGTCCTGCGAGTCGATCAACTTCCCGCCGAAAACAACCATCTTTTGGCGCCCCCTCGGCACCGTTGTGCCGTGGCGGAAGGTCGCTTTGATGCATCCGGGCCACAGTGGACGCAAGAACTCATGACTGACAAAACACTTATGGTTGCCTTTCCGGCCATCGCTCTTGTGCCGATGGTGTCAATCTGCCAAGAACACGGAAAAATCCACGCGCGCAAATGCACCAGGAGTTTCGCATGAACCAGGCCGAGCTCATCGAGACCGTCGCCACCTCCGCCGGCATCCGCAAGTCCGATGCGGCGAAGGTTGTCCAGTCGGTGTTCGAAGGCATAACCTCGGCTCTCGGCCGTGGCGAGGACGTGCGCCTTGCCGGTTTCGGCATTTTCGAAGTCGCCGAGCGCGCCGCCCGCGAAGGGCGCAACCCGCGCACCGGCGACGTGGTGAAGATCGCCGCGTCCAAGGCGCCGCGGTTCAAGCCGGCCAAGCAGTTGCGCGACGTGGTGAACGTCTGATCGACATCGCCTCTACAGGGGAACGGAGCTGAACGCGGCCATGACCATCGAAGCATCGGAATTGCAGGCCCTGACCGCCAAGGTCGTCGCGGCCTATGTCGGCAACAACACGGTGCCGGTCGCCGACCTGCCGGCGCTGATCCTCAACGTGCAGACGGCCTTCAACGGCCTGGGCGAGGAGAAGGCCGCGCCGGCCAAGACGGAGCTGACCCCGGCGGTGCCGATCAAGAAGTCGGTCACCCCGGAATACATCGTCTGCCTGGAAGACGGGAAGAAGCTGAAGATGCTGAAGCGGCATCTGAAGACCGTCTACGACATGTCTCCGGACGATTACCGCGCCAAGTGGGGTCTCCCGGCGGAATACCCGATGGTCGCCCCGAACTACGCCAAGGCCCGGTCGGAGATGGCCACAAAGCTCGGCCTGGGCCGCAAGCGGGTCGCGCAGGACTGATGCCGTAGGATTGGTCGAAAGGGTCATGCGGACGAAGCCTTCAGGAGCCGTCCGTATTGTCCCCTGCCCTTCGCATCGCACACGGAAGCGGGCGCATCCCTAGGGTGCGCCCGCTTTCATTTTCGGCGAACCGAGGTTGAAAAACGAGAAACGGCCAAGAAGATCCGATGTGATAAGGCTGTGACCGCTGCGACATTCTGCGCATGGCACGATTGTGCAGCGCGTCATAAAACCTCCCCCATACGCCTTTGGAGCGTTTCCTCCCTAAACTCGGGCCGTTGGTTCAACCAACGGCCCCTTTTATTTGGTGCCGCGGCAATCATCGGGTGGAGCCGCGTCGCCGTGACTGAGCGGGCGCTGCATCAAAACGCTGTCCACCCAGTTCCCGAACTTGAACCCCACCGCCTTCAAGACCCCCGCCGGTTCGAAGCCCAGGCTGCGGTGCAGACCGATCGAGGCGGCGTTGCCGCTGCCACCGATCACGGCGACCATCTGGCGGCAACCGGCCTCCGCGCAACGGTCGATCACCGCCGAGAGCAAGGCCCGGCCGGCACCGCGCCCCATGCAGTCCGGGTCGAGATAAATCGAATCCTCGACGGTGTGGCGGTAGGCGGTGCGCAGCCGGTAAGGACCGGCATAGGCATAGCCTATGACCCGCCCCTCCGTCTCCGCAACGACATAGGGCATGCCCCGGGCCAGCACATCGTCCCGCCGACGGGCCAACTCGTCCAGACCGGGCGGAACCTCCTCGAAGCTGGCGGTGCCGGTCAGGACATGGTGGGCGTAGATCGCCTGGATGCGCGCCAGATCGTCCGGCCGGCAGTCGCGAATGTGCATGGAGGGCTTCCCGCGTTGTTCGGCCCGGGATAGCACGCCCGCAACCGAAGCGAACAGAAGCGTTGTCGCCGGCCGGCAATGCGCTCCGCCGCCCCCGACGTCCTATGCCTTGCGTCCGATCCGTATAGCCCTTATGGCCGTAACTCAGGCAAAAGATACAGCCAAGTGGAGGAGTGATGACAAAGCGGAGAGAACCGTATCTGCCTTCACTCCAAACGAAATCCGCCACGTTGTCGCCAATCTTCCAAAAGTTCGCCCGATCTTTTTGGCACCCGCAAGGACCGAATAGTCCGGATATACGCCAAAAAATATTGCTGCACCGCCGTTTCCAGGCTTGATCCAACTTGGTGGTGGCGGCACAGTATCAAGGTCTGATTGACGTGCTCCCGGATGATTTCGGCAAATCCCCTACAAAAAGAATGCCGAAACGATGGACGTCTCCGAACGTCCACCGAAAGGGTTCCGCGGCAAGAGACGGTGGAGCGTTGGAGAGAGGAGGCTGGAGTGCTCAAGAAACTCCTGACTGGTGAAAACGCCAGCCTGACCCGTTACGTCGAGGAGTCGAAGCGGTTCCCCATCCTGGCCCCCGATGAAGAGCGCGACCTGGCGGTCGCCTGGCGCGACCGCGGCAACGGCCACGCCCTGGAGCGTCTGGTGGGCAGCCACTTGCGGCTGGTCATCAAGATCGCCCGCGGTTTCGGCGGCTACGGCCTGCCGCTGCCCGACCTCGTCGCCGAGGGCAACGTGGGGCTGATGCAGGCCGCGCAGAAATTCGATCCGGAACGCGGCTTCCGTTTCGCGACCTACGCCACATGGTGGATTCGCGCCGCCATTCAGGAATACATCCTGCACAGCTGGTCGCTGGTGAAGATGGGCACGACCGCCGCGCAGAAGAAGCTGTTCTTCAACCTGCGCCGCCTGAAGAGCCAGATGGAGGAACTGGAGCAGGGCGATCTGTCCCCGTCCACCGTCACCGCCATCGCGACCGAGCTGGACGTGCCGGAGCAGGAGGTGATCGAGATGAACCGCCGGCTCTCGTCGAACGACAGCTCGCTCGACGCCGCCCTGTCCTCCGACGGCGAGACCAACTGGCTGGAGCTTCTGGCCGACGACCGTCCGACGCAGGAAAGCGTGATCGCCGACGCCGACGAGCTGGCCCTGCGCCGCCGGTTGGTCGGTCAGGCCCTGGAGCGGCTGGACGACCGCGAGCGCCGCATCCTGTTCGAGCGCCGCCTGAAGGACGATCCGTCCACCCTGGAGTCGTTGAGCCAGCAGTTCTGCGTCTCGCGCGAGCGGGTGCGCCAGATCGAGGTGCGGGCCTTCGAAAAGCTGCAGAAGGCCGTCCTCAGCGCCGCCCAGGCGCTGCGCCGCGCGCCGGCCCATATGGCGGCCTGACGGGGTGGATTCGACATCCTCTGTGACGGTTCCACAACATACCGGCGGATGCCAATCGGCTCCGCCGGTATTTTAATTTCATCATATACCCTTAGTTCGATGCACCTGCGACAACTCTGCCGATTTTCACATCGGCCGGAACGATCCATAGTGCCGCCCGCAGGTTAGTTATTTTGCATTCAAAACAAATTTTGCTAATCTGACGCGGTCCTATTTTCGCGGGGAAGTCGATCCATGTCGCATTCTGTTCAGACACAGTCCATCCTCGACCGAATCTCCTTCTTGCGAATCGACGAACCCACGAAGGCCGTCCTTCGGGAATTCCAGCCCTATCTCGCGCAACGCATCGACCAGATCCTTGAGGATTTCTACGGCTACCTGCGCTCCGTCCCGCAGGTCGCGGCGCTTCTGTCCAACCCCGCGACCGTCAGCCGGGCGCGCGACATGCAGAAGCAGCACTGGCTGAAGAACGTCTTCACCGGCACTTTCGACGACGCCTACATGGCGCAGGTGCTGAAGATCGGTCAGGCTCACCAGCGCATCGGGCTGGAGCCGCGCTGGTACACCGGCGCCTATTGCTTCACCCTGAACAAGCTGATCGACCTCGCCTATCAGGTCTACCGCAAGAAGCCGGAGAAGCTCGCCCAGCTCATGCAGGCGATCAACAAGGCGGTTTTCCTGGACATGGATCTGGCGACCTCCGTCTACGTCGATCTGAACACCGCCGCGATCATCTCGCGCGAGCTGGGCAGCACCGCCGACTCCTTCGAGCGCGAAGTGAAGAGCGTGGTGCAGGCCGTGGCGTCCGCCGCGCACCAGCTCCAGGGCACCGCCCAGAACATGAGCCGCACCGCCGAGGAAACCAGCGCCCAGTCCACCCAGGTGGCCGCGGCGGCGGAGGAAGCCTCCGTCAACATCCAGACGGTCGCCGCGGCGGCGGAGGAGCTGACCGCCTCCATCGGCGAGATCAGCCATCAGGTCACCCAGTCGGCGGCCATCGCCGGCGAGGCCATGTCGCAGGCCGAGCGCACCAACAACACCGTGCAGGGTCTGGCCGACGCCGCCAGCCGCATCGGTCAGGTGGTGAAGCTGATCCACGACATCGCCAGCCAGACCAACCTGCTGGCGCTGAACGCCACCATCGAGGCGGCCCGCGCCGGTGAGGCCGGCAAGGGCTTCGCCGTCGTGGCGTCGGAGGTGAAGAGCCTCGCCAACCAGACCGCCAAGGCGACCGAGGAAATCAACTCGCAGATCGGCGCGGTTCAGGGGGCGACCCAGGAAGCCGTCCTGGCGATCCGCTCGATCTCCGAAACCATCGCGCGGATCAACGACATCTCCACCTCCATCGCGTCCGCCATGGAGGAGCAGGGTGCCGCCACCACCGAAATCGCCCGCAACGTCCAGCAGGCGTCCATCGGCACCCGCGAGGTGAGCGAGACCATCGTGCGCGTCAACTCGTCGGCGTCGGACACCGGGTCGGAAGCGCGCAGCGTGCTGTCGGCGACGAGCGAACTGTCCATCCAGTCCACGAATTTGCGGACGGAGGTCGATCGCTTCCTGGCGCGCGTGCGGGCCGGCTGATCGGCGGCACTGGAACGGCGAAAGCCCCGGCGGCCCTATCGGGTGCCGCCGGGGCTTTTCAATTCTACGCCTGCGTTCAGAGAGCCCAGCGTTCAGAGAACGGTGCGGAGGACCGTGTCGCTGACCTTGACGTTCGCCGCGTTCGCCGCCGAGCGGGCGTCATCGAACGAGCGCCAGTGGCTGCGCCCACCGATGGTGGTCAGGGCACCATTCTGCATCGCGACGAAAAGGCCGGTGCGCCCCAGGTTTACAATCTTGATCATCGCACTGCCCTCCTTGATCCCCGGTCCCGAACCCACGCTTGGCCGGCGATCGGCTGCGCGGCGCGTCCCTATTTCGTTTAGAGACTTACCAAGAAGCCGCGCAATCGGTCAATTGTCACAATCGGCATAGTCCAAAGGTTGCCGAACGCATGGGCATGAGGCCCTTAATGCGTAGAAAAGATAAAATTTTCCCTTTTTCGTTGAGGTCTCTCAGGCTCGCTCCGCCGCTCCTCCCGACGGGCACAGCTTTGCCGGCAGGACTTTCCGACGGCGTGGGGAACGCCGCGCCGCGTCGGTCCGTTCATTCCGGCACAAGGCTCGAAGTCCGGAGGAGGAATGGACGCCGCCACCGCGTCGCAGGACGTCATCACCCTGCCCGTCACAATTCGCCCGGCCTGCCGGACCGATCTGCCGGATCTCGAATGGTTCGGGCTGCACACCCCGCACCGGGAAATCCTCGCCACGGCCTTCCGCGCCCAGGAGCGCGGGGCCGGCGCCCTTCTGGTGGCCGAGATCAACGGCTTTCCCGCCGGTCAGATCTGCATCGACTTCCAGCGCAAGCGGCATCTGCGCCGCGCCACCCTGTGGGCGCTGCGGGTGTTCCAGCCCTTCCGGAACCGGGGCGTCGCGACACGGCTGATGGCCGCCGCCGAAGACAGGGCGCTCGGCCGCGGCTGTTCGGAATCCGAATTGGGCGTGGACCGGGACAACGCCGGTGTCCTCGCCTTCTACGAGCGGCTGGGGTACGAGCTGCGCGGGAACGAGCGGGGGCGCTACTCCTACCGCACCCCCGCCGGTGATCTGGTCCAGGTGCCCATCGATCAGTGGATTCTGCGCAAGCCCCTGTTGAGACCGGCTGCGTGGCAGACGGGTGCGGAATTCGCGTCGGTCATTCCGCCGCCAGCGCTATGAGCCGGGCCGGACGGCGCCGCGGCAGCCGGATGCGCGCGCCGTCGAGAATGTTCGCCAGCTCCCGCGCGGAATCCGTGGCCATGGTCAGGGCGACCAGGGGAAGCCAGCGGTCGAACACCTGGGTCGTCACGTCCCCCTCGCCCGCCTGCATCGCGGCCAGCGCATCCAGAACCGCCATCTCGTCCATGCCCACCCGCGAGCAGGACGGGCAGCGGAAGGCGGGCCGGCCGGCGTTGGTCACCGCGAAGGTGCCCAGCAGAGCGAACAGCGGCAACAGCGCCGAGGAGGGCACGCCGGCCACGCCGAAGCTGGCCCGCATCGCCGCCATCGCGCCGGCGGTGCCGTGCCGGAACCACTGCCGGAAGCCGGTCAGGAGCGCACGCTCCGCCGTCGTCAGATCGGACACCGTCCAAGGCGACAGCCGCCCCTCGCCCACCGAATCGCACATGTTGACCCCTCCCGACTGAAGTGACGGGGCGGACCATAGACGATCCTCCGCTAATTTGCGAGTCATTCGCATTTGCATCTTAGGGACGTTCTGACGCAGGGTCATCCCACCGGATGGCGCTGTGACAACACACCGTGACAAACGCCGGCTCCGCCGGATGGAAAGGTCGAGTTAACCATATTCCCGGACCCTTCCCACGCCCGCAGACAGGAGCGTGGAAGGATGAAGCGGATGGTCGGACAGGCGTTGCCCGGACTGGTGACGGCGCTGGTGATGCTGGTGGCGATGCTGGGAACGGCGCAGACGGCGGCGGCCCAGATCCACCTGAACCCCGCCTATGGCGACGGCACCCTGCTCGGCCCCAGCGCGGCCCGCGGCGCGGTGGTGTGGAGCCATGGCCGGTCGGTGGATGTGGAGGATTCCAACGCCCCCACCCCCCTGTACATGAAGACCATGCGCGACGCGGGGTGGGACGTATTCCGGCTGGACCGCATGCGGGTCAGCGACACGCTGCCGAACAGCTCCCGCGCGCTCGCCGGCTATGCCGACCAGTTGAAGGACCGCGGTTACCGGAAGGTCGTGCTGACCGGCCAATCCTTCGGGGCCTTCCTTTCGCTGATGGCCGCCGGGCAGACCGACCGGGTGGACGCCGTGGTGGGCACCGCCCCCGCCGCCTTCGGCAATTTCTCCGACGCCTATGACAGCTTCCGCGACAACGCCTCGCAGCTCTGGCCGATCCTGCGCGGCGTCCAGGGCGCGCGGGTGATGCTGTTCTTCTTCCACGGCGACGATTTCGACCCCGGCGGGCGCGGCGAGCCCGCGCGCAGCATCCTGTCCGCACGCGGGCTGGATCATATCGTGGTGGACCAGCCGGCCCTGCTGACCGGTCATGGCGCCGCGACGACCGGCATGTTCGTCCGCCGCTTCGGCGCCTGCATCCTGCGCTTCGCGGAGGCCCCGCCGCGCCAGGGCGACCCGTCCTGCGACGAATCCTGGGGCCGCACGCCGAGCGCGGAGCTGATGCGGGCCGCGACACCCGAGCCGCGGAGCAGCGGCACCTCCTCCGCCGCGGGCACGGGCGGGCACAGCTTCCTCGGCGTCTGGTACGGCGCCTACATCAACGGGCGGGAGGTGGCGCTGTCCGTGGACAAGGTGGATGGCGACGCGGTCTATGCCGATTATGTGCTGGGACCGGGCATGGAAGCGGACCAGCCGATGGAGCGGGCGCGCCGCAAGGGCCGCATCGAGAACGACGAGCTGGTGTTCGACGAGAAGGGGCGCAACGTGTTGCGCTACAGCGTCCGGACGGACGGGCGCCTGTCCGCCGCATGGCTGGACCGGTCCGGCAAGGGCCGCCTGGAGACGATCCTGCGCCGGGTGAACTGAATTCCCGTCAGAGCCGGCGGGCGAGGGCCAGAAGCCCGCCGGCGCCGATCATCAGGCCGCCGGTCAGGCGGTTGAGCGTCCGGGCGGCGGACCCGCTGGTCAGCCGGGCGCCGATGCTGTTGCCCCCGGTGGCGTAGGCCATGATCCAGCCGAACTCAATCACCACCATGATCGCCACCAGCGCCACGAGCTGCGGCGCCAGCGGGGCCGCCGGGTCGATGAATTGCGGAAACAGGGCGGCCATGAAGACCAGCGCCTTCGGGTTGCTGAAGGCGACCAGCAGGCCGCGCAGGAACAGGCGATGGGCGGGGGCCTCCTCCACCGCCGCGGCCCCGGTGACGCGCGGCGAGCCGTCCGGGACCGGCGCCCGCCACGCGGCGATGCCGAGCCAGGTCAGATAGGCGACGCCCGCCCACTTCACCGCCTGGAAGGCCGGCTCCGACGCGGCCAGCAGGGCGCCGAGGCCCAGCACCGACAGGGTGGCCATCGTCGTCAGCGCCACGCACATGCCGAATCCGCCCCAGGCCGCCCGGCGGACGCCGTAGCGCAGGCCGAGGCTCATCGCCAGCAGCATGTTGGGGCCGGGAGTCATCGACAGCACGAAGGCCGTCACGAAAAAGAGTCCGAGGGTCTGCCAGTTCATCGCCGTCTTCCGAAGGGGGCCATGATGTCACCACGGCGCAGGATGTCTGACAACCGCCGCCTGTGCAAAGCTGGTCACCGTTGCCCCGGATCATGGCGCCCTGGATCATGGCGGCCCGGATCGCGGTAATCCCACGGCGGGGTGCGAAGCCACTCCTCCAGGCTGCCCGGCGCCGCCCGCCCCCGGGGCTCGGGCCGTTCGGCGGACTGGATGGTCGCGGGACCCTTCGGCCCCAGGAGCGCGCCGGGCCACACCCGCCCGTCCGGATCGACCCTGGCGCGGTAACGCAGCCCCATGGAGGCGATGAACTCGCCCTGCCCGGTCGGACGCCCGGCGGCGAAAGCGCCCACATAACGGTGGCCGTCCGGCAGGGTCAGGGTTCCCGTGCCGGTGGCGAGGCCACGCCGGAACCGTCCCTGGAAGATCTGCCCATCCTCGCGCCCGCTGCGCCCCGGTCCTTCGGCCCGTCCGTCCACGAAAACCGCCTCGATCCAGCCCTCCGCTTTCCCGCCGACGCTCCATTCGAGGAGGCCGGCGCCCTGGGCGAAGCCGTTCCGGCATGGGCCGGTCCAACGAACGGTCTTCCGCCGATCCGGCTCCCGGTCGCGGATGCGGCAGCCGCCGACCGGGTCGGCCAAAACCCGCTCCACCACACCCCGCTCCATCGCTTGCCGCCGTTCCTTCCCATGGACGGGGCACGACGCAAGCGCGCCCAGCAGGACGGCAAGACCGGTGAGCAGGAACCGGGTTCGCATGATCGGGCACTCCGCACGCGCGCACAGCCTTGCGCGGAGGAGAACCCAATCACCGTCCCGAACACGCCGTCTGTGTCCTGCCTCTCACTTCAGGCCGGTTTCGCCCAGCGGGCCGCCGCGTCGTCGTCGGAATCCTTGGCCTCCACCCAGCGTTCACCGTCCGGGGTGGCTTCCAGCTTCCAGAAGGGCGCCCTGGTCTTCAGCCAGTCGATCAGGAAATGGCAGCTTTCGAAGGCCGCCTGGCGATGGGCGCTGGCGGTGGCGACCAGCACGATGCGGTCGCCCGGTTCCAGCCGCCCATGGCGGTGGATGATCAGCGCGTCGTCCAGAGGCCAGCGTTGCCGAGCCTCCGCCTCGATGGCCTCCAATTCCTTCTCGGTCATGCCGGGATAGTGTTCCAGCGTCATGGCGCTGACGGCCTCACCGCCGGCCATGTCGCGGACCAGCCCGACGAACAGGGTCACCCCGCCAATGCCGGTCTTGCCGCCGGTCATGGCGGCCAGCTCCGCCCCGACGTCGAAATCCTCGCGCTGCACCTTCACCGTCACGGCAGGGCTCCTTCCTCAGCCGCCGGTGACGGGCGGGAACAGGGCCACCTCGTCGCCGGGGCCGACCGGGTGGTCGTAGGGCACATGCTCCTGGTTCACCGCGACCTTCACCACCGTGCTGTTGGCGAGCGCGTCGGCGTGCTTCGGGCTGCGGGTCTTCAACCAGTCCACCAGACCGCCCACGTCCCGGACCTCCGCCGGCAGGTCCACCGTCTCGGCCGCCACGCCGATCTTGGTGCGCAGCCAGGCGAAATAGAGGATCTTCATCACCGAACCTCACTGAAAGGCAGGAATTCCACGATCATCCCCGGTTCGATCCGGGTGACCTCTTCCGGCAGTTCGACGAGCCCGTCGGACTCGACCATCGACGACAGGATGCCCGCCCCGTCGCGCGGGTGCTTGACCGCGGTCAAAACCCCGTCGGCGGCGCGGGCGAGCGTGGCCCGCACATACTCGCGCCGCCCCGCCTTCTTCTTGTAGGTAAAGCCGGCGCGCAGCGGGAACAAGGCGGGAGCCTCCTCCGCCGCGCCCATCAGCCGCAGCAGGATCGGTCGGGCGATGCGCAGGAAGGTGACCATGACCGCCACCGGATTGCCGGGCAGGCCGACGAAGACTGCTCCCCCGCCAGCCCCCTTGACGGTGCCGAGAGCCACCGGGCGTCCCGGCTTGATCGCCAGCCGCCAGAAATGCAGCCCGCCCAAGGCCTCCACCGCCGCCTTGACATGGTCCTCCTCCCCCGTGGACATGCCGCCCGAGGTGATGAGGACGTCGTGCCCCTCCGCCGCGTCGGCCAGGGCGCCCCGGATGGCGTCGAGCCGGTCGGGCAGGATGCCCAGGTCGGTCACGGCACAGCCGAGCTGGCGCAGCAAGGCGACCAGGGCGAAGCGGTTGGCGTCGTAGATGCAGCCCGCCTCCAGCGGCACGCCCGGCTCCCGCACCTCGTCCCCGGTGGAGAAGACGGCGACGCGCAGGGTCGTCCGCACCGCCACCTCCCGCCGCCCCAGCGAGGCGAGCAGGCCGATGTCCTCCGCCCGCAGCCGGCGCCCGGCGGTCAGGACGGTGCTTCCCTGCGCCATGTCCTCCCCCGCGCGGCGGCGGTTGGCGCCGCGGCGGATGCCGGGAGGAATGGCGACGGTGCCGCCCTCCGCCCCGCCCTCCGCCTTGCAGTCCTCCTGCATCAGCACGGTGTCGAAGCCCGCCGGCATCGGGGCGCCGGTGAAGATGCGCACCGCCTCCCCGCGCCGCCCCGGACGGTCCAGCGCATGGCCGGCCGCGACACGCGCGGTGACCGGCAGCACCGTGGCAGCGTCGGGGGTCAGGTCGTCGAAGAAGACCGCGTAGCCGTCCACCGCCGAATTGTCGTGGGGCGGCACGTTGAAGGGGGCGACCACGTCTTCGGCCAGCACCCGGCCGAGCGCGTCGGCAAGGCCGATGCCGCGGGTCTCCGTGACGGGATGGAGCCGCCCGGCGAGCAACTCCAGCGCCCGGTCCACCGCCATCATCCCGCCGCCGAAGGCGAAGCAATCGTCGCTAAGCTGAGCCATCGCCCCACTCCACCCTGCACACCCCCGCCGGACGTCCGTCGGACCGCCCGGCCTTCAGACAGCTTGGCCTTTCGCCCCGCACCGGTCCAGCGCGCAGCGTTCGATGATGAAGGACGCGATGGCCTCCTCGTCGTTCAGGTCGAAGACGGGAACCCCGGCGTCCGGCACCGGCCCGTCGCTGGCGACCGCGACGATGCTCGGGTCGTCCCGAGCGATCAGCGATTTGCCCACCGACGCGCGCCAGACCTCGATCTTCTCGTGCGGCTCGCGCTTGAACCCTTCGATCAGAAGCAGATCGACGGGCGACAGCTTCGGCAGCAGTTCGGTCAGGGAAAGTTCCGGCTCGTCGTCCCGGATCTCGTGCATCAGCGCCCAGCGCCGGGGCGAGCTGACCAGCACCTCCGTGGCGCCCGCCTCCCGGTGGTTGTGGCTGTCCTTGCCGGGATGGTCGATGTCGAAGCCCTTGTGCGCGTGCTTCATGGTCGAAACGGTCAGGCCGCGCCGGATCAGCGCCGGGATCAGGCGAACGATCAGCGTCGTCTTGCCGCTGCCGCTCCACCCCGTCAGGCCGAACATCTTCATGGAAGCCCCTATCCTCCGCCTTGCCGCCCATCGCTCCGCGGGCGTTCCCCGGTCACATAGCAGAAACACACGGGCATGCGAACGGACAAACCGGAATGGCGGGCCGGTCTGCCGCCTGCCGGAAAGCCGTTCGCGGCGAAAGGGCGAATCAGCGCGAGCCGAATCAACCCGGCGTGCGGGCGGGGTTCCCGGAGGCACCCTTCTGCGGCTTGGCCGGCTGGTGCGCCATCATGTGCTTCAGCCCGGCGCGCATGTAGTCCCAGCCTGTGACGAAGGTGAGGATCGCCGCCACCCACAGGCCCAGCGTGCCGATCAGCGTGGCCGGGATGTGGTCCGGCCCGTAATCGCCGACGATCAGGAAGCCGATCGCCACCATCTGGATCGTGGTCTTCCACTTGGCGAGCCAGGTGACCGGCACACCGACGTTCAGCCCGGCCAGATACTCCCGCAGGCCGGACACCAGCACCTCGCGCAGGAGGATGACCACGGCGGCGAGAACCGACAGCCCGCTCAGCCGCGTGAAGGCGACCAGCATGATCAGCGTCGCGGCGACCAGCAGCTTGTCCGCGATGGGGTCCAGGAACTTGCCGATGACGCTTTCCTGCTCCCAGGCGCGGGCCAGATAGCCGTCGAACCAGTCGGTGATGCAGGCCGCGGCGAACAGGGCGCAGGCCGTGTAGGCGGCCCACGCCTCCGGCACGTAGAACAGCCCGACCACCACGGGAATCACCGCGATGCGCGACAGGGTAAGCAGGTTCGGCAGGCTGGTCAGCATCGGTCGGAACTCTGGAGTCGGGGGGAACGCGCGTCGGGCGGCGTCATTCTAACCGTCTGAATGGAAATGATCGTATATCTTTTTCGCCACCGTCTTGCTGATCCCTTCGACCGCCTCCAAATCCGCCAATCCGGCGCGGGACACGGCGACGGCGCTGCCGAAATGGTGCAGCAGCGCCTTCTTGCGGCTGGGTCCGATGCCGGGAATCTCGTCGATCATCGATTTGCCCAGCGCCTTGGTGCGCTTCGCCCGGTGGGTGCCGATGGCGAAGCGGTGCGCCTCGTCCCGCAGCCTCTGCAGGAAATAGAGCACGGGGTCCCGCATCTCCAACTGGAACGGCTCGCGGTCCGGCATGAAGAAGCGCTCCCTCCCGGCGTCGCGGTCCGGCCCCTTGGCGATCCCGACCAGCGTCACGTCGTCGATTCCCAGATCGGCCAGAACCTCAAGCGCCATGTTGAGCTGCCCCAGCCCGCCGTCGATCAGCACCAGATCGGGCCAGGTGCCCTGGGTCCGCTCCGGGTCCTCCTTGACCGCCCGTCCGAATCGGCGGGCCATGACCTCGCGCATCATGGCGAAGTCGTCCCCGGCGGCGCCCTCCGTCTTGATGTTGAACTTGCGGTAGGCGTTCTTGATGAAGCCCTCCGGCCCGGCCACGATCATCGCGCCGATGGCATGGGCGCCCTGGACGTGGGAGTTGTCGTAGACCTCGATGCGCTGCGGCGGGCCGTCCAGCCCGAAGACCGCCGCCACCCCGTCCAGCAGCCGCGCCTGGGACGAGCTTTCGGCCAGCCGCCGCCCATGCGCCTCGCGCGCGTTGGTCAGGGCGTGCTCCACGATGCGGCGCTTGTCGCCGCGCTTGGGCTCGGCCAGTTCCACCCGGTGGCCGGCGCGCAGCGACAGCGCCTCGGTCAGCAGGTCGTGCTCCGGCAGGTCATGGCTGACCAGCACGAGGCCGGGGGCCGCCTTGTTCTCGTAGAACTGGGCGATGAAGGCGGCCAGCACCTCCGGCGTCTCCGCCGTCTTGTCGTGGCTGGGGAAATAGGCGCGGTTGCCGTAGTTGCGCCCGCCGCGGAAGAAGAACACCTGCACACAGGTCACCCCGCCCTCCGCGTAGGCGGCGATCACGTCGGCGTCTTCGATCACGCCCTCGACGTTGATGTCCTGGTGCGCCTGCACGGCGGTCAGCGCGCGGATACGGTCGCGGTAGCGGGCGGCGGTCTCATAGTCCAGATTCTCCGCCGCCTCGGTCATTTTGGCGGCGAACTCCGTCTGGATGTCCCGGCTCTTGCCGGACAGGAAGGCGCGGGCCTGATCGACCTGGGCCTGATACTCCGCGGGGCTGACCCGCTCCACGCAGGGCGCGGTGCAGCGCTTGATCTGGTACTGCAAACAGGGCCGGGTGCGCGACGCGAACACCGTGTCGGCGCAGTTGCGCAGCAGGAAGGCGCGCTGCAGCGCCGTGATCGTCCGGTTGACCGCCCCCGCCGACGCGAAGGGACCGAAATAGTCGGCGTCGCGCGACCGTGCGCCGCGGTGCTTGGTCAGCTGCGGATAGTCGTGGTCCTTGGTGATCATGATGTGCGGGAAGGTCTTGTCGTCCCGCAGCAGCACGTTGTAGCGCGGCATCAGCCGCTTGATCAGGTTCGATTCGAGGAGCAGCGCCTCGACCTCGGTATGGGTCGTGACGAACTCCATGGTCTCCGTCTCCGACACCATGCGCTGCAGCCGCACGGGCAGGCGGTTGACCTGGGTGTAATTGAACACCCGCCGCTTCAGGTTCTTGGCCTTGCCGACATAGAGCACCGCCCCGTCGCCTGCCAGCATGCGGTAGACGCCGGGGGTCTGGGGCAGGGTCTTCAGATGATCGCGGATCACCTCCACCCCGCGGGCGAGGTCGGCGGGGCGCCGCCGCGGGCGCGGCGCGGCTTCCGCAATGGAGGCGTCCGTGCTGTCCGTCTCCGGGAGCGTGAGGTCCATGGGGGTGTCTGCGGTGTCGGCCATGTTTCGAATGTCGTCGAGCCCGGGGGTGGGGTCAACCGCCCCCCGTCCTGAATGGTTAATACGGACGACTCACCTCTTCGGCGGGCGTCCATCGGGATATCCACGACTCCTGTGGATAAGTGTGTCGATAACCTGCGGGTTACTCTGTTCGAACCAAGGCGGCTCAAGGGGTCTCCCGGCTATGCCCAAAAATTGGGCATTTATGATAAGTCATTGTTTTTATTGATATGAGAATGAGTCAAGTCGGCTCTTCGGTGCTGCGCCATTAATTTTCCGGATCGCGCAAACAGCCCCTTGCGTCGACCGGGCCGGATGTGTACAACGCGCGGTCCTCTTTCCGGGGTGCGTCGCCAGGCGCGGTGGCGCCCGATGAACGGCGGGACTCCACTGGCCGAACCGCCTATTCCGTTGGAACGAAGCCGAGGGCCGGCTGCGCCCACCCCAAATGCTCTCCGCCGTCCAGCGCGACCATTTGCCCGGTGACCGACGGCGCGTCGATCAGAAAGCGCAGAGCCGCGCAAATCTCGTCCGGCGAGGGTCCACGCCTGAGCGGGGTCGCCTCGCGCTGGGCGGCGAACTCCTCCTCCGTCTGCCGCACGTTCTTCAACGTCGGCCCCGGCCCGATGGCGTTGACCCGGATGCGGGGCGCCAGAGCCATGGCGAGGGTCTGCGTCAGCGTCCACAGGCCGGCCTTCGACAGGGTGTAGGAGATGAAATGCGGGGTAAGGTTCCACACCCGCTGATCGATCACGTTGACGATCAGCCCCTCCATGTCCGCCGGAACCTGTGCCGCGAATTTCTGGCTCAGCACGAAAGGCGCGCGCAGGTTGGCCTCCATATGCCGGTCCCAGGATTCGCGGGTCACGTCCTCCACCTCGTCCCGTTCGAAGCGGGAAGCGTTGTTGACCAGCAGCGACAGGGTGCCCAGCCTCTCCACGGCCTCCGGAACGAGCGCCTGCGCGTCCGATTCGCGCTCCAGATCAGCCTGCAGCGCCACGGCGACGCCGCCCTGCCCGACGATCTGCGCCACCACCGCGTCGGCTTCGCTTCGGGAATGCCCGAAATGCACCCCCACCCGCCAGCCACGCGCCGCAAGATCGAGCGCGATGGCGCGCCCGATCCGCTTTCCCGCCCCGGTGACCAGAGCCGTTTTCCTCTTGATCTCGACCATGCCGCCATAGGTACCCTGCCGCCCACTCCGGTCAAGAGGGTTCCCTTCGGGTTCATGGCCTAACCGATGCCTGGACCGGAGAACGACGCGCGGGACAGGGTGAAGCCATGCTGAGGGAAGCCTTCGAGTATCTGACCACGCCCTGCCCGCCGCTGGCCCGCCGCTACGGCTATCTGGCGGAAGCGCTGGCCCTTGGCGCCCGCTACCGGCGGCAACGGCGCGCCTGGGCTCCCCATGTCGACGCCTGCCGCCGCTTCGTTCTGGAGGCCACCGAGCGGGTGCCGCAGGGGGGACGGGCGTTGGTGGCGGGGTCCGGCTTGCTGATCGAGGTCCCGCTGCCCGCTCTGGCAGAACGATTCGAAGACGTCCTGCTGATCGACATGGTGCACACGCACGCCGTCCGCCGGCAGGCAAAGCGCCATTCCAATGTCCGCCTGCTCACTCTCGATCTGACCGGCGCGCTGGCACCGCTGGACACCGCCCTGTCAAACGGCACGCCGCTTCCCTGCCCGTCCCCACCGGACCTGCCGGGAGAGCGATTCAACTTTGCCATATCGTGCAATCTTCTGTCGCAACTCCCCCTGCTGCCACTGGACGCCATCGACCGCAAGGCGCCGGGCACGCCGCAGGCGGAGCGGGAACGCTTTGCCCAGGCTCTGGCCCGCAGCCATTTGTCCTGGCTTACCCGCGTTGCCGAACAGGCCGCGCTCTTCACCGACACTGAAAGTCTTTGGCTGGAGCATGGCGCGCTTCAGGAGCGTGAAGACTCCACCTGGGGACTTGACCTTCCACCACCTGACCGTTCCTGGGACTGGGACATCGCCCCTGCTCCGGAGGAGGACCGCCGGCGCAGCCTGCGTCACCGGGTCGGCGCGTGGTTCAATCCTCCAGCCCCAGATGGGCTCTCACCGTGCGGCAGGCATCGCTCCCCGCCGTGAACTCCCGGCACACCAGGGGGCGGTGCTCATAGACGCTGCAGAAGACGGAATCCCCCAGGGTTCCCATCAACGCGGCGCAGCGGTTTCCGTTGCACCGCATGCGCCCGTCTTCCTTCAGGTGCTCCATGATGCCATCGCCGTCCCAATCGCCGATGAAGGCCGGCCATTCCCAGGAATAGGCACAGCAGGCTCCACAGCTTTCGCAATCCGGTATGGAATCGACCATCGCCATGGAATCTCCCCGTTCCGCAAAATAACCCCTCTCCCCATCCCCGACACCTCATTCCCTCCCCCGCCGAAGGCGGGGGAGGGTCAGGGAGGGGGCCCGGCGCAACCACCGGCCTCAAGCTTCAACGACGAAAAACCGGCGCCTCCCCTGGGGGAAGGCGCCGGCTCTCGAAGGCCGTGTGGGACGATTGTCGGGTGATGTGCGTTGGAGACCTTGGCCCTCCGGGATACCGGTGTGGTTGGTCGTGTGCCGTGGTGACCTGGCGGCGACCTACTCTCCCACGTCTTAAGACGCAG
>NZ_JAUJFI010000021.1:0-228 GCF_030849505.1 Azospirillum isscasi | reverse complement strand
TTGGGAGCCTCGCCATGACCACCAGGTCACCAAGGCACACGCGAACCATCCGGACCGGACGGGCGGGTCTGTCAAGTGAGGACGTATGCATGCTTTGCGGTGTTGATTGAGCGCGTCCAGGGCTGGCCGCTGCGCGCGGGCCGCCGGCTGGGAAGGATCAAGCCGATCGAGCGATTAGTAAGGCTCAGCTTCAGGCGTTGCCGCCGGTCCACATGCCTCCTATCGACG
>NZ_JAUJFI010000209.1 GCF_030849505.1 Azospirillum isscasi | reverse complement strand
AGGTTGAAGGCGCAGGCGAACAGCGCGAAGCACAGCACCTTCATCACGAAGACGGGGTACAGCACGTAGGGCGCGGCCAGCCCGATCAGCAGGCCGATGCCGAGGATCATGGCGTTCCGGGCGGTATCCTGCCCCGGACGGCGCAGCGCGATGGTGGTCGTCTGGGTGTCGGCCGTTTTGATATCGTTTGTCTTGATCTGGGCGGCCATGGCTCAGCGCTCCCGTCCGAAGAGGCCCGCGGGCTTGATGAGAAGGACGATCGCCATCACGACGAACACCACGATGTTGGAGGCTTCGGGGTAGAAGACCTTGGTCAGGCCCTCCAGCAGCCCCAGCCCCAGGCCGGTGACGATGGCGCCCAGGATGGACCCCATGCCGCCGATCACCACCACCGCGAAGACGACGATGATGAGGTTGGTGCCCATCAACGGCGACACCTGATAGATCGGGGCGGCCAGCACGCCGGCCAGACCGGCCAGCGCCACGCCGAAGCCATAGGTGGCGGTGATCATCACCGGCACGTTGATGCCGAAGGCCTGGACCAGCACCGGGTTCTCGGTGGCGGCGCGCAGATAGGCGCCGAGCCGCGTCCGCTCGATGGCGAACCACGTCCCGAAGCAGATGACCAGCGAGGCGACGACGACCCAGCCGCGGTAATTGGGCAGGAACATGAAGCCGAGATTCTGCCCGCCCTTGAGCGCGTCCGGGATCGGATAGGGCTGGCCCGACACGCCGTAGAAATGGCGGAAGGCGCCTTCCATGATCAGGGCGAGGCCGAAGGTCAGCAGCAGCCCGTAGAGGTGGTCGAGCTTGTAGAGGCGCGACAGCATGGTTTTTTCCAGCGCCACGCCCAGCAGCCCGACGATCAGCGGCGACAGGCCCAACGCCCACCAGTAGCCGAGGCCGAGCTTCGTCAGCAGCAGCCACGCCACGAAGGCGCCGATCATGTAGAGCGCGCCGTGGGCGAAGTTGATGACGTTCAGCATGCCGAAGATGACCGCCAGCCCAAGGCTGAGCAGAGCGTAGAAGGACCCGTTGATGAGGCCGAGCAGAAGCTGGCCGAACAGGACCTGGGGCGGCACCCCCAGCAAGTCGAACATGACCGTCCCTCCCTGTGTATCGGACTTATGATTTTTGATTGGGTGCCTGCGTTGGCCCCCACCCAACCCTTCCCCTGCGAAGCGGGGGGAGGCTGGGAGGGGGCCCGGCGCGACAACCTTACTTCACTAGCGGGCTTACTTCACCAGCGGGCTTACTTCACCAGCGGACAACCGCTCTTCGCCGGGTCGAGGAACGCCTGCTCCGCGGGGATCGTCTTCACGATCTTATAGTAGTCCCAGGGAGCCTTCGACTCGCCCGGCGCCTTGACCTGGGCCAGATACATGTCATGGAACATGCGGCCGTTCGCGGCGACCTTGCCGTTCTTGGCGAACATGTCGTTCACCGGGGTCTCGCGCATCTTGGCGGCCACCTTGTCCGGATCGTCGGAGCCCACGGCCTCGACCGCCTTCAGGTAGTGGCGGACGGCGGAGTAGACGCCGGCCTGGACCATGGTCGGCTTGCGCCCGGCCTTGGCCTCGAACTTCTTGGTCCAGTCGCGGGTCTGGTCGTCCATGTCGTGGTAGAAGCCGGTGGTCAGCATCAGGCCCTGGGCGGCCGGGAGGCCCAGCGCGTGCACGTCGCTGATGAACAGCAGCAGGCCGGCGAGGCTCTGGCCCGACTGGGTGATGCCGAACTCGGACGCCTGCTTGACGGCGTTGGTGGTGTCGCCGCCCGCGTTGGCGAGGCCGATCACGTCAGCCTTCGACGCCTGGGCCTGGAGCAGGTAGGACGAGAAGTCGGCGGTGCCCAGCGGATGGCGGACGTTGCCCGCGACCTTGCCGTCGAGCTGCTTGACCATCTTCGTGGTCTCATCCTCCAGCGAGTGGCCGAAGGCGTAGTCCGCGGTGATGAAGAACCAGCTCTTCTTGCCCTGATCGACCAGCGCGCGGGCGGTGCCGGCGGCCATGGCGTAATTGTCGTAGGTCCACTGGAAGCCGTAGGGGCTGCAGGACTTGCCGCTGAGGTCGGTGGAGCCCGGGCCGGACATCAGGAAGATGCGCTTCTTGTCCTTGGTGATGCCCTGGACGGCCAGCGCGGCGGCGGAATTCGGCACGTCGGCGATGACATCCACGTTGCCGGCGTCGATCCACTCGCGCGCCGTGTTGGCGGCGATGTCGGCCTTGTTCTGGTGGTCGGCGACGACGATCTCGATGGGCGCCCCGGCGATCTTGCCGCCGAACTCCTCCGCCGCCAGACGGGCGGCGATGGCCGAGCCCTCGCCGGCGAGGTCGGCGTAGATGCCGGACCGGTCGTTCATCACGCCGATCTTGATCACGTTGTTGGAGACCTGAGCCTGCGCGGCGCCGGCGGTCAGCGCCAGCAGGGCGGTCCCGCAAAGCAACGTCTTGAGCATCTCTAACTCCCTTCGATTGGTTTTATTTGATGTGGTTTGGTCAGACGCCGAGATACGTGTGCAGCTTGTCCATGTTCTGGGCGAGCTGGTCGTTGGGGATCATGTCGACGACATGGCCCTCCTCCATCACGTAATGGCGGTCGGCGATGGTGGCGGCGAAGCGGAAGTTCTGCTCCACCAGCACGATGGTGAAGCCGCGCTGCTTCAGCTTGCGCACGGCGACGCCGATCTGCTCGATGATGACGGGGGCGAGGCCCTCGGTCGGCTCGTCCAGCAGGATCAGGTCGGCGCCGGTGCGCAGGATGCGCCCGATGGCCAGCATCTGCTGCTCGCCGCCCGACAGGCGCGTGCCCTGGGTCGAGCCGCGGCCCTGGAGGTTGGGGAACAGCTCGTAGATCTGCGGCACGGTCATGCCGCCGGACTTCACCACCGGCGGCAGCATCAGGTTCTCGTCCACGCTGAGCGAGGCGAAGATCCCGCGCTCCTCCGGCACATAGCCGATGCCGAGGCGCGGGATCTTGTGCTGCGCCATGCCGATCAGCTCCTTGCCCTGGAAGCGGATCGAGCCGTTGCGCTTGCCGACGATGCCCATGATGGAACGCATGGTGGTCGTCTTGCCGGCGCCGTTGCGGCCCAGCAGCGTCACCACCTCGCCCTGGCGCACGTCGATGTTGACGCCGTGCAGCACATGGCTTTCACCGTAGAAGGCCTGGAGGTCGCGGATCTCCAGCATGGCGGTCTTCACGTTGGCGCCGTCAGGCATGCCCCACCTCCCCCGTGCCCATATAGGCTTCCATGACCTGGGGATCGCGCGATACGACGTCGTATGCGCCCTCCGCCAGGATCTCGCCGCGGCGAAGCACGGTGATCGTGTCCGACAGGTGGGCGACGACCGACAGGTTGTGCTCCACCATCAGGATGGTGCGGTCGGCGGAGACCCGCTTGATGAGGGCGGCGGTGCGCTCGATGTCCTCGTGGCCCATGCCGGCCAGCGGCTCGTCCAGCAGCATCACCTCGGGGTCGAGGGCGAGGGTGGTGGCGATCTCCAGGGCCCGCTTGCGGCCATAGGGCAGCTCCGCGGCGGTGTGGCCGGCCCAGGGGGTGAGGTTCACCGCCTCGATCAGCTCCTCGGCGCGGGCGTGCAGGTCGTGCAGGCTGGCCTCCGGCTTCCAGAAGTGGAAGCTGGTGCCGCGCGGACGCTGGAGCGCCACCCGGACATTCTCCAGCACGCTGAGGTGCGGGAAGACGGCGGAGATCTGGAAGGACCGCACCATGCCCAGCAGCGCCACGTCGGCGGGCTTCATGGCGGTGATGTCGCGCCCCTTGTAGAGGATCTGGCCGCGCGTCGGCGTCAGGAACTTGGTCAGCAGGTTGAAGACCGTGCTCTTGCCCGCCCCGTTGGGGCCGATCAGCGCGTGGATGGTGCCGCGGCGGACCTGGAGGTTCACCTCCTTCACCGCGATGAAGCCCTTGAACTCCTTTGAGAGTCCGCGCGCTTCCAGAATGATGTCGTCGGCCATGGGTGCCGCTTGTCCCTCCCTGTTCGTCCGCGTCGCCTGCCGGTCCGCGTTTTTGATTGGGAAGACATAAGCATGCGGCGTGCCAACTGCGGACCGAACCGGTATCCTATTGAAAAGTCTGATAGTGGGTATCGCCACCGGATGCCGGCAGCGCCGTTCGGGGTGTCAGCTTTCCGGACAGGCTGTCCCAATCCTCCGACACACCAACGGCGGGGCGGGCGGAGCGTTCCGGGGTTGGCGGTCATGGAGCGTGGCGAAAGGGCGGGCTCCGTCGAAAGCGGTGAACCACAGAGGCACGCAGACACAGAGGGCCGACGATCACCCACCCTCTGTGTCTGCGTGCCTCTGTGGTTCATCCTCGCGGTTCAGGCCGTACCGCGGCGCCAAATGGTCGCTTGCAAATCAAGGGTGCGCCTGCAATTCTGCGCCTCCGACGGTGCCCCGTCCGCCGTGAAGGCACGGGGATAATAGGGAATGCGGTGCGGACCCGGATGGGGTCCAAGGCCGCGGCTGCCCCCGCAACTGTGTGCGGCGAGTCCGCCTCCGGAAATGCCACGGGCCGAAAGGCCGGGAAGGCGGGAGGCGAGACGGCGACCCGCGAGCCAGGAAACCTGCCGCCGGACCGACGTTCATCCAATCCGCCGGGTGTGGCGGAGACAAGGAAACCGCATCATGCCGCTTCGCGCCGCCCCCAGTCCGTCCTGTTCGCCGTTGCAGGCCGCAGAACTCCGCCGCCGCTGACCGGCGGACGGACCATCCTCACCATCACTCTTCTCTATTCAGGAGACGGCCGATGAGCAGCGGCCCGCTTACCGCCGGGAAGACCCCGGCCACCGTCATCACGGGCTTTCTCGGCGCCGGGAAGACGACGCTGATCCGCAGCCTGCTGGAGCAGGCCGCCGGGCGCCGTCTGGCGCTGATCATCAACGAATTCGGCGATGTCGGGATCGACGGGGAGATTCTGCGCGCCTGCGGCGACCCGACCTGCACCGAGGACGACGTGATCGAGCTGGCGAACGGCTGCCTGTGCTGCACCGTCGCCGACGACTTCGTTCCCGCCATCGAGAAGCTGCTGGCCCGCCCCCAGCCGCCGGAGCACATCATCATCGAAACCAGCGGCCTCGCCCTGCCGAAGCCGCTGGTCCAGGCGTTCCACTGGCCGGCGATCAAGACGCGGGTGACGGTGGACGGGGTGGTCGCGGTGGTGGACGCCGCCGCCGCGGCGGAGGGCCGCTTCGCCCCCGACCCGGCGGCTCTGGCCGCCCAGGCCGCCGACGCCGGGCAGCTCGACCACGAGACGCCGGTGGAGGAGGTGTTCGAGGACCAGCTCCTCTGCGCCGACCTGATCGTGGTGAACAAGACCGATCTGGTGGGGGCCGCCGATCTGGCGAAGGTGGAGGACCTGATCCGCGCCGCCATGGCCGAGGGCGGCACCGGGCGCGAGGCCAAGATCCTGCACGCCAGCAACGGCAAGGTCGATCCGGTGGTTCTGCTGGGCGTCGGGGCCGGGGCCGAGGACGACCTCGCCAACCGCCCCAGCCACCACGACGAGGAGGAGGGCCACGACCACGACGACTTCACCAGCTTCGTCGTGGAACTCGCCCCGCAGCCCGACCCGGCGGCTCTGGCGAAGACGCTGGAGCGGGTGGCCGCGGCCCATGGCGTTCTGCGGCTGAAGGGCTTCATCGACGTGCCGGGCAAGCCGATGCGCCTGTTGGTGCAGGGCGTGGGCACGCGCATCCAGACCCATTTCGACCGCTTCTGGAAGCCCGACGAGCCGCGCCGCAGCCGTCTGGTGGTGATCGGCGAGACGGGCCTCGACCGCGACGCGGTGACCGCGGCGCTGTCGTAAAACCCTCTCCCGTCCCGGGAGAGGGCATGTTTGCAAAGTTTTTCAGTCATGCACCTTCTCGCCGCCCGCCAGGAAGACCTCGACGCCGGGCCCCAGGCCGTGGATCTGGGGCAGACACCGGCGGATCTCGTCGTTCTGTCCTTTTCCGACAGCGACCTGACGGCGCTCGCCGCCTGCTGGGCGCGCCACCGCGACGGCCTGCCATCCTTGCGATTGGCGAACCTCGCGCGGCTGGGGCACCCGCTGTCGGTGGACCTCTACGTCGACTCCGTGATCCGCAAGGCGAAGCTGGTCGTGCTGCGGCTGCTCGGCGGGGCGGGCTACTGGCGCTACGGGCTGGACCATGTGGCCGCCGCCTGCCGGGAATCCGGCGTGGCGCTGGCCGTGCTGCCGGGCTGCGCGCAGCCGAACCCCGCCCTGGACGGCTACGGCACCGTTCCGCCCGAGGCGGCGCAGCGGCTGTGGCGCTACTTCACCGAAGGCGGGCCGGACAACATGGCCCACCTGCTGGCCTACGCCGCCACGCTGGCCGGGCAGGACCGCCCCTGGCGCGAGCCGGCGCCCGTCCCGCGCTTCGGCGTCTATGAGGGATGGTCCGGCCAAACCGCCGCCCAAACCGCCGCCCAAACCGCCGCCCCCTGCGCGCCGGTCGTCTTCTACCGCTCCCACCTGCTGGCCGGCGATCTGGAGCCGGTGCACGCGCTGTGCGACGCGCTGGCCACGCGCGGCCTCGCCCCGCTGCCGCTGTTCGTGGCGAGCCTGAAGGAGCCGGACTGCGCCGCCTGGATGCGCGCCACCCTGACCGCGCGCAACGCCGCCGTGGTGCTGAACCTGACCGGCTTCTCCGCGGCGCGCGAGGACGGGTCGCCGCTGGAGGCCAACGGCTCGCCGGTGCTCCAGGCCGTGCTGTCCACCACGCCGGAGGAGGGCTGGCGCGGCTCCGCCCGCGGGATGGGGCCGTCCGACCTCGCCATGAACGTGGTGCTGCCGGAGATGGACGGGCGCATCCTGACCCGCGCCATCGCCTTCAAGGCCGAAGGGGCGCTGGACCCGGATCTGGAATTCGCCCCGACGCTGATCCGCCCGGTGCCCGACCGGGTCGGGTTCGCCGCCGATCTGGCCGCCGCCTGGGTGCGGCTGGGCGCCACCCCGCGGGCGGAGCGCAAGCTGGCTCTGGTGCTGTCCGACTATCCGGGGCCGGGCGGCGGCATCGGCCACGCGGTGGGGCTGGACACCCCGGCGAGCGTCGTCGGCATCCTGGAGCGGCTGAAGGCGGAGGGCTACGCGCTGGACGGGCTTCCCGCCGGCCCCGCCGCCCTGATGGAGGCGCTGACCGGCGGCGCCTCCGCGACGCAGAGCCTGGCCACGCTGAGTCTGGCCACGCTGAGTCTGGAGGACTACCGCCGCCTCGCCCCCGCCGAGGTCCGCGCCCGCATCGCCGCCACCTGGGGCGGTGAGGACGCCGACCCGCTGGTGGACGGCGGCGCCTTCCGCTTCACGGTCCTGGCCTGCGGCAACGCCACCGTCGCCGTGCAGCCCAGCCGCGGCCACGGCCCGCTGACCACCACCCAGCACCACGACCCGGAGACGCCGCCCAGCCACGGCTACGCCGCCTTCCACCTCTGGCTCCGCCACGTCGTGGGCATCCACGCGCTGGTCCAGGTGGGGGCGCACGGGACGCTGGAATGGCTGCCGGGCAAGGCGGTGGCGCTCTCCGCCGACTGCTGGCCGGAGATCGTCGCCGGACCGCTGCCCTGCCTCTACCCCTTCATCGTCAACAACCCCGGCGAGGGGGTGCAGGCGCGCCGCCGGCTGGGCGCCGTCCTGATCGGCCACCTGACCCCGCCGCCGGTCGAGGCCGGGCTGCACGGCGACCTCGCCGCGCTTGAAACGGCCATCGACGAATATTCCATGGCGACCGGGCTGGACCCGCGGCGGCTGGGCACGCTGCGGCAGACCATCCTGGATCTGGCCTGGACCTCGGGCGTCGCCGCCGACTGCAACCTGCGGCCCGACGACGACCCCGACTCGATCCTCAGCCGCCTGGACGCCCATCTCTGCGACATCAAGGAGTTGCAGATCCGCGACGGGCTGCATGTCTTCGGCGCCACGCCGGAGCCGGAGCGCCGCGCCCGCCTGCTCGCCGCCGTGGCCCGCTTCGGCACGGCGGCGGACATCGCCCCGGCGCTCGACGCCTGTGGCGAGGCGG
>NZ_JAUJFI010000208.1 GCF_030849505.1 Azospirillum isscasi | reverse complement strand
GCGTGGCCTGGCCGCCGTCCGACGGCCTCGCCGCCCACGACCGCTACGCCCTGCGGGCGCTGGTGGTGCTGGTACTGATCGCCGCGGGCGGCGCCACCTGGGGCGACTGGAAACCGCGGCTGTCCGCCGCCGTCAGCCCGCGCCTCGGCGGGACGGCGGCGGCCTCGGTCGCGACGCTCGATCTGTGGGTGACTCCGCCGGAATACACCGGCCTGCCTCCGGTCTTCCTGAAGTCGGCCAACCCCGCCCACACGCCCAACCTCGCCGATCCCGTGCCGGTCCCCAAGGGCAGCCTCGTGCTCGCCCGCGTCACCGGCGGCGGCGGCACGCCCTCGCTGGAGGCCGGCACCAGGACCGCCGCCTTCGAGGCGGTGGATTCCTCCACCTTCCAGATCCAGCAGCCCATCGAGGACGGCAACCGCATCGCCGTGACCCAGGGCTCCGGCGTTCTGGGAAGCTGGAACGTCCGGATCATCCCGGACACCCCGCCCGCCATCGCCTACGCCAGTCCGCCGGCCAAGGGCGAGCGCGGGGCGCTGCGGCTCGACTACACGGCGCAGGACGATTACGGGCTGGCCGAGGCCAGGGCCGTCGTCCGGCTGGCCGTGCCGGAGGAGGAAGCCCCGGCGCTGGACCGCAGCCCTCTGGAGCTGCCGCTGGCCCTGCCCGGCGTCCGCCCGCGCGAGGCGCGCAACGCCGCCTTCCACGACCTGACCGCCCATCCCTGGGCCGGGCTGAACGTCACCGTCCGCCTGACCGCTCTGGACGGCGCCGGCCAGACCGGCAGCACGGAGGACGTGGCGATGGTCCTGCCGGAGCGGGTCTTCAACCATCCCGTCGCCCGCGCCATCGTGGAGGAACGCAAGAAGCTGACGCTGCGGCCCAAGCAGCTCCGCATCGAGGTGGCCCGCGCGCTGGCCGACCTCTCGTCCCGGCCCAGCCAGTTCGGCGGCGATCTGGTGGCCTTCCTGGCGCTGCGCACGGCGGTGAACCGCCTGCTGCTGGACGAGGAGGCGGCCTCCGTCCCCGCCGTTCAGCAATTGCTGTGGGAGACCGCGCTGCGCATCGAGGACGGCGGCCTGTCGCTGGCCGAGCGCGACCTGCGCGACGCCGAGCGCCGTCTGGCCGAGGCGCTGGAGCGCGGGGCGGACGACCAGGAGCTGAAGAAGCTGATGGACGAGCTTCAGGCGGCGCTCGACAAGTTCCTCGACGCCATGGAGCAGCAGATGCGCGAGGCGCTGGAGCGCGGCGATCCGATCCCCATGGTGCCGCCGGACATGGCCGACCAGATGATGGACCGCCAGGATCTCCAGGAGATGATGGACCGGATGCGGCAGATGGCCGAGACCGGCGCCCGCGACGCCGCGCGGCAGATGCTGTCCCAGTTGCAGCAGATGATGGAGAACATGCGCAACGGCGCCATGGCCCAGATGCAGCAGCAGGGCCAGAACGAGGCGTGGCAGATGATGCGCGAGCTTCAGGAGCTTGCGCAGCGGCAGCAGAGCCTTCTGGACCAGACCTTCCGCCAGTCGCAGGAGCAGATGGGCCAGCAGGACGGCCAGCAGGGCCAGCAGGGGCCGCGCAACCGCCAGGGCCGCCAGCAGCAGGGGCAGCAAGGCCAGCAGGGCCGGTCCGGCAGCCCGCTGATGCAGCAGCAGGCCGAGCAGCAGGAGGCGCTGCGCCGCCAGCTCGGCGAGCTGATGCGCCGCATGGGCGAGCAGCAGGGCGGCGACATCCCCCGCCCGCTGGGCCGCGCCGAACGGGCCATGCGCGACGCCGGCCAGGCGCTCCAGCAGGGGCAGCCCGGCTCCGCCGTCCCTTCGCAGACCCAGGCGATGGACGAGCTTCAGCAGGGCATGCAGGCCATGGCCGAGCAGATGATGCAGCAGATGATGGGCCAGCAGGGTCCGGCCATGACCGGGCAGCAGCCCGGACAGGCGCAGCAGCAGCGCCAGGGCCAGGGCCGCAACCGCGACCCGCTGGGCCGCCGCCCCTCCGGCTTCGGCAACTACAACGGCGACGACGTGAAGATCCCGGAGGAAGCCGAACTCCAGCGCGCCCGCGAGATCCTGGACGAGCTGCGCCGCCGCTCCGGCCAGTATGGCCGCCCGCAGATGGAGCGCGAGTACATCGACCGGCTGCTGAAACAGTTCTGAGGCGGCGCTTCCGTCTCCCTCAGGCGAGCCCCCTCAGGCAAGCCCACTCAGGCAAGCCGGGTGCGCACCGCGGCCAGCAGGCTGCACAGCCCGCGGTCGTGGATGCCGATGGCCTCCAGATGGGCGACCGTGTTGACGAGATAGTCCAGGTTCGGACCGCGTTCCCCCCGACACCCGGCGATGCGCTCCGCCATGGTGGTTTCGTCCATGCAGCCGCAATATTGCCGGTGCCGGCGGTCCACCACGAAGGTGCAGGCGGTCACCGGCGCCCCGCCGTCGCGCGGACGCACGGGCAGCAGCTTGGGCCGGTAGACGCGGTTCAGCATCTCCCGGTCCCACAAATGGTCCAGGGTTTCGGGCACCCGCTCCGCGGCCACGCGGAAGACGATGCCCCGGCAGGAGCCGCCACGGTCGAGCCCCAGCACCAGCCCGGGCCGCTCCGGCGTGCCGCGGTAGCGGTGGGAGGAGACGCAGAAGCGGCGGTGATAGCCGCCCAGCACCGCCGGATGGCGCTCCAGAAAGGGAAACTCCGGGTTCCACATCAGCGAACCGTAGGCGAAGACCCACAGGTCGGCGCCGGGCGTCACCGCGATGTCGCTGGACCAGGAAGAGGCGGCGGAGGCCGGACGCTGCGCCGGCGCATCGGCCGGAAGCTCGGCAACAGGGGATCGCGTATCGAGCAGCATGACCCTTAAGTAATGCAGCGTGCGCCGACTGGCGCCGACGCGATGAATCCTAGCACGGCCCCAGGCCGCCCGCTATAAGGTGGATGCCATAAAACGGAAATGCCACAGATGCGCGTTCGGAAGATCTTGGGCTTCGCCGTTCTTGCCTTTGCCCTGCTGGCCGGCGCCTATTCGGTCTGGTGGTGGCAGGCGGCGGCGGCGGTGGAGCGCGGCGTGCTCGCCTGGATGGACGATCAGCGGGCGGCCGGCGCCCTGGTGGCCCATGGCGGGCTGAGCGTCGGTGGCTATCCCTTCACCATCCGCGCCGCCCTGGAGGCGCCGCACCTCGCCACCCGCGACGTGGAATGGCGGGGCGCCCGCCTGGTGGCGGAGGCGCCCCCCTGGAATTACGCGCGCATCGCGCTGTCGCTGCCCGGCGAGCAGACGGTGACGGTGGTGCAGGCGAACCAGCCGCCCTTCACGCTGGTCGCCCGCGACGGCGGCCAGGGCCATGTCGGCCTCACCCTGGCCGGCCAGCCGGTGGAGGCGCGGCTGGCCTTCACCAACCTCGTGGCGCAGCCCGACGCCCTTCCCGTCCCCATCGCCGCCCTGGATCTGACCGCCGCCCAGCCGGCGGAACCGCCGGCCAGCCACACCGACACCGGCCTGTCCGTCACGCTGGAAGCCCGCGGCGCCACCCTGCCGGACGGCGTGCCGGGCTCGCTGGGCCGCGAGGTGCAGCGGCTTCTGCTGACGGCGCGCATCCTGGGCCAGCCGCCGAAGCCGGAGCCGGTCAGCCTGTCGGCCTGGAGCCGCGGCGGCGGCACGCTCCAGTTGGATGGGCTGAACCTGGACTGGGGACCGCTGAAGCTGGCGATGAACGGCACGCTGGCCCTGGATGCCGCCCTGCAGCCGCAGGCCGCGCTGACGGCGGAGGTGCGCGGGTTCCAGGCGGTGCTGGACGCGCTTCAGGGCCTGTTCCGGCCCAAGGATCTGGCGATGGCCCGCACCATGCTGGGCCTGCTGGCCCGCCCCACCGGACCGGATGGCGAGCCGGTGCTGACCGCCCCGGTCACCGTGCAGAACCGCGGGCTGTTCCTCGGGCCGCTGAAGGTCGCGGCGCTGCCGGCGGTGGTTTGGTAGGGGAGCGACCGGCTGCCCCCTCCCCGGCCCTCCCCCGCTTCGCGGGAGAGGGAGAAAATCCCCTCCCTCGCCAAAGGCGGGGGAGGGTTAGGGAGGGGGCAAGCGTTGCGACATAAGGACCT
This sequence comes from Azospirillum isscasi, assembly GCF_030849505.1. GTDB lineage: Bacteria > Pseudomonadota > Alphaproteobacteria > Azospirillales > Azospirillaceae > Azospirillum > Azospirillum isscasi. Next base: position 4,156 of record NZ_JAUJFI010000208.1, on the reverse strand, counting down.
TCACGCCGCCTTCAGCATCCCCTGCATGTCCTCATAGGACGGCAGATGGTCCAGCTTTCCCACCGCGGACACCGCCATCGGGCCGGCGAAGACGCGGTTGGCCGCCGCCGCCACATCCTCCGGCGTCACGCCGTCGATGCGCTCGAAAATCTGCTCGATGGTCCGCACCTCGCCGGTGCGCAGCAGGGTGCGGGCGAAACGGTCGGCGCGGCGCATGGTCGATTCCAGCGACTTGCCCACCGAGAAGCGCATCTGCTCCTTCGACCGCTCCAGCTCCGCCGCGGTCACGCCGTCGCGGGCCTTGCGCAGTTCCTCGAAGAAGACCGGCACCAGCTCCGCCACCTCCTCCGGCCCGGTGCCGGCGTAGAAGCTGAGCGCGCCGCCGTCCGCATACTGGATGGGGGCCGCGTAGACCGAATAGACCAGCCCGCGCTTCTCCCGGATCTCCTGGAACAGGCGCGAGGTCATGCCGCCGCCCAGGATGTTGGCAAGGTGGCGCAGCGCGTAGCTCGCGGCGTCCTCCGTGCCGACGCCGGGGAAGGCGGCCATGAAATGCACCTGCTCGGCGTCGCGCGTCAGAAGCGCCGCCCCGCCCTTGTTGACGACCGTCTCGTGGAAGGGATCGTCCTTGGCGGTCAGATGACCGAACAGCGCCTCCGCCCGGCGCACCACCGTGCCGTGATCGACGTTGCCGGACACCACATAGACCATGCGGCGCGGGTCGTAATGGGACACATAGTCGAACAGATGGTCCCGCCCGAAGCCCGCGACGTTCTCCTTCGGCCCCAGGATCGGACGGCCCAGCGCCTGCCCGTCGAAGGCGGTGCGGCGCAGCGCCTCGTAAACCACGTCCTCCGGCTCGTCGGCGTAGCGGCCGATCTCCTGGATGACCACGCCGCGCTCCTTCTCCACCTCCTCTTCCGGAAAGACGGAGTTCAGCACGATGTCGCCGATGATCTCGCAGGAGACATCGACGTGCTTGGCGGCCATCTGCGTGTAATAGGCGGTGACGTCGTAGTCCGTGTAGGCGTTGAACTCGCCGCCGCGGTTCTCGATCTCCAGCGCGATGCCCAGCGCGTCACGGCTTTCCGTGCCCTTGAAGATCATGTGCTCCAGGAAATGGGCGATGCCGTTCACCGCGGGCCGTTCGTTGCGCGCCCCGACGCCGACCCACACGCCGCTGGTCACCGTGCCGAGATGCGGCAGGTGGTCCGTCAGCACGCGGAAGCCGTTGGCGAGGGTGGTCAGTTGGATCGTCACACACAGTCTCCTGGTTGGGCACGGGGCCGCCCGCAAAATGGGGGCGTCGTCATGACGTGGGATGCCGTCCGCGCAGGAACAACGCCCAAAGGGCCGCGGTCAAGCCGCCATCAGCCGCGCGCCGGCGCCAGCGCGGCGCTGAGCGCGCGGCGGTTGCGGTGGGCGCGCATCAGCAGCGGAGCCGGAACGTCGCCCGGCACCAGAAGACGCCCGCCCGGCAGCAGCCGCACGCCGTGCCGTTCCAGTTCGCTCATCAGCTCCGCCATCGACCTGCGCATGGTTTTCCTCCGGCGATCAGACCTTCACGGCGTCCATCATGGCGGAGAAAACCGATAGGATCGATTCCGTTTTCCCTATCCCACCAATAGAGCAATCCTATCCATGCCCGCTCAGTGTCTCGTCTTCAGGGCCGCCAGACGGTCGGACAGGGTGCTGGGCGCCGGCTTCGCCCCCGCCGCGGCGTCGAGCGCCGCCTTGATGTGGGGATCGTCCTCCTCCGGCTTGGACGGCTTCAGCAGCGTGGCCTTGGCGTTGGACGCCTCCGCCTGGGCGAGGTCGCGGGCCGCCGCGTCCTGCATCGCCTTCAGCGCCGTGCCGAGGCTGGAGGTGGCGCCGCTCAGCCCCGCCGCCTGCCGGGCCGCCTCCGCCCGCTGCTGGGCCATGTCGCGCTGCTGGGCGGCGCGGCCCATGTCCCGTTCGGCCCGCTGCAAGGCGCTGCGGGCGGCCTTCAGCTTGCCGCCGGCCTCGGCGTAGGTCGTCTCCAGCATGGTCAGGAAGTCGCGGGCGTCGTGGGCGTCCTGCTCCTCGCGGTCGATGTCCGGGGCCATCCGTTCCAGCATCCCCACCAGCGTTTCCAGGCTCTTCTCAAGCTGCGCCTTGCGCCCGGCGTCCGCCTCGGCCTCCACCTGGCTTTGCAGATGCTCGGCGGCGGCCATGCGCTGGCGGGACAGCTGAAGGATGGCGTCGGCCTCCGTCCGCTCCTTCTCATAGGCGGCGCGCGCCTGCGCGACCTGGAGGCCGAGATTGTCCAGATGCTCTTCCATCGTGCGCAATTCGGCCTCCGTGGCGGCCTTCGGGTCCCAGCGGACCAGGGCTTCCACCGCCGATTGGACGGCCTGATCGGTCTTCACCCCGACGAGGTTGCGGATGAACGAGATCATGGTTGCGGTTCCTCTCCGTTGCGGCGGGGCTTCAACCCGCCATGGCTCCGGCGTTCAGCAGCGCGACGGCGATCTGGAGCCCAGCCAGCGCCGTGCCCGCGGCGACGTTGCCGGACTCGATCATCGGGCGCAGATCGCGGAACAGCCGGATGGCGATCAGGAAGGTAATCAGTTGCAGCACCAGGGCAATCGTCCCCCAGATCAGGATGTCCGCCAGGACGAGGCTGGTCGCCAGCGTCGCCGCCAGGGGGATCGCCAGCGCCACCACCGTGCCGCCCAGCACCACGCCGGCGGCCTGGTTGCCGCTCGCCAGCAGGTCGCGCTCGTGCAGCGGCGTGACCGCGACGTAGACGGCCACCCCGATCAGGAACAGAGCCAGGGTCGCTCCGAAATGCAGAAGCAGCAGCGGCAGGCCGGATCCGAGGCCTTGCAGGATTTGCGCGACGCTGGTGTCCATGGTGTCTTCCATCCGGGCTGGCGGGATCGGGCAGGGGACTCAGGCAAGGGAGAGGGAAGCGGGGTTGACGTCGATTCCGGCGCGGACCTCCACCCACGCCGCGCCGCCGTCCTCCACCGCCGCGACCAGCACATATTCGGTCCGGGGCGCGGGGTCGTCGGCGCCGGTGGGGGCCGCGTAGAGCATGGCGGTCAGGCGGCGGGTGCGGCTGCCGCGGTGGTCGGTCAGCGTCTCGTCGAAGGTGACGGGGGCAATGCGGGACGCGCCGGGCGACCACAGCCGCCCATAGAGCTTGCCGTCCTTGGTCTGGAATTGCGGGTAGCCGATCATCCCGTCGGCATCGGCCAGCCAGAAGCCCCATTCCTCATTGTCGGCGGGGTGCACCTCGTCCAGCACGGAGAACCAGCGGCATTCGTCCGGCGTCCCCCCGGCCCCCAGATGAAGCTGGTAGAAGCCGCGCCCGCCCGGCAGATACAGGCGGTGCAGCGTCACCCCGCCGCCCGTCAACGTGCCCACGGCCTCCACGCCGACCATCGTGCCGGCCCCCTCCGGCGCCGCCGTCTTGATCGCGGCGCCGCCCAGCAGGAAGGGCGTGGGATCGGGCGTCAGCGTCATGCCCACGCGGAACAGCGACGGTTCGTAGGCCGCGCCGGTGGCCTTGGCCTTGACGATGCCGGCGGCGGTGCTCCAGGGCGAACGGGTCATGGCGGAACCTCCGGATCGTGAGCCGGACGAGCGGCGGCGCAGGACGGCGACGGCCACGACCCCCGCCCCGGCGAGCAACGCCAGGACGAGCACCGTGCCCATGCCACCCCCGGAACCGTCCGAGGAGGTCTCCGGCGCGGCCTGTGCGACCTCGCGCGGGATGTCCGGCGGCAGATAGCCGGGGTCGCGCGGGCGGTCCTCCTGCGCACGCAGGCGGGTGTCGAGATCGTCCAGACGGCGGCGCAGGTCGGGATCGTCCTGCGCGCGCCGTTCCGCCTCCGCGCGCCACTCCGCGTAGCCGGGGTCGTTCTGGTGATTGTGGAACCAGTCGGCGTAGCCGGGACGCGACAGGTGGTCGAGAAGGAACCACAGGAACAACCCGTCCCACAGGCCGAAGCTGGGGCGGCTGCCATAGGCCCAGCCCGGCGGGCGCCAGCCGCCGTACCAGCCGCCCGGGCCGTAGCCGCCGGTGCGCCGCTGCCCCCATCCCGAACCCCAACCGGAGCCCCAGCCGCCGCCGCCCTGCCACCCTCCCCCTCCGCTCCCACCGGACCCGGAACCGGCGGGTGGCGCG
>NZ_JAUJFI010000207.1 GCF_030849505.1 Azospirillum isscasi | reverse complement strand
CGCCGCGTCGCCGCCCGCGTGCGCGCCGACGGCACGCTGATCGGGGCCGGCCCGCGCGGCGAGCATCGCGGCTCCATCCATCAGGTGGGCGCCGCCATGGCCGGGCTTCCGGCCTGCAACGGCTGGACCTTCTGGCACTATGAGGATGGCGGCGACCTGCGCCCCATCGACGTGCTGCGCGAGCGCATCCGCTCCGAAGCCGCCGCCTGACTCGGGGCCTGACTCGGGGCCTGACCGGCCCGGGGCGGCCTCCGGCGCCGCCCCGTCCCCCGCGTTCGGCATTGGAGCCTTCCATCAATCGCCGCCTGCATGCCTTGGCAGGACAAGGACGGCGTGATAGGCGTGTGCGCCATGAACAAGCTCTTCGCCACCGTCACCGCTCCGGCGCCCCGTTCGGCCCCGGTCGCGCTGTCCACCCGTTGTTTCGTGCGCGATCTGGTCATGGACGCGCTGATCGGCGTCTATGCCCACGAACGGATCAAGCCGCAGCGCATCCGTCTGAACCTCGATTTCGAGGTCGCCGCGCCCGGCGTCACCGGCGAGGACATGGCGGCGGTGGTGAAGGGTCTGGTCAGCCAGGGCCACGTCACCCTGATCGAAACGCTGGCCGAACGCATCGCCGAGCGCTGCCTGTCCGACGAGCGGATCGCCGCCGTCACCGTGCGGGTGGAGAAGCTGGATGTGTTCCCGGACGCCGCCAGCGTCGGCGTCGAGATCGAACGCGCCAGATCCTGACGTCGCGGCCTGAGTTCCCTCAGGCAGGTTCCGCCACGGGCACCGCGACGCGGCCCGCCGTGACGGCGGGCGGCGCCATGGGCGCTGCGGCCAGCGGCAGATGGATGGTGAAGCGGCAGCCGGCCCCCGGTTGCGAGGCCACGGCGATGCGCCCGCCCAGCGTCCCCGTGACGATGTTGTAGACGATGTGCAGGCCGAGCCCGCTGCCGCCTTCGGCGCGGCGCGTGGTGAAGAAGGGCTCGAAAATCCGCTCGATGTGCTCCGGCGGAATGCCGCGGCCGTCGTCGGCGAAATCCAGGACGACGGCGGACGCCTCGGCGGGCGGGCCGTCGGCCCGCACCGTGATCGCCATGGTGCCCGGCAAGTCGGGCCGGAAGGCGTGCAGCAGCGCGTTGATGACCAGATTCGACACGACCTGCGACAGGGCGCCCGGATAGCTGTCCATGACCAGCCCGTCCGGGCAATCCAGCGTCACCCGGTGGCCGGTGCGCTTCAGTTGCGGGGTCAGGCTGCCCAGCACCCCGTCCAGATAGCCGCGCAGGTCGAAGGGCCGCCGCGCTTCGGACGTCTGGTCCACGGCCACCTGCTTGAAGCTCTGCACCAGCGTGCAGGCGCGCTCCAGATTGCCGAGGATCATGTCCGCCCCTTCCTCGATCCGGTCCACGAACTCCTCCAGGTCGCGGCGGCGCAGGTTCCCGTTCGCGACCCCGGCCTTGAACTGGCGCGCCTGCTCCGCAAGATAGCTGGAGGCGGTCACGCCGATGCCGACCGGCGTGTTGATCTCGTGCGCCACCCCGGCGACCAGCGCGCCCAGCGAGGCCAGCTTCTCCGCCTGGACGAGACTCTTTTGGGTCTGCTGGAGGTCGTGCAGAGCGCGTTCCGCTTCCTCCTTCGCGGCGACCAGGGCCTTCTCGGCGTATTTGCGGGCCGAGATGTCGTGCAGCGCCAGGAACATCGATTCCTCGCCGTCGTAATCCATCGCCATGGCTGACAGGACGCCCCAGAAGGGACGCCCCTCCGCCGTTCTCAGCCGCATCTCGACCTCGGGCAGCCGCCCGCGGCGGAACACATCTCCGGCAAAGCCGTCCCAGTCGACCCCCTTCGTCAGGAAATCCGGCACCGCGCGATCCAGCACGGCGAAGAGGGGGGTTTCCAGCAGATCGGCGGTGGCAGCGTTGGCGAACAGGATGCGCCCGTCGATGCGCCGCGCGATGACGATCGGAAAGGGCGAAGACTGCAAAATGGTGTTCAGCCGCCCCTCGCTCGCCCGCAGGGCCGCGGTCTGGCGGTGCAGGGCGGCCATCGTCCCGGCGAACCGCTCCACCGCCTCCCCGATGCGGTCGAACTCCTCCAGCGAGGCGGGCGGCAGCGCCACCGGACGCGGGTCCCGCTGCAAAGCGTGCAGCGTGTCGCTGACGCGCAGGACCGGCACCACCACATGACGGCGCAGCAGGGCCATCACGATCCCCAGCAGCAGGACGGCCGCGGCGATCCCGCCGACCCAGGTCCACAGCCCGCGCCAGCCGTCCGCGACGATGCGATCGGTCATGTCCAGCGTGGCGGCGGCGGCGTCGCCGGACAGGCTGTCGGCCAGGGTCTTCAACTGGCGATAGGCGAAATCGCCGTCCTGCCGGACCTGCGCCAACACGGTCAGGCGCCCCCGGTGCAGGTCGGTCACCGTGCGCGCCGCCACGAAGCGGTCGAGAACGGCGGCGAGGCGGTTGGGTTGAGCCGCCGGCCCCGTCCTCATCGTGGACAGGCTGCCCAGCAGGGCCTGCTGGTTGCGCAGCAGCCCCAGGATCTCGATGTCCACCAGGGCGAGTTGCTCCGCCGTCTCGGTGGCCGCCACCTGCCCGTAAAGCCGGCGCAGATGGTACAGGTTGCTGAGAAAGGCGTAGTCCTGGACCGCCTTGTCCGGCTCAGCCAGCAGCGAGGTGGCGAGTTCCAGCGCGTCGTCCACCCCGGCCAACTGCTCGCGGATGCTGGCGGACAGCGCGTCGATCAGGTCGGCGCGGTGGTTGCTGCGCCTCACGGCGCTCAGCGCGCGGTCCAGCTTGTCCAGGACGGCGACGTCCACCACCAGGGCGAACTGGCCGGCCAGCGCCTCCGCCTCGTCCAGGGCGGCGGCGCGGCGGGCGCGGTCGCGGCTGTTCAGGATCACTTCGGCCAAGCGGCTCAACTGCGCGGCGGTCAGGGCGTCGCGCTGCTGGGCGCCGATGCGTGGCACGGTGACGTTGCGCGCCTCCTCCGCAATGCCGACGATGCCGAGGAAGGCCGAACCGACCACCGCCGTCAGGGTCGCCAGCACCAGGGCGACGACGACGGCCAGCACCACCGCCACGGCCTGCAGGCTGGGTTTCCGCCCGGGGCGGAACGTCCCGTCGTCGGCCACGGCTTTCACGGCCACCGCCGCGCCGGCCGCCGCCACGATGTCCGCTACCGCGATGTCGCCCGGCTCAACCGGCCTCCGATCGTCCATTCCACCGTCCCAGCGCACCGTGCAGGACATGCCCTGCCCGCGAAAACATCCCCATGGATATCCGGACGCACACCTGTGCACGCTGTGGTAAAGTAGCCCGATCCGCGCTCCTTCCTCCAGGCGATTTTCCAAAAACCGGAGCGGCTTAGCACCGCAGGTCAAAGATTGGCGGCGGCGATAACCGAGCGCGGCGCCGGAGCCGTAGCGATTTCCTGGATCAGCTTCTGCCGGAGCGCTTCGACGAAACTGCCGCGGTCCATCGCCGTCTTCACGAAGCAATTCACGCCGCCCACGACGTTTTCCCGGTAATACTCTTCCAGCCAGGGAAACTCGTCCAGAATGGCCAGGGCGTTGATGGTGATCCCCCGACGCTCGGCACGGTCGCGGGCGCCCGCGGGGTCCGGGCCGCTGTTGGAAAAGCCGTTCGACACGATGTCGATGACCTTGCGCGGCGCGTCGAAGCCGTTGCCGGCGAACAGCTTGACCGACTCCTCGATGGCGTTGCCCAGCGCCGTGGAGTCCCCCTGGAAGCCGCGCGGCGCCTTGTCGATCCGGTTTGCGAAGGCGGCGACCTCCTCCGCGCTGGTCAGGGCGGTCCAGGGCACGAGCACGCGCAGGCTGTGCGGGCCGGAGAAGACCACCAGGGTCGCCGCCATGCCGCCCATCGTCACCGCGTCGCTCACGTCCGGATCGCGGAAAGCCGCGGCGTGGCCCTGCAACTGGAACTCCAGGTCCCCATCGGTGATGGAGGCGGAGCCGTCCAGAGCCAGCACCAGTTCCAGCGCCACCCGGCGTCCAGCGGGTGCGGAGGGCTTCGCCTTTGCCTTCGCCCCCGGTTCCGCCCGCAGGGGTCCGGCAAGCCACGCGCCGGCCAGGAAGGCCGGCAGGGCCAGGATCGTCCGCCGCCTCATGATGCTCCGTCCCGCCTTTCCTCTATGCGTGGGCCAGCGCGTGGCGCACCACTTTCATCATGACGGAGGGAAGGGCCTGCCCACCCAGCCGGTCCACCGGAACCCACAGCCCCTCGGCCTTCCGCCAGCCGTCGCCGGCCCTGGCCGCGACCACCCCAAGTTCGAGGTGAAAATGGCTGAAAGTATGGCGGACCACACCCGGCAGGCTGCGCCAGGGAAGATCCAGAGGCGCCGACTCTGCAATCTCGGCATCGCCCGGCGCGTGGCCGGCCCAGGGGGTGGAGGGCACCTCGGTCATGCCGCCCAGCAGCCCGTCCTCCGCCCGGCGGCGCAGCAGCACGGCCCCGTCCGGGTTCAGCAGCCAGAAGGCGACGCCGCGCCGGGTCGGCTTGTCCGCCTTGGCGGCCTTGCGGGGAAGCTGCTCCTGGACGCCGGCGGCGCGGGCGGCGCACCAGTCCGACCAGGGGCAGAGCATGCATTTCGGCTTGCGCGGCGTGCAGACGGTGGCGCCGAGATCCATCATCGCCTGGGCGTAGTCGCCGGGCCGCTCGTCCGGCGTCAGGATGGCGGCCAGCGCCCGCAGCTTCGGCTTCACGCCGGGCAGCGGGTCCTCCACCGCGAAGACGCGGGAGATCACCCGCTCCACGTTGCCGTCCACCACCGTCGCCTTGCGGCCGAAGGCGATGGCGGTGATCGCCGCCGCGGTGTAGGCGCCGATCCCCGGCAGGTCCAGCAGGGCCGCCTCCTTGTCCGGAAAGCACCCCGCCCGCTCCGCCGCCACCGCCTGCGCGCATTTGTGCAGGTTGCGCGCCCGCGCGTAGTAGCCGAGACCCGCCCAGGCCACCAGCACGTCGTCCAGCGGCGCCGCAGCCAGATCCCGCACCGTCGGCCAGCGTTCGGTGAAGGCCCGGAAATAGGGGGCCGCGGCGGGCACCGTGGTCTGTTGCAGCATGATCTCCGACAGCCAGACCCGGTAGGGATCGGCCACCTCCCCCGGCTTGGCGCGCCAGGGCAGATCACGGCGGTTGCGGTCGTACCAGAAGAGAAGGCGCGGGGCGGCGTCTTCGGGGGCGGCATGGGGAGGCGTCGTCATGGCGGCAAGAGATAGGGCGGACAGGCCCGCCGATAAAGGGCCGCCGCCGGGGGCGCTGGCGAAATCCCGCCCGCTTGCGCTAGGGTGCGCGGACCATCACCAGGAAACCCTTTCATGAACGGACCGCGGCGAATCGGCCAGACCGTCCCCGAGGTGGCCGGCAAGGCCCTGGGCAAGCGCGGGCTGGCCTTCGGCTCGCTCATCAACGACTGGCCGTCCATCGTCGGCCACCAGTTGAGCCTGCGCACCGCCCCCGACAAGCTGAGCTTCCCCCGCGGCAAGCGGGAGGACGCCGTCCTGCACATCCGCGCCATGGGCGCCATCGCGCTGGAGCTTCAGCATCTGGAACCGCAGATCGTGGAGCGGATCAACAGCTTCTTCGGTTACCGCGCGGTGGCGAAGATCAAGCTGATCCACGCCGCCCCGCTGTCCATGCCGAAACCGGTGGTGCGCCCGCGCGACCTGACCATGGACGAGGAGCTGTCGGTGATGACCACCGCCGCCACGGTGGAGGACGAGGAATTGCGGGCCACGCTGGAACGGTTCGGGCGGTCGCTGCTGGCCCGCCCGCGTCCGGCCCCGCGCCGGCGGTGATTCCCCTGGCGGAGGCAAGCCCGGACTGGGCCATACTCTTGCCGCAAAAGGGGTGTTTCGGTTATACCATCAACATCTGGTAGGGATGAGGCCAAAGTGAACCGCAACCTTTTGGGCATCACCGCGGTGATCGCGGTCGGCATGACGCTGATCATCGGGCTCGCCGTCGTCGGCTCCCGTCCGTCGAACGGGCAGACTTTGCCGGTGCAGACGGCCCCCGTGCAGACGGCGCAGGCTCCGGCGCCCTCCACCGCCGACCTGCTGGCCGACCGGGTGCTCGGCAAGCCCGACGCACCGGTGACGATCCTCGACTATTCGTCGATGACCTGCCCGCACTGCGCCACCTTCCACACCGAAATCCTGCCGAAGATCAAGGAAGCCTACATCGACACCGGCAAGGCGAAGCTGATCTTCCGCGACTTCCCCTTCGATCAGGCGGCGCTGCGCGCCTCCATGCTGGCCCGCTGCGCCCCGGCGGAGCGCTACTACCCGCTGCTCGACGTGCTGTTCAAGAGCCAGGGCCAGTGGAGCCGCGCCGCCGATCCGGCCAAGGCGCTGGCCCAGTACGGCAAGCTCGCCGGCATGAGCGAGCAGACCATCAACGCCTGCCTCGCCAACCAGGCGCTGGCCGACGGCATCCTGCAAAGCCGTCTGGTCGGCCAGGACAAGTACAAGGTTGAGGCCACCCCGACCTTCGTCATCAACGAGGGTGCGGCCACCATCAGCGGCGCCCAGCCGTTCGAAACCTTCGCCGCCGCCATCGACAAGCTGGTGAAGTAAGGACCGGGCAGAAGGCTTCGTTCCCGTGCACTTCACGCGCCTCCGCCTGTCCGGCTTCAAGTCGTTCGTCGACGCCACCGATCTGGTGATCGAGCCGGGCATGACCGGCATCGTCGGCCCCAACGGCTGCGGCAAGTCGAATCTGGTGGAGGCGCTGCGCTGGGTGATGGGGGAAACCTCCGCCAAGAAGATGCGCGGCGACGACATGGACGACGTCATCTTCGGTGGAACGGCCAACCGTCCGGCGCGCAATCTGGGCGAAGTCGCCCTTCTCATCGACAACCGCACGCGCACCGCCCCCGCCGGCTTCAACGAGCACGACGAGCTGGAGGTGACGCGGCGGATCGAGCGCGGCAACGGCTCCGACTACCGCATCAACGGCAAGCTGGTGCGCGCCCGCGACGTCCAGCTCCTCTTCGCCGACAACGCCTCGGGCGCCCACTCCCCGGCGCTGGTCAGCCAGGGCAAGGTCGGCCAGATCATCAACGCCAAGCCGCAGGACCGCCGCATGCTGCTGGAGGAGGCGGCGGGCATCACCGGCCTGCACTCCCGCCGGCACGAGGCGGAACTGCGGCTGCGGGCGGCGGAAACCAACCTCATGCGCCTCGACGACGTGATCGGGGCCATGGACACCCAGCTTCAGAGTTTGAAGAAGCAGGCGCGTCAGGCCGCCCGCTACCGCAACCTGTCCGAACAGATCCGCAAGGCCGAGGCGGTGCTCTGGCACCTGCGCTGGATCGCCCATGAAGGCGAGCTGGCGCGCGCCCGCGACGCCTTCGCCAAGGCCGAGGGCGCGGTGCGCGACCTGATGCTGGCGGTCACCCGGCTGACCACCCGCCGCACCGAGGACGCCGCCGGACTGCCGGAAAAGCGTCAGGCCGAGGCCGCCGCCGCCGCCGCCCTGCAACGGCTGGTCATCGCCAGGGAGCAGCTCGACGCCGAGGAGAAGCGCGTCGCCGAGCAGCAGCGCGCCCTGCTGTCCCGCCTTCAGCAGATCGCCGGCGACCTTGGCCGCGAGGAGGCGCTGGCCGCCGACGCCGGGGACGCGCTGGCCCGGCTGGAGGCCGAACGCGACCGCCTGCTGGAAGCCCAGGCCGACGAGGAGATGCTGGAGGAGGCCGCGCGGGAGGCTCTGGCCGACGCGCGGGAGGCGGTGGACGCGCTCGACCGCGAGCTGACCCGCCTGACCGAACAGACCGCCTCCGACGAGGCCCGCCGCGCCGCCACCCAGCGGCAGGTCGCCGATTTCGAAACGCGGGCATCCGGGCTGGCCAAGCGCCTTGCCGAGCAGCAGGCCCAGCGCGACGCCCTGGAACGCGAGATCGCCGCCCGCGCCGACGTGGCGGAATCCGAACTGGCCGTCGAGCTGGCCGAACAGCGGCTGGAGGACGCCCGCGAGGCCGCCGAACAGGCCGAACGCGCCAAATCCGACGCCGAACCCGCCCAGGCCCGCGCCCGCGAGGCGCTGCAAGCCGCCGAATCCGCCCGCGCCAAGCTGAAGGCGGAGGAAAAGGCGCTGGCCGAACTGCTGTCCGCCGGGGCGGGCGACCTGTTCCCGCCGCTGGTGGACGCGGTGACCGTCGCTCCCGGCTATGAGGGCGCCCTGGCCGCGGCGCTGGGCGACGCGCTGACCGCCCCGCTGGACGAGGCCGCCCCGGTCCACTGGCGCGCCCTGCCGCCTTATCCCTCCGCCGCTGCCCTGCCCGCCGGGGTCGAGCC
>NZ_JAUJFI010000206.1 GCF_030849505.1 Azospirillum isscasi | reverse complement strand
CCGGCGGCCAGCGCGGCCCAGGCGCGGCGGCGCGACACCGCCGGGTCGGCCAGCCCCGCCGGCAGCGACGCCACCAGCACGGTCAGCAGGCTGAGTCCGTAGATGCCGATCAGCGAGACGCCCTGCAGCACCGGGAGAAGGCCCGTCCAGCCATAGCCGATGAGGCTCCACGGGAAGCCGGTGAAGACATGGCCGCGCAGCCATTCGAACAGCGCCCAGGAGGCGGCGAACAGCACCGCCCTCCCCAATCCCCTGGCCTTCAGCACCCAGACCAGCAGGGTGGCGAAGCCGGAGAACATCGCCAGCAGGATCGGCAGCCCCGCCGCCGACAGCGGCAGCGCCCACCAGAACCGCCCGATGTCGGTGAACAGCGCCGCGCTGATCCAGTAGAGGCCGAGCAGGTGGTGGGCGAAGCCGAAGAACCAGCCCACCGCGAAGGCCTGCCGCTTCGTCCGCGCCCCGTCGAGCAGCCAGAGCAGCCCCGGAAAGGCGATCAGCAGCAGCGGCACCGCGCCGGCCGGCGGCAGGGCGAGCGTCGCCAGCCCGCCGAATCCCGCCGCCGCCGCCAGCCGCCGCCAGCCGGTCAGCCCGGCCAGACGCACGGACAGGCGGCCCAGCCGGGCCGGGGTGGTCAGGGTGTCGGTGGCGGCCAAGGATCGGAACTCCGGATGCGGGGAGAGTCGCGCTGGTCTGGACAGGGAGTCACCACGAAGACACGAAGGCACGAAGAGTTTCACAAAGAAGCCCCCGCCCCGCCCGTGGTTGTGCGACTGCGGTAAAGCCTCTTTGTGCCGTCTTTGTGTCCTTCGTGCCTTCGTGGTGAAAAAACCTGCCGTGGTGAAAAAACCTGCGGAGCCTTACCCGACCTCGGCCAGGGCGGAGTTTTCGGCGGGCGCGGTGCGCACGCGCAGGCGCCGGATGCGGCGGGGGTCGGCCTCGACGATCTCGAACTCCAGGCCGGAGGGATGGGTCAGCATCTCCCCGCGGCCCGGCACCCGCCCGGCCAGCGACACGACGAGGCCGCCGAGCGTGTCGATGTCCTCGCGCTCCTCCTCGGTCAGGAAGGCGCCGACACGCTCCTCGAAATCCTCGATGGAGACGCGGGCGTCGGCGATGATGGAGCCGTCGGGGCGCTCCACGAAGTGAGGGGTCGCCTCCTCGTCGTGCTCGTCCTCGATCTCGCCGACGATCTCCTCGACCAGATCCTCGATGGTGACGAGGCCGTCGATGCCGCCGAACTCGTCCACCACCAGCGCCATGTGCTGGCGCTTCTGGCGCATCTGCACCAGCAGATCCACCACCGGCATGCTGGGCGCGACGATGCTGAGATCGCGCACGATGTCCTTCAGCTCGACCGGGGTCCGGTTGGCCATCGCCACCAGCACGTCCTTGATGTGGACCATGCCCACGACGTCGTCGAGCGTTTCACGGAAAACCGGCAGGCGGGAATGGGCTTCCTCCGCCATGCGCTGGACCAGGGCGGGGAACGGCGTGTCCACCTCCACCGCCACGATGTCGGCGCGGGGCACCATCACGTCGGCGACGGCCCGGTCGCGGAGCTTCAGGATGTTGGCGAGCAAGGCGCGCTCGCCCGCTCCCAGCGATCCTTCGCCGCCCTCGCCGTTGTCCTGCTCCTCGATCAGGTCTTCGATCGTGGAGCGCAGGGTGGCGTCGTCGCGCCCCCCGAGAACGGTCCTCATCCACCCGCGGAACAGGTGGCCCAAGGATTGTTGATCGTCGGCCCCGTCTTCACGGGGCGTTCGACTGTCGGAAATTTCGCTCATCGGTCCGGTGGTTGTTCGTCCAGGTTCGACTCTCCGGGCGGAGAGCGCGTGGCGGCGTACGGATCGGCGATGCCGAGGGTCGCGAGCACGTCGGTTTCGAGCTGCTCCATCTCCTCGGCCTCGTCATCCGTCTCGTGATCATACCCGAGCAGATGCAGAACGCCATGCACCACAAGGTGGGTCATATGGTCCGAAGGGGTTTTTCCCTGCTCGGCGGCTTCGCGGGCGACGGTCTCCCAGGCCAGGATGACGTCGCCCAGCATGACCGGCACGTCCTCGCCCAGTTCGGGCTCCTCCGCCTCGGTCAGGGCGAAGGACAGCACGTTGGTCGGCTTGTCCTTGCCGCGGTATTCGCGGTTCAGCCGGTGCACCAGCGCATCGTCGGCCAGCACGACGGACAGTTCCGCCGGGCCTTCCTCCTCGTCGTAGATGACGGCGAGCGCGGCCAGCGCCGCGCGTTCGCACAGCCATTCGGCGTTTTCCGCCCAATCGCCCGCTTCACGTGAAACGACGACGTCCACGGCCATCACGGTGCCCTCTCCCCATCCGGCGCGGTCCGCCGGGGGGCGGGCTTGCGCTGGCTCTCGGCGCGGTCGCCCTCGGCACGGTCATAAGCGCGGATGATGCGGGCGACCAGCGGGTGGCGCACCACGTCGGCGTCGGTGAAATGAACGAAGCGGATGCCGTCCACCCCGTCCAGGATGTCCAGCGCCTCGCGCAGGCCGGATTTCGTGCCGGCGGGAAGGTCGGTCTGGGAGATGTCGCCGGTGACCGCCATGCGGCCCCCCTCGCCCAGACGGGTGAGGAACATCTTCATCTGCATGGGCGTGGTGTTCTGCGCCTCGTCCAGGATGACGAAGGCGTTGGCCAGCGTGCGCCCGCGCATGAAGGCGAGCGGCGCGATCTCGATCTCGCCGGACTCCAGCCGCTTCTTCACCTGCTCCGCCGGCAGCATGTCGTGCAGCGCGTCGTAGAGCGGGCGCAGATAGGGGTCCACCTTCTCCTTCAGGTCGCCGGGCAGGAAGCCCAGCCGCTCCCCCGCCTCCACGGCGGGCCGCGACAGGATGATGCGGTCCACCTGGCCGGTGGTCAGCAGCGCCACCGCCTGGGCCACGGCGAGGTAGGTCTTGCCGGTGCCGGCGGGGCCGAGCCCGAAGACCATCTCGCTTTCCGAGAGCGCCTGGAGATAGGCCGCCTGCATGGGGGAGCGCGGGGTGATGGCGCCCTTGCGGCGGGTGCGCACCGCGACCTCGCCGCGGCTGAGGGTCGCCAGATTCTGGTCGCGCACCGCGCCGACGACGCCGGTCGCCATGCGGACGGCGGCGTCCACCTCGCCGGTGCCGACGGTCATGCCGCGCTTCAACCGCTCATAGAGGGCGTCGATGGCCGAACGGGCGGATTCCGCCGATTCCGCCGGACCGGCGATGGTCAGCGTGTTGCCGCGGGAGATCAGGGAGACGCCCAGCTGGTTCTCGATGCGGGCGAGGTGGCGGTCATGCTCCCCGTACAGCATCGGCAGAAGCCGGTTGTCGTCGAAGTTCAGGTCGATACGCTGATCGGGGCGCGGGTCGGGCAAGCCGTTCAAACACTCGCCTCCACGGGTTGCGTGCCGGTGACGGAGCTGCGGTATTCGCCGGTCGCCACGCGGCCGGCCAGGCTGTTCGGATGGGCGGCGGCGATGCGCACCTCCACGATGCGGCCCAGCAGCCGCTCGTTTGCCTCGGCGTGCACCGATTGCAGATAGGGGCTCTTGCCCAGGAGCTGGCCGGCGCGCTTGCCCGCGCGGTCGAACAGGACCGGCACGGTGCGCCCGACGAAGCTCTGGTTGAAAGCCTGCTGCTGCGCGTTCAGCAATTGCTGGAGCGCGGCCAGACGGGCGTCCTTCACGTCCTCCGGCACCTGGGCGTGCTCCAGGGCCGCCGGGGTGCCGGGGCGCGGGCTGTATTTGAAGGAATAGGCCTGGGCATAGCCGACATCGGTGACGAGGCGCAGCGTCTCCGCGAAGTCCGCGTCGCTTTCGCCGGGGAAGCCGACGATGAAGTCGCCCGACAGCGCCAGATCCGGCTTGGCGGCGCGCAGCCGGTCGACGATGCGGCGGTAGTCGTCCGCCGTGTGCTTGCGGTTCATCGCCGCCAGCACGCGGTCGGAGCCCGCCTGCACCGGCAGATGCAGGTAGGGCATGAGCTGCGGCACCTCGGCATGGGCGCGGATGAGGTCGTCCTCCATGTCGCGCGGGTGCGAGGTGGTGTAGCGGATGCGCTCCAGCCCGTCGATGTCCGCCAGTTCGCGGACCAGACGGCCCAGGCCCCAGGTGGTGCCGTCCGGCCCCTCCCCGTGCCAGGCGTTGACGTTCTGGCCCAGCAGGTTGATTTCCCGCGTGCCGCCGGCGACGAGGCGCTTCGCCTCCGCCAGGATCTGGGTGCCGGAGCGCGAGAACTCGGCGCCGCGGGTGTAGGGCACCACGCAGAAGGTGCAGAACTTGTCGCAGCCCTCCTGCACCGCCAGGAAGGCGGAGACGCCCTGCCCGGCGCTCTCGTCCGGCAGGAAGTCGAACTTGGACTCCACGGGGAAGTCGGTGTTCAGCACGCTGCCCACCTTGCGGCTGGCCTTCGCGACCATCTCCGGCAGGGTGTGATAGGTCTGCGGCCCGAACACCATGTCCACATAGGGGGCGCGGGCGACGATCTCCTCGCCCTCGGCCTGGGCGACGCAGCCGGCCACGGCGACGATCATGCGGCCATCGCCGGCGGCGGCCTTGACGTCCTTGAGCTGGCGCAGGCGGCCCAGTTCCGAGAACACCTTCTCGGACGCCTTCTCGCGGATGTGGCAGGTGTTGAGGATCACCATGTCGGCGCCGTCCGGCTCGTCCACCGGCCGGTAGCCCAGGGGTGCCAGGACATCCGCCATGCGGGCGGAGTCGTAGACGTTCATCTGGCAGCCCCAGGTCTTGATGAAGAGCTTCTTACTCAACGATCCCTTCCACACCACGCTGCGATCCGGACCGACCGCGATCTTGACCAATACGAAAAGGCGCGCCCAATACAAAAAAGCGCGCTGGGACGGCGCCGGTCCGAACGGCGCAATCCGGCGCGCGACCCGCCGCGTCGCGGCATCGCTTCCAACCGATATGGTAGCACGACTGCGGGAAAACGAGTCAATCGTGCCCGCAAGAGGCGTTTCCATTTCGCAGGGCGGAATGTTTCCGTCACGGGACGGACGGCGGGCGCGGCTTTCCGGACACCGCGCGCTCCACGCCCTGCGCGACGGCGCGCTGGCAATGGTCGGCCAGCGCCTTGCGGCTGGAGAAGCCTTCGATGGTCACGGGGGGATGGAACTCCACCTCCACCGTCATCCGGCCCAGCGTGAACACCGTCCACAGATGCGGGGCGAGATCCATGTCGCCGTACCATGCGTAATAAGGGCGGAAGGCGAGCCCCATCGGGATGCCGTCCAGCCGCGTCGGCGTGATGCTGACCGGCTGCACGGTCAGCGGCCGGTCCCCGATGCGCCGGGCGGCCACCGCGAACAGCGCCGTCTTGAAGGGAAGCGTGCGGTTGCCGTCGCTGGAGGTGCCTTCGGGGAACAGGATCAGGCTGTCGCCGGCGTCCAGCCGGGCGCCCAGATGGTCGCGCTGCTTCTCCACCCCGGCCCGGGCCTTGCGCTCCACGAAGACGGTCTGCTGGAGCTTGGCCAGCGCCCCGAAGAAGGGCCAGCCGGCCACCTCGCTCTTCGCCACGAAGGACCCGGGAATGACCGAGCCCAGCACCGTGATGTCGAGGTAGGAGGAGTGGTTGGAGACGAACAGCACCGGCCCGTCCGCGGCGCGCCGGCCGCGCACCACGATGCCGATGCCCAGGATGGCGGCGCAGACGCGGTGGTAGACCCGCGGTATCCGGAAGCGCAGCGGCGAGCGCAGGGCGACCGCCGCCCCCTGCACCGGGATCAGCAGAAGCGTCCACAGCAGATAGAGGGTCAGGCGCAGGGCACCGCGCACCGGCGATCCCAAAGCGCGTGCCCCGGTTGCATCCACCGCCGTCATGCCAAGCGTCTCCTGATGCGGTTGGGGATCACGCGATCTGGGCGTCTCGGCTGCGCCGCTCGTAATGCTTGGAATATTTGTTGGTGATCAGGTCCGTCTTCACCACGATCGAGACGTCGGTGGTGTTGAACTGGTGGTCGATCACCGCGCCGTCGCCGATGAAACCGCCCAGCCGCAGGTAACCCTTGATCAGCGGCGGCAGGACGGTCAGCGCGCGCTTCGGCTCGATGCGGTCGCGGGGCATCAGATCCATGCCGACGTAGCGTTCCGGCAGCGCCACGGGGCGCAGCTCCTCCGGGGCCAGATGGAAGTGATGGAGGTAGGCGAGCGGCTCGGCCATCGCCACCGGGTCGGTGCCCGGCAGGCTGGCGCAGCCGAACATCACCGCGATGTCGTGGTGGAAGACATAGGCCGCGATGCCGCGCCACAGCAACTGCATGCTGCTGCCGCGCGTGCGGTAGGCCGCGTCCACGCAGGACCGCCCCAGCTCCAGGATCTCCCCCGGATAGCTGACCAGCCGCCCGATGTCGTATTCGTCGCTGGAATAGAAGCGCCCGGCCTTCGCCGCCGCCGGACGGCGGATCAGCCGGTAGGTGCCGACCACGGATTCCGGACCGTCGCCGCGGGCGTGGTCGATGACCAGCAGATGGTCGCAGATGGTGTCGAAATCGTCGAAGTCGCGATGCCGCGCGGCCATCTCCGGCGACGGCACCGCCGACATCTCCTCATAGAAGACGCGGTAGCGCAATGCCTGCGCCCAGTCGATCTCGGCGGCGCTTTCGGCCAGCCGCACTTCGAGGGAGCCCATGCGCAGATCCGAAGAGCTGCCCTGGTCCGTGCCTGTATCAGCCATGCTCGACGCTTCGCTGGCGTTGTTCGGGTCGCGGCAACCGACGGTTCTCCATCCGGAGCCCAGTCGGGCACGGGACAGGGATAACACGAATGGCCGGTTGCCGGTCAACCGCGACGTGACAAACTTTCCCCGGACAAGCCCAGCCTCCGGGCAGGCCCAGAGGTCCGGCCCCAACGAACGGGGTCGGCGGCAGGGTGGGAAAGTAAAGATCTCGCGGAAGGGAAGAAAAGATCAAAGCCGGGCGGCGGGGTTCCGGGGCGGACCGGACCGAACGGCGGCGGTCCGCCGGACACCAACGCACAAGCCCAATGGACCTTAGGCCGCGCCGCGGCGGGCCCGGGTGCCGAGACCGATCTGCTTGGCCAGCGAGCTGCGCTGGCGAGCATAGTTCGGCGCGACCATCGGATAATCCGCCGGCAAACCCCAGCGGTCGCGGTATTCCTCCGGCGACATGTTGTAGGCCGTCTTCAAATGGCGCTTCAGCATCTTCAGCTTCTTGCCGTCCTCCAGGCACACGATGTAGTCGGGTGTGACGGACTTCTTGATGGGCACCGCGGGCTGCGGACGCTCCTCCGTCGCGACCGGCTCGGTCCCGACATTCGCGAGAGACTTGTACACCTGCTCAATCAGCGTCGGAAGATCGCCGAGAGCGACTGTATTGTTCGAGACATGCGCCGCCACGATCTCCGTGGTCAGAGACAACAGCGCGTTGGAAGGGTTCCCATTGCTCATGTAAGCTTGCTCCGCGGCTTGGCGTTCCTCTCCATATAAAGAGGTTTGTGGCCGCGCGCAATATCCATCCTTTGCTCTTAAAGAGGAAGCAGTGTACGAAAAAAAATCTCCGGATTTGTTTTTGGACATCACCAGCGAGGTGTGTCCGTTAACCTTCGTCAAGACCAAGTTGTCGGTGGAGCGCATGGCCGCGGGGCAGACGCTTGAAGTCCGGCTGAACGCTGGCGAACCCTTGGAGAATGTGCCCCGATCCTTGATCGAACTGGGTCACTCCATTCTTGCCGTGACGCCCGAAAATCCGGATGAGCCGGAGGGGGTTCACCGCCTTTGGATTCAGAAAGGTTAATATTTATTCGTCGGTGTACAAATACCGCATCACCACGGCGGCAACCCTTCCGTCCCCCCTGCGGTAGTATCCCGGACGACGGCCCACGGGACAGAAGCCACAGGATTTATACAGGGATTGTGCCATACCATTGTCTTCGGCGACTTCCAGGAACAGCGCGGTGGCGCCCAGGGCCCGCGCCCCGTCCAGCGCCGCCGCGACCAGCCGCCGCCCGGTGCCCTGCCCCCGCGCGTCCGGGCGGACGCCGACGGCGATGATCTCCCCGTCCTCCGCCGCGACCCGCGCCAGAAGGAAACCGACCGGGTCGCCCGCTCCGCCGTCCTCCTTCCCGCCGTCCCGCAAGGCCAGCACGGAAAAGAAGCCGGGCTGGCCGATCAGGCCGGCGATGGACTCGCCGCCCCAGGGGTCCTCCGGAAAGCAGCCCTGCTGCAGGACCGCGAGCACCGGCACGTCGGCGAGGCCGGCGGCCTGAAGGCGGACGGGCGGGGACGTTTCGGAAAGGGGGACCGCCGTCATGCCGTCTTCCGCGGCAGGGAGACGTCGGGCGGGCGCAGGTAGAAGGGCTGGGCCGGCAGCCCGGCCTCCCGCGCGGCGCCGAGCGCGGCGACCACGGCGGCGTCGGGCGTGCCCGGCCCGGCGGC
>NZ_JAUJFI010000205.1 GCF_030849505.1 Azospirillum isscasi | reverse complement strand
GTGCTGCCGCCGCAGGGGGTGCCGGCGCTGGTGGCGGCCCTGGTCGCCGCCGAGCGGGCCGGGGTGGAGCTGTTGCTGTCGCGCCGCGGCACCGCCCCGGTGGCGGCAGACCCGGAACCGGGTTTCGCGGTGCTTCTGGAAACCTCCGGCACCACGGGAACGCCGAAGCTGGTGCGTCACGACTTCCAACGGCTGCGCGGGCGGCTGCGCGGCGGCGGCGACCCGGACGCGCGCTGGCTGCTGGCCTATGAACCGGCGGCCTTCGCCGGGCTTCAGGTGATCCTGACGGCGCTGGCGGCGGGGGCGACCCTGGTGTCCGCGCCCGATGCCGGGGCGGCGGAGCTGGCGCGCCTCGCCCTGCGGCACGGGGTGACCCACATCAGCGCGACGCCCAGCTTCTGGCGCGCCTTCCTGCTCGCCCTCGACGGGGAGGCGCCGCCGCTGATGGCCGTCACGCTGGGCGGGGAGGTGGCGGACCAGCCGCTGCTCGACCGGCTGGCGGAGCGGTTCCCGAACGCCCGGCGGCGGCACATCTACGCCTCGACGGAGGCCGGAGCCCTGTTCGCGGTGGGCGACGGGCAGGCCGGCTTTCCCGCCGCCTGGCTGTGCGACGGCATCGACGGGGTGGGGCTGCGCCTGCGCGACGGCGTGCTGGAGGTGAACAGCCCCCGCGCCATGCTCGGCCATGACGGCGGCTGGCTGTCCACCGGCGACGTGGTGGAGGTGCGCGGCGACCGCGCGCTGTTCGCCGGGCGGCTGGACGGGCGGGTGAACGTCGGCGGGGTCAAGGTCTCCCCGGAGGCGGTGGAGCAGGTGCTGCTCGACGTGCCGGGGGTGCAGGACGCGCTGGTCCAGGCGGCGGCGAATCCGGTCACCGGCCACATCCTGACCGCCCTGGTGGTCCCGGCGCCGGGGGTGGGGGAGGCCGAATTGCGCGCCGCGATCCGCGCCGCCGTGGCGGAACTGCCACCCGCCGCGCGGCCCCGTCTGGTGACCATGACCGACCGCATCGCCCTGGGGGCGGCGGGCAAGAAGACGCGGAAGGGAACGGCATGAGCGGCAAACGGCACGTCATCGTCACCGGCGGCAGCCGCGGGCTGGGGCTGGGGATCGTCGAGGCGCTGCTGGCCGACGGCCACCGCGTCTCCACCTGCAGCCGCAATCCGGGCGAGGCGCTGGAACGGCTGGCCGGACCGGACCTGTTCTGGCGGCCCTGCCGCATCGGTGACGGGGAGGCGGTCCGGGCCTTCGTGGACGCCGCGCTGGAGTGGGGCGGGGCGTCGCCGCTGTGGGGGCTGGTGAACAACGCCGGAATCGCCCGTGAAGGGGTGCTGGCCACCTTTCCCGAGATCGACGTGGAGGAGGTCGTCCAGGTCAACCTGACCGGCGCCATCCAGGTCGCCCGCGCCTTCCTGCGCGCCAAGCTGGTGAAGCGGGGGCCGGGGCGGATCGTCAACATCTCCTCGATCATCGGGCAGCGCGGCTACACCGGGCTGTCCGCCTATTCGGCGTCGAAGGCCGGGCTGGACGGGCTGACCCGCGCGCTGGCCCGCGAGGTCGGGCGGCTCCAGGTCACCGTGAATTCGGTGGCGCCCGGCTATCTCGCCACCGAGATGTCCGGCACCCTGGCCGAGGGGCAGCGCGACCAGATCGTGCGGCGCACGCCGCTGGGCCGGCTGGGCGAGGTGGCCGACGTGGTGCCGGTGGTCCGTTTCCTGCTGGGCGACGGGGCCGGGTTCGTGACCGGCCAGACCATCGTCGTGGACGGCGGCATCACCGGCTGACGGAAGGAGACGCCCCATGGTGGCCAGCGTGATCGAGGGCGTCGGCCTCTCCGGCCTCGTCGCCTGTGTGCCGGAACGGCGCGAGACGGTGGAGGATCTGGCTGCCCGCTTCGGCGAGGACGCCGCCCGCCGGATCGCCAAGGCCACCGGCATCGAGGCGCGCCACCTCGTGCCTTCCCATCAATGCACCTCCGACCTGGGAGAGGCGGCGGCGCGGCGCCTGCTCGACCGGCTGGGCTGGGCGGCGGACAGCGTCGATCTGCTGGTCATGGTCACGCAGACCCACGACCACGTCCTGCCGGCGTCGGGCTATCTGCTCCACCGCCGGCTGGGGCTGGGCAAGGGGGCGGCGGTGCTGGACCTGACGCTCGGCTGCTCCGGCTACGTCCACGGGTTGTGGACCGCGTCGGCGATGCTGAAGGCCGCGGGCGGCAGGCGCGCCCTGCTGATCGCCGGGGACACCACGTCGCGCGTGCTCGATCCCGAGGACCGCGCGGTGGCGCCGCTGTTCGGGGACGCCGCCACGGCCACGGCGCTGGTGGCGGAGGAGGGGGCGGCCCCGATGAGTTTCGTGCTGGGAAGCGACGGCGCCGGCGCCCCCTATCTCGCCGTGCCGGGCGGCGGCCTGCGGCATCCCGGCGAGCCGGCGCACCTGTTCATGGACGGCACCCAGGTGTTCGCCTTCACCCTGCGCGAGGTGCCGGGCAACATCCGCGCCGCGCTGGAACGCGCCGGCTGGACCATGGAAACCGTGGACCGTCTCGTCCTGCATCAGGCCAACGCCCAGATGATCCGGCATCTGGCCCAGAAGCTCGGCGCCACCCCCGGCCAGACGGTGATCGGGCTTGCGGGATACGGCAACACCAGCTCCGCCTCCATTCCCCTGGCGCTGGCCTCCGAACTGGGGACGGCGCTGTGCGCCGCGCCGCTGCGCCTGCTGCTCTCGGGCTTCGGGGTCGGCTGGTCCTGGGGAAGCGTGGCGCTGACCGCCGGCCCGCTCGCGGTCTGCGAGGTGATGACGCTCGCTGCAAGCCCGGCAGAATCTGCCGGGTCGGATGCGCAACCGGCAAAGGGTGCCGGGCGCCCGGCAATTTCTGCCGACTACCCGGCAAAAATTGCCGGGTCCTGATTTGCCCGGAGGCAGGAATTGCCTCGCCCGGGCGGCAATTTCGATCTGGCCCGTTTTTTGCCTACCTGCAGCCCGAGGGAATTAGTCCCTCTCCGTGTGTGCAACGCCGCACGGACTGACATCCTCCAAAAGGAGTGACTTCCATGGCTGCCAGCGACATCTCCCTCTCTTCGTCGATGCGTACGAACCTGCTCCAGTTGCAGGGCGTCCAGGACTCGATCGCGAAGAAGCAGAACATCCTTGCCACCGGCAACAAGATCAACACGGCCCTCGACGGCCCGACCTCGTTCTTCGCGGCGAAGGGTCTGACCCAGCGTGCGGGCGACCTGACCGCGCTGAAGGACACGATGGGTCAGGCCATCAGCACCATCAAGGCCGCCGACAAGGGCTTGACCTCGATCGACGACATGATCGAGCAGGCTCGCGGTCTGACCACCGCCGCCTATTCCGCTCTGGGCACCGACGCCGGCTCCGTCGCCACGCGCAAGTCGCTGGCCTCGCAGTTCAACGCGCTGAAGGAACAGATCGACAAGCTGGCCGGCGACTCCGCCTACGGTGGCAAAAACCTGCTGGCCGGCAACGGCCTGCGCATGGACTCCACCAGCGCGTCGCGTCAGGCCGTCAATACCATCCAGGGCATCGAGAACGCCCGCGTCACCAACGTGGTGTCGGCCGACACCTACACGGTGCGCGTCAAGGGCGACGGCTCGATCGAGGGTGCGGCCGGCGACATCAACAGCGCCGAAATGGCCCACGGCCTGGTCGGCCTGAAGCTGTCCGGCACGATGGCCACGTCGGCGGGCAGCTTCTCCGACGTGCAGATCGAGGTCCGCGGCGCGGCTGGCCGCGAGCGGTCCTTCATCGTCACGGACGGCAACGAGTCGCGCACGGTCACCTACTTCGACAACAGCCAGTCCATCGCGGCCAACACCACGAAGGCGGCAACCTCGGGCAACGCGCAGGTCACCAAGGTGACGCTGGGCGGCACGGTCGAAGCCGGCGACAGCTTCACCATCACGGTGGAAGACCAGACCTTCACCTACACCGCCACCGCCGGCGACGTGGCGGTCGGCCAGGACGCCCACACCAACATCGCCAAGCGGCTCCAGGCGTCGATCTCCAGCGCCCTGGGCACCAACGGCCGCCTCAGCGGCAAGGACGTCCAGACGGTGTCGGTCAGCTCGACCGGCACGATCACCCTGTCCGGCGCGACGGCGACCAACGCCGCCCGCGAGATGACCGTCAAGGCGACCTCCGAGAACGCGCTGACCAAGCGCATCTCCGAAAGCTTCGCGTCGGGCACCATCGTGTCCTTCACGGTGGACCGCAAGCTTCTGGAGCAGGCGGCGAACGGCGGCAACGGTGTTTCCACCATCGAGAAGAAGGTGGACATCCAGATCTC
The DNA here is from genome assembly GCF_030849505.1 of Azospirillum isscasi. Taxonomy (GTDB): domain Bacteria; phylum Pseudomonadota; class Alphaproteobacteria; order Azospirillales; family Azospirillaceae; genus Azospirillum; species Azospirillum isscasi. The sequence goes on along the minus strand of NZ_JAUJFI010000205.1, from coordinate 4,197 downwards.
GGTCAGCAACCTGAGCGGCGCCACGGTGACCCGCGACGGCACGTCCAACCGCGGTGAAGGCAAGCTGTCGAACGGCGAGAACGCCTTCGCGTTCGACACCGGCACGGTGCGCTTCAACGTCGATCAGAAGTCGATCAAGCAGGCGGCCTCGGCCAACTCCGCGGCCAACCTCGTGTCGGTGCAGGTGACCGACGCCAACACCTCGAACGATCTGACGGTGCAGCTCAACGAGCGCAACACCAACGCGATCACGGTGAAGGCCCAGAACCTGACCACCAGCGGCCAGGGCCTGCGGATGGACTACGCGCAGAACGACTGGACCGACCGCGCCGACATCGACAAGGCGGTTGCCAGCATCGACTACGCCAAGCAGACGCTGCGGTCGTCGTCGCAGACGCTGTCCACCAACCTGAACGTCATCACGACCCGCGAAAACTTCACCAAGGAGTTCAGCGACGTCCTGACGGAAGGTGCGAGCAAGCTGACGCTGGCCGACCAGAACGAGGAAGGCGCCAACCTGCTGATGCTGCAGACCCGTCAGCAGCTCGGCACCATCGCCCTCTCGCTGGCCAACCAGTCGCAGCAGTCGATCCTGCGTCTGTTCTAAGCCTGAGACTTCGGGTAGGATCACGCCCGGCGGGCGGCGGCGCAAGCCGCCGCCCGTTTCATTTGGTGCTGCGCCCTCCGGATTGCGCTTCCCGCTTCCGCGCGTTGCCGAGACAAGAACCGGGTCCGTTTCATGCCTCTGAAGTTCGTTCTCCGCCCCAACGAAAAGGTCATCATCAACGGTGCAGTCATCGGGGCTGGTGATCGTCCCGGTTCGTTCTTTCTTTACAACACGGCCAACTTCCTTCGCGGTCGTGAGGTGTTGAAGGAAGAGCAGATCGACTGCATCGAAAAGAAACTCTACTTCGTCATCCAGCTCGTCTATATCTTCCCGGAAGATGCGGTGCTCAACCTGCAGCGCTTCGCTTCGATCCTGGCCGAGACGCGCGAGGCCCGCCCGGACTGCCGTGACGACCTCGATGAGATCGAACGGCTGGTGGAGGCGCGCAATTACTACCGTGCATTGAAAATCTGCCGGAAAATGTTCAAGGGCGGCTCCGACGCCTCACCCAACGCCGAAGGCGCGGCGGACAGCCCGGCGACCGACCCGGCGCCGTGATCGGAACGGAAGCCCAGGATTGCGGCGGGCAATCCACGGACGCGCTTCTGGCCGACGCCATCGCCCTTCACCGGGCGGGGAATCTGGACGAGGCGCGGCATGTCTACCGGCGCATCCTGGCCGCCGACCCCGTCCACGCCGATGCCCGCCACCTTTACGGCATCGCCGCCTATCAGGCCGGTCATGAGGCGCTGGCGAGGCTGTGCTTCCGGGTGACGGTGGCCGCCGATCCGTCCTTCGCCCCGGCCTACAACAGCCTGGGCAACCTTCTGGCCGACCGGAACCATTCCGACGAGGCGGCCTGCGCCTACCGCCGCGCCATCGCCCTTCAGGACGGCTACGCGGAAGCGCTCGGCAACCTCGGTCTCCTTCTTCAGACGCAGGAGCGGATCGACGAGGCCATCGCGGCCTATGCCGAGGCGCTGCGCTTCGATCCCGGACGCACCGCGGCGTGTTTCAATCTGGCCGTCCTGTATCGGCGCCGTGGCCGTCTGGACGAGGCCGCCCTGTGCTTCTACCGGGTGGTGCAGGCACAGCCGGCCCATGCCGAGGCGTGGCGCAGCCTGGCGCTCGTGCTGCGCGCGTTGAACCATTCCGATGCGGAAATGTGCCTGCGCCGGGCGCTGTCCGACGACCCGACGGATCGCGAAGTGGCGCGGGAACTGGGTGCGCTTCTGAACGAGCGGGGCGCTTTCGGTGAGGCCGCGGCGGTGCTGGCCCCGGCGGCGGACGCCGGACCGGGGCGGGACGCGCGGCTTCTGTTCCATCTGGGCAGCGCGCTGCAAGGAGATGGACGGCTTGAGGCGGCGGTTCCCCACTACCGGCAGGCGCTGTCCCAGGACCCGCTGGTGGCGGGAGCCTGGAACAATCTGGGTGTCGCTCTGCTCGATCTGGGCGACCATGCCGCCGCCGTGGCCGCGCTGAGGACATGCATCGCGCTGCGCCCCGCCGATGCGGTGGCCTTCAGCAATCTCGGCACCGGCCATGACGGGCTGGACCGGCCGGAGGAGGCCGCGCGCGTCTTCCAGCGCGCGCTCCTCATACAGCCGGATTACGGCAAGGCGCTGAACAACCTCGGCAACTCCCGCCGGGCCGCCCGCCGGGTGGAGGCCGCCGCCGCGCTGTACCGCCGGGCGCTGGTCGCCCAGCCCGATTATCCAGACAGCTACACCAACCTCGGCAACGTTCTTCAGGATCGGGACGACTGGCCGGGAGCGCTGCACCTGCACGGGCGCGCGGTGCGTCTGGCGCCGCGCAGCCCGACGGCGCTCACCGCCATGGGCCTCGCCCTTCATCTCCTCGGGCGGACCGGCGAGGCGGAGGCCGCGCATCGCCGCGCGCTGTCCATCGACGGGCGCCATGCGGAAGCCTATGCCAATCTCGGCATGCTGCAATGGCAGTCGGCGCGCGTGGACGAGGCGGAGGACACCTTGCGCCGCGCCCTGGACATCGACCCGTCGCTGGCGGCGGCACGGCTGAACTTCGCCCTGGTCAGCCTCGCCAAGGGCAATCTCCGGGAGGGGTGGGACGCCTACCGGGACCGGTTCCGCGCCAAGGATCGTCCGGAGCGCACCATCGCGGTGCCGCTCTGGCAGGACGGCGCAGCGCCCGTCCGCCGGCTTCTGGTCTGGCGGGAGCAGGGGGTGGGGGACGAGCTGATGTTCGCTTCCTGCTATCCCGCCCTGGCGGAGCGCGTGGCGGAGGGGCGGGTCGGCCGGGTGATCCTGGAATGCGACCACCGGCTGGCCAGCCTGTTCGCCCGCTCCTTCCCCTGGGCCACCGTCCGGGCGGAAACCGCCACCCCCGACGGGACGGAGACGCTGGTTCCCCCGGACTGTGACGCCCAGATCGCCGCGGGTGCCCTCCCGCGCCTTCTGCGTCCGGATGTGGCGAGCTTTCCGGCCCGGCCCTGGCTGGTCCCCGATCCCGCCCGCCTGGACCGCTGGCGGGAGCGGCTGGCGGCTTTGGGGCCGGGGCTGAAGGTCGGCATCGCGTGGCGCAGCCAGTTGATGACGACCGAACGCCGGAGCGCCTACATCACGCTGGACGCCTTCGCGCCGCTGTTCGCGCTTCCGGGGATGGTCTTCGTCAACCTCCAATACGGCGACTGCGCGGCGGAGATCGCGGCGGCGGAGGAACGGTTCGGGGTGACCGTCCACCGCTGGGACGACCTGAACCTGAAGGACGACTTTGAAGGCGCGGCGGCGCTGACCGCCTCGCTCGACCTCGTAATTACCCCGGCCATGTCGGCGGGCGAACTGGCCGGCGCCCTGGGCGTGCCGGTCTGGCGCATCGGCACCCGCGACTGGACGCAGCTCGGCACCGGCGTCCGCCCCTGGTTCCCGACGATGCGCCTGTTCCAGCCACGGCCCGGCGAGACGCTGGACGGCGTCATGGTGCGCATCGCCCTGGCCTTGCGCCGGTCGGCAGCGGAGGCCGTGCCGCCACCCCGTCCGCCCGTCGACGCGGCGGCGCTGGTGGCCGACGCCATCGCCCGCTACCGCGCCGGTGCGCCGGGCGAGGCGGAGGAACTCTGCCGGACGGCGCTGGACGCCGTGCCGGATCACCCCGTGGCCCTGCATCTTCTGGGCGTTCTGCGGCTTCGCCGGGGCGATGCCGAAGAGGCGGCGGCGGTCCTGGCCCGCGCGGCGAAGGCCGATCCCGGCAACGCCGCCGCCCACGCCGCCCTGGCCGATGCCTGTCAGGCGACGGGCCGGCAGGATGCCGCCCTGGCGGCGCAGCGCAACGCCGTCCTGCTCTGCCCCGATGGGGCGGAGCACTGGCTGAACCGCACCGCCCTCCTGCGGGCGCGGGGCGACCGCGGCAATGCGGAAGCCTGCGTACGGCGCGCCCTGCGGGTTCGCCCGTCGCTCGGCGTTGCGCACACCCATCTGGGGCATCTGCTCGCCGACCGCGAGGAGCGGGCGGGGGCGGAGCGGAGCCACCGGCGGGCGCTCGCCCTGGCGCCGTCGGGGGTGGAGGCGCTGGTCAATCTCGGCGCGCTCTGCCTGACGGGCGACCGGCCGGCGGAG
>NZ_JAUJFI010000204.1 GCF_030849505.1 Azospirillum isscasi | reverse complement strand
CCCTCGCGGCGGGAGGCGAGCACGGCGACGTGGCAGCGCGCCCAGACCTGCCGCACGTCGGCGGTGTGGCCGGGCAGCTCGACGCCGGGCAGGGCGGCCCAGCGGTCAAGTTCGGCCTGGGTGACGGAGGTCGGGTTCTCCGGGTCGGGCGTGCCGGCCAGCAGCAGCCGGACGTCCAGCCCCTTGGCCCGCAGCCTCTGCTGCGCCTCGACCAGCGGGCCGACGCCCTTGTCGGCGAGCAGGCGGGCGACGCAACCCACCGTCACCGGCGGCTCCGGCGGTTCGGGAAGAACCTGATAATGGGCGGTGTCCACGCCGGAGCCGCGGATGATCCAGGCGCGCTCGTCGGGCAGCAGCCCGGCGGCCACCAGGGTCTTCCGGTCGTCCTCGTTCTGCAGGATGGTCAGGCTGTTCGGGCGCTTCAGCACGGCGCGCAGCAGCGGGCGCGCCACCGCCCCGGCGACGCGGGACTTCAGCCCGCCCGTGCCGAGGAAGGCGGAGCCCAGCCCGGTCAGCGCGTTCACCACCGCCGGCACCCCGGCCAGCCCGGCGGCCAGCCCGCCCAGCAGCACCGGCTTCATGGCGACATGATGGACCAGATCCGGCGCCTCCCGCCGGTAGAGGGCGGCGATCTCCGCCACGGCGGACAGGGCGCCCGCCGGGTTGATGCTGCGCCGCTGCCAGGACAGGGGAAGGACGCGGAAGCCCGCCGCCTCGATGCGGTCGCCGTGCTTGTCCACGCGGGTGGCGACGGCGACCTCGAACCCGGCGTCGCGGGCGGCGCGGGCCATGGGCAGGCGGTGGGACCAGAAATACCAGTCCTCCGTCACCAGATAGATCAGCTTGCGGCTGGCGCTCACTGGGCTGGCGTTCACGGGACGGGCCTCAGGCAATGCCGTGATAGTCCTTGTACCACGCGATGAAGCGGGGCAGGCCGACGTCGATCGGCGTCTTCGGCTCATAACCCAGGTCGCGGCGGCTGATCTCGATGTCGGCGGTGGTTTCCGGCACGTCGCCCATCTGCAACGGCTCCATGACCTTCACGGCCTCGCGCCCCAGCGATTCCTCGATGATGCCGATGAAGCGCATCAGGTCCTCGGTCCGGTTGTTGCCGAGGTTGTAGACGGCGTGCGGGGCGCCGTTGGCGTCGGGCCTGGCCGGACGGTCCAGCGCCGCCAGGACGCCCGCGGCGATATCCTCCACGAAGGTGAAGTCGCGCTTCATCCGCCCTTCGTTGAAGACGCGGATCGGACGGCCCGCCATGATCGCGTCGGCGAACAGATAGGCGGCCATGTCCGGGCGCCCCCAGGGGCCGTAGACGGTGAAGAAGCGCAGGCCCGTCGCCGGGAACTTGTAGAGATGGCAATAGGCGTAGGCCATCATCTCCGCCGCCTTCTTGGTGGCGGCGTAGATGGACATCGGGGAATCGACGCGATCCTCCACCGAGAAGGGCATCTTCTTGTTGGCGCCGTAGACGGAGGAGGTGGAGGCGTAGACGAAATGCTTCAGCTTCGGCATGCGCCGCGCCGCTTCCAGCAGCGCCACCTGACCGGTGACATTGGCGTCCACATAGGCGTAGGGATTCTCCAGCGAGTAGCGCACGCCGGCCTGGGCGGCCAGATGCACCACGCCGGTGACGTCGGCGAAATCGGGGGTCAGCGCCTCGATGGCGGTACGGTCGGACACGTCGGCCTTGACGAAGCGGAAGCCGGGGCAGGTGGCGAGCCGGGCCAGCCGCGCCTCTTTCAGGGCCACCGAATAATAGTCGTTGAGGTTGTCGATCCCCAACACCGTCTCGCCGCGATCCAGCAGGGCCGCCGCGACATGCGAGCCGATGAAACCGGCCGCGCCGGTGACCACGATCGTCATTTCCACCATCCTTGACAGGCGCGCGCCGGCCGGCCCCGTGTTCGAGGTGTCACGCGCGCGTCAACAGCCCGTCTTATGCCCGAGCCGATGGCCGGACGCCAGCCCGCAAAAAGCGGTCCGCCGCTTGACAGCCGCCGGGCACACCCGATCTACTGCCGCGACCTTTCCAAGTTGCCGAACCGGATCTCCATGCCGCCGAAAAAGAACCCCGCGAACCTCAACCCGCTCCAGCTCAAGACGCTGACCCTCCTTCAGGAACTCGCCCGGCTGGAACAGAAGCCGGTCGAGGGCGAGGAGGGGGCCTTCCTGGTCACCGGCCTGCCGCACGCCCACGGCAACCATTTCCACCTGGGCACCGCCGTGGTCGCCACCCGCGACGCCACCGGCCTGACCAACGAGGCCGTCTGGAACATCCTCCAGCGCAAGGGCATGGTGCGCCGCACGAACGATTACGGTGTGGTGACCGCCCAGGGCATGGCCTACGACACCGGCCTGCGCGACAGCATCCTGCACCGTTCCGACCACTAAAGGACGGGGGCTCGCGCCGTGTGCGGCATCTGCGGTTTCCTGGCCGGTCCCGGCCCCGAGCCCGGGCTTGAGGCCACGGCACGGCGCATGGCCGGCACCATCGCGCACCGCGGCCCCGACGGGGACGGCGTGTGGGCGGACGGGGAGGCCGGGATCGCGCTCGGCCACCGCCGGCTCGCCATCGTGGAGCTGTCGCCGCTGGGCCGCCAGCCGATGGAATCGGCGGACGGGCGCTGGGTGATCGCCTACAACGGCGAGATCTACAATTTCCAGGACCTGCGGGCGGAGCTTGAAGCCGCCGGCCACCGTTTCCGCGGCCATTCGGACACCGAAGTGCTGCTGGAAGGCTGCGCCGCCTGGGGCGTGGAGCACACCGTGCGGCGGCTGGTCGGCATCTTCGCCTTCGCTTTGTGGGACCGGCGCGAGCGCACCCTTCATCTCGTGCGCGACCATCTGGGGGTGAAGCCGCTCTACTGGGCGCGCATGGGCGGGGCGCTGCTGTTCGGGTCCCAGCCGAAGGCGCTGCGCGCCCACCCGGCCTTCGCCGCGGAAATCGACCGCGACGCGCTGTCCGCCTATCTCCGCTTCAGCTACGTCCCGGCGCCGCACAGCATCTACCGGGGCGTCCACAAGCTGGAGCCCGGCAGCATCCTGACCGTCCGTCCGGGACGGGAGCCGGAGCGCACCGTCTATTGGGACGCGGGCGCGGCGGCGCGGGCCGGCATCGCCGACCGGCTGGCCCTGTCCGACAACGACGCGGCGGACGCGCTGGACGCGCTGCTCAAGGATGCGGTCGGGCGGCAGATGATGGCCGACGTGCCGCTGGGCGCCTTCCTGTCCGGCGGCATCGACAGCTCCACCGTCGTCGCGCTGATGCAGGCGCAGAGCGCGCGGCCCGTGCGCACCTTCACCATTGGATTTGGCGGGGGCGGGTTCGGCGAGGACGGCTACGACGAGTCCATGCACGCCCGCGCCGTCGCCGCCCATCTCGGCACCGAGCATACGGAGCTGCGGGTGGAGGCCGGTCACGCGCTGGAGGTCATCCCGAAGCTGGCCGACTGGTACGACGAGCCCTTCGCCGACAGTTCCCAGATCCCGACGCTGCTGGTGTCGGAGATGACCCGGCGCTCCGTCACCGTGGCCCTGTCCGGCGACGGCGGGGACGAGCTGTTCGCCGGATACAACCGCTATCTCACGGCGCCCGCCCTGTGGCGTCGCATGGCGCCTCTGCCCGCCGGGCTGCGGCGCGGCGCCGCCGGACTGATCCGCGCCGTTCGCCCCGGCGGTTGGGACGCGCTGGCCGCCCTGATCCCCGAGGGACGCCGCCCGCGCCAGACCGGCGACAAGCTGCACAAGCTGGCCGGGGTGCTGGACGCCGCCGGGCCGGACGCCATCTATCGCCGTCTGGTCAGCCAGTGGCAGGACCCCGACGCGCTGGTCCATGGCGGGCGGGAGCCGCATGGCCCGGCCTGGGACGACGGGCTGGCCGCGGGCATCCCCGATTTCGTCGAGCGCATGCAGCATCTCGACAGCGTCACCTACCTGCCGGACGACATCCTGGCGAAGGTGGACCGCGCCAGCATGGGCGTGTCGCTGGAAGCCCGCGTGCCGCTGCTGGACCACCGGGTGGTCGAGTTCGCGTGGCGCGTGCCGCCGGCGCAGAAGCTGCGCGACGGCAAGGGCAAGTGGCTGCTGCGGCAGGTGCTCTACCGCCATGTGCCGCCGGCCCTGGTGGAGCGGCCCAAGGCCGGTTTCGCCATCCCGCTGGACGGCTGGCTGCGTGGTCCGCTCCGCGACTGGGCGGAGGACCTTTTGGACGAGGGGCGGCTGCGCCGGGAGGGCTTTCTCAACCCCGCGCCGGTCCGCGCCTGCTGGGCGGAGCATCTGGCCGGGACCCGCAACAACCAGCACCGGCTCTGGAACGTGCTGATGTTCCAGGACTGGAACCGCCGCTGGGGCAGCGCCGCCGCCCCGGCCCCGCTTGCCGCGAGCGCCGCATGACCACGAACGACGATCAGACCAGGACTCCCGCCGCCCCCCCGAAGAAGGACGACAAGCAGGAGCGGCTCGCCGCCCGCCTGCGCGAGAACCTGCGCAAGCGCAAGGAACAGGCCCGCGGGCGGGAGAAGGACGGGCAGGGGCATTGTGGCTGACCCGGTGCGGGCGCGCCTGTGGGGCTATGGCTGCATCGTGGCCTCGGCGCTGCTGTTCGGCGTGGCCGGGACGGCGGCGAAGATGCTGTTCGTCGCCTCCATGCCGCCGCTGGTCATGATCGCCGTGCGCGCCATGGTGTCCGCCGCGGTTTTGGCCCTGATCATGCTGGCGCTGGGCCGGCCGATGCGGGTGCGGCGGGCGGACATGCCGTTCCTGGGCGAACTGGCCGTCTGGCTGACGCTGGTCAACCTGACCTTCTTCTACGCCATCGCCCTGACCAACGTGGCGCTGGCCCTGATGCTGGAATACACGGCCCCCATGCTGATCGTGGCCGCCGGGTTGGTCCTGGGCACCCACCGGATGAACCGGGCGGTCGGGCTGATCCTGGCGGGCAACGCCGCCGGCTGCTTCCTGCTGGTCGGCGCCTACGATCCGGCCCTGTGGTCGGGGAACGCGCTGGGGGCGGCGGTGGGCATGCTCTGCGCCGTGTCCTTCGCCGCCTACAACGTCCGCTGCGCCCATGGGCACCGCAGGGGGCTGGACAGCTGGTCGATGACCTTCTGGCCCTTCTTCCTGTCGGCGCTGTTCTGGCTGCTCGCCACGCCGGCCATCGACTATTCGGCGGTCGAACCGACCTGGGAGACCGTGGGCTTCGTCCTGTTCATCGGAATTCTCGGCACGGTGGCGCCCTATTGGCTTTATCTGGAGGGGCTGAAGACCATCGAGCCGTTCCCCGCGACGGTGATCGGCATGCTCGATCCCGTGTTCGCGGGGGTGACGGCCTTCGTCCTGCTGGGGGAGAGCTTCGAGCCGCCCCAGCTTGCCGGGATGGCGGTGGTCTGCGCGGTGATCGTCTTCCTGAAGCGCAACGAGTCCGCTGTGCAGGCTATTCCCCGTCCCGCCGCAGAGCCTTCCTGAGCCAGATCTGCGTGTGCCCCGGCGGGTAGCCCTCCATCTCCGCCCAGACCTCGTAGCCCTGCTTGCGGTAGAAGCCCGGCGCCTGGAAGTCGTAGGTGTAGAGGCGCGACCAGCGGCAGCCGCGCCGCACCGCCTCCTCCTCCGCCGCGGCCAGCAGGCGGGCGCCCAGCCCGCCGCCGCGCCGGCTGTCGTGGACCCACAGATAGTCCACATACAGCCACTCCCAGTTCGTGTAGCCGGTCAGCCCGGCCATCAGCGCCCCGGCGCCGTCGCGGACGGTCGCCATGATCTCCTGAAGATCGTAGGGGGCGGTGAAGCGCTCGTTGAAGGCGCGCAGTTCGCCGTGGATCTGCTTCACCTCGTCCGGGTCGAGCCGTCCGGAGAGAGAAAGGGTCAGGCCGGCCACGGTGCTGTCCTGGGCGCTGTCCTGGGTCACGCGGTTGGTCCTTTCATGTGCAGCGGCTGAAGGGCATCCATGAGAAAAAGCCTCAATTCCTTCCCTTGAGCGCGCCCGCATGCTCCGCTACAACGCCTGACAGATTCAATCCCCGTAAGACCCGAGGAGTCCGCCGACGAGCGGCATAACGCCGGACCCTCGAACCCGCAAGATGGCCTAATCCGCCGGGCTTCGGCCTTTTCGACAGCATCTGACCGGACAAGACAGCTTCATGGACAAGATCCGCATCCGCGGCGGCAAGCCCCTTCACGGGTCGATCACGGTGGGGGGCGCCAAGAACGCGGCGCTTCCGCTGATGACGGCGGCGCTTCTCAGCGACGAGACGCTGACCCTCACCAACCTGCCGATCCTTGCCGACATCAACACGCTGTGCAACCTGCTGCTCCAGCACGGCGTCGCGATCCACATGGCCGGGGCGGGCGGGGATTGCGCCGGCCGTGTCGTGGAATTCACCGCCCGCGACATCACCAACACCACGGCCCCCTACGACCTCGTCCGCAAGATGCGAGCGAGCGTGCTGGTGCTCGGCCCGCTGCTCGCCCGCTGCGGCGAGGCCAAGGTGTCGCTGCCCGGCGGCTGCGCCATCGGCGCCCGTCCGGTGGACCTGCACATCAAGGGCCTGGAGGCCATGGGCGCGGAAATCCGCATCGAGGGCGGCTACATCGTCGCCAAGGCGCCGCCGGGCGGCCTGCGCGGTGCGGAATACGTGTTCCCCAAGGTGTCGGTGGGCGCCACCGAGAACCTGCTGATGGCCGCCACGCTGGCCCGCGGCACCACCGTCCTGGTCAACGCCGCCCGCGAGCCGGAAGTGACCGACCTCGCCGAATGCCTCGTCAAGATGGGCGCCAAGATCACCGGCATCGGGTCCGACCGGCTGACCATCGTGGGCGTGGACCGGCTGCACGGCGCCCGCCACATGGTGGTTCCGGACCGCATCGAGACCGGCACCTACGCCATGGCCGCGGCGATGACCGGCGGCACGCTGGACATCCTGAACACCCGCCTGGACCTGATCAAGGCGGCGGTGACGGCGCTGGTCCCGGCGGGCGTGGAGTTCACGGAGATCGAGAACGGAATCCGCGTCTCCCGCGCCAACGGCGAGTTGACCGGCGTGGACGTGATGACCGAACCCTATCCCGGCTTCCCCACCGACCTTCAGGCCCAGATGATGGCCCTGATGTGCACGGCCAGGGGTGCAGGCATGATCACCGAGACCATATTTGAGAATCGGTTCATGCACGCGCCCGAGCTGACCCGCATGGGAGCCCGCATCACGGTGCACGGTTCCTCCGCCCTCGTCCGGGGGGTGGAGCGTTTGACCGGCGCGCCCGTTATGGCGACGGATCTCCGCGCGTCGGTGTCGCTGGTCCTCGCCGGTCTCGCGGCGGAAGGGGAGACGACGGTCAACCGCGTCTATCACCTCGACCGCGGCTACGAGCGGGTGGAGGAGAAGCTGGCGGCCTGCGGCGCGGACATCGAACGCATCCGGGCGGAGGACGACTGAGGGCGTCCGCCGTCCGTCCAGCCGTCCACAGCGAAGGGAAGCACATGACCGCCACGCCGATCCGCCTGCGCGCCCAGGATGCCGAGGATCTGAAAGTCGTCTCCGCCTGTCTTCAGGATGCCATCCTGCCCATCGGCGACATGTGCTTCCTCCCGGAGGAAGCGCGCTTCGTGCTGGTCGCCAACCGCTTCAAATGGGAGACGGCGGGCCGGCAGCGCCCCGGACCGACCGCCGACGACGACCATCTGACCCCCTTCGAGCGCGTCAATTGCGGCGTGCGGATCGAAGGGGTGACGGCGGTGAAGCTCCGCGGCATCGACGTGAAGGACCGCGCGCAGATCCTGGAATTGCTGTCCGTCGAGGCGGCGGAGGGCGCTCTGGTCCTGAACTTCGCCGGCGGCGGCTGCGTCCGGCTGGAAAGCCCCTCCTGGACCTGCTTCGTGGAAGACCTGGGCGAGCCCTGGCCCACCGGCTGCAAGCCCTGTCATCCGTTGGAAGACGAACAATAATCGGGAGACCGCCATGAAGGCGCGCGTGAAGTGGGTTGACGGGAAGATGTTCGTCGGCGAGTCCGGCAGCGGCCACGCCGTGATCATGGACGGCGCGCCGGAGGCGGGCGGGCGCAACCTGGGCATCCGGCCCATGGAGATGCTGCTGATCGGCATGGGCGGCTGCACCTGCTTCGACGTGGTGATGATCCTGGAGAAGGGGCGTCAGGCCATCACCGATTGCGTGGCCGAGATCGAGGCCGAACGCGCCGCCACCGACCCCAAGGTCTTCACAAAGATCCACGTCCATTTCGTGGTGACCGGGCGCGGCCTGGACCCGGCGAAGGTGGAGCGTGCCATCGCCCTGTCGGCGGAGAAGTACTGTTCCGCCTCCATCATGCTGGGCGCCACCGCCGCGATCACCCACGACTTCGCGATCGTCGAAACGCCGTAACGGCGCGGGCATCGGCGGAACCGTCCGGCTCCGGGCGGGTTGGGAGAGCGTCGTCGCCCGTCCCAGCCCACGGAGCCGTTCCGCCATGCCCACCATTCCCGCTCCGGGCCCCGCCCCCCGGCCCGTCGTCGTCGTCACCGGAGCGTCCGCCGGGGTCGGGCGCGCGACGGCGCTGGCCTTCGCGCGGGAGTGGGGCGCGGCGGTCGGCGGCCTCGCGCTGA
>NZ_JAUJFI010000203.1 GCF_030849505.1 Azospirillum isscasi | reverse complement strand
CTTCCACGATCTGGACGAAACGCGCTTCGTCATCCTGGATCTGGTGCGCCGGCAGTTGAAGGGAACCCAGCCGCTCTCCCGCCCCGACCCGTCGCTGGAGATGGACGCCTTCCAGGAGATCCTGAAGCGCACGCTCGGCCCACAGGGCGCTGGCGCAGGCGAAGAACAGCCCGGCGCGCAGGAAGACGCGGTGAAGCTCCCGGCTGGCGCGGGCGTAGCGCAGCCCGGCGCGCAGAGCGCCGCCGAACTGCTCCGACAGCGCGTCGCGGGCGTCGGGGGCGCGCCGCCACCACAGCAGGGCGGCCACGACGATGACGTAGGAGGTCACATCCACGGCGTAGGTGGCGGCGGCCCCGGCGGCGGCCAGGATCGCGCCGCCCGCCGCCGGGCCGATGGCGCGGGCGATGTTGATGCCCAGGCTGTTCAGCGCCACAGCCCCCTTCATCTCGCCGCGGGGCACCAGTTCCGGCACGATGGACTGCCAGACCGGCGCCATCAGCGCCGCCCCGACCCCGCCCAGGAAGGTCAGCCCGGCGATCGACGCCACGCTGGCGACCCCCAGCGCCGCCTGGATCATCAGGGCGGCGCTGACGCAGGCCAGCAGGCACTGGATGACGATCAGCATCCGCCGCCGGTCCATGATGTCGGACAGCACCCCCGCGGGGATCGCCAGCAGGAAGATGGGCAGCGACCCCGCCGCCTGGATCAGCGCCACGGTGGAGGGCGAGCCCGACAGGTCGAGCACCAGCCACGCGCTCGCCACGTCGCGCATGAAGGTGCCGACGTTCCCCAGCACCGCCGCCGCCCACAGCACGGCGAACAAGCGGTTGCGCAGCGGCGCGAAAGCGCTGGCGCGTTGGGGCGGCGGCGCGGCGCCGGGGGACGGAACGGCGTCGGCGGTCATGTCCTGTGCTTCCCCCCGCCTCACACCGCCCAGCAGCCGCAGCCGAACACGCCCCAGAAGCCGCGGGCGTCCGACGAAGGCACATCGGCGCCCAGCGCCGCCGCATGGTCGTGGCCGTGCACGGCGCAGCCGGAATGGCAGGCGCATTCGGCGGCCTGTCTCTGCGCCGTCCTGGGGTCGCGGTGATAGCCGCCCACCGTGGCGACCGGCGACCAGTCGGGCATCGGCTTGGGCAACGGCGGGGCGAGGCTGCCGTAATCCCCTTCCCCATGCACCACGGCCCCTCCCAGCAGGGTCAGGACCGAGCGGATGTGGGGAATGCGGTCCTCCGGCACCGACATGTAATCGTCGCTGAGCAGCGCGGCGTCGGCGAGTTGCCCGGCTTCGATCCGGCCCTTCTTGCCCTGCTCGTTGGAGAACCAGCTGTTGGCCTCCGTCCACAGGCGCAGCGCCGTCTCGCGGTCCAGCCGGTTCGCCATGGGATAGAGCGACAGCCCGCCCACCGTCCTGCCGGTGACCAGCCAGGACAGCGAGACCCAGGGGTTGTAGCTCGCCACGCGGGTGGCGTCCGTTCCGGCGCCCACCGGCACCCCGGCGGCCAGCATCCTGGCGATGGGCGGCGTCGCCTCGGCGGCCTTGGCGCCGTAGCGCTCCACGAAATACTCGCCCTGGTAGGCCATGCGGTGCTGCACGGCGATGCCGCCGCCCAACGCCGCGATGCGGTCGATGTTGCGCTCGCTGATCGTCTCCGCGTGGTCGAAGAACCAGTTCAGCCCGTGCAGCGGGATGTCCCGGTCGACCTTCTCGAACACGTCCAACGCCCGCCCGATGGTCTCGTCGTAGGTGGCGTGCAGCCGCCAGGGCCAGCGCCGTTCGGCCAGAAGGCGGACCACCGGCTCCAGGTCGGTTTCCATGTTCGGCGGCATCTCGGGCCGGGCGACGCGGAAGTCCTCGAAGTCCGCCGCGGAGTAGACCAGCATCTCCCCCGCCCCGTTCAGGCGGTAGCGGTCGTCGCCGTCGCCCGGCTTCACCTTGTCGGACCAGGTGGCGAAGTCCTGCAACTCCTCCTTCGGCTTCTGGGTGAACAGGTTGTAGGCGATGCGCAGGGTCATCGCGCCGTCGGCGTGCAGCTTCTCGATGATCGCATAGTCGTCGGGGTAGTTCTGGAAACCGCCGCCCGCGTCGATCACGCTGGTCACGCCGAGTCCGTTCAGCTCCCGCATGAAATGGCGGGTGGAGTTGACCTGATACTCCTCCGGCAGCTTCGGCCCCTTGGCGAGCGTGGCGTAGAGGATCATTGCGTTGGGCAGGGCCAGCAGCAGGCCGGTCGGGTTGCCCGCGGCGTCGCGCTGGATCTCGCCGCCCGGCGGGTTGGGCGTGTCCTTGCCGTAGCCCACCGCCCGCAGCGCCGCCCCGTTCAGCAGCGCGCGGTCGTAGAGGTGCAGGATGAAGACCGGCGTGTCGGGGGCCGCCGCGTTGAGTTCCTCCAGCGTCGGCAGGCGCTTCTCGGCGAACTGGTGCTCGGTGAAGCCGCCGACCACGCGCACCCATTGCGGGGCCGGCGTGCGGGCGACCTGGGCGCGCAGCATCGCCATGGCATCGGCCAGCGTCGGCACGCCGTCCCAGCGCAGTTCCATGTTGTAGTTCAAGCCGCCGCGGATGACGTGGATGTGGCTGTCGATCAGGCCGGGGATCAGGCGGCGGCCCTTGGCGTCGATCACCGCGGCGCCGGGAACCGCGGCGGCGCGCACGTCGGCCTCCCGCCCCACGGCGAGGAAGCGCCCGTCGCGGACCGCCACGGCATCGGCCTCCGGGTTGGCGCGGTCGAGCGTCGTGATCCGGGCGTTGACGATCAGAAGGTCGGATGACGGCATGGCGGTGCTCTCAAGGCGGGGAATGGAATGGGCAGCGGGGGCAGCGGGTCTCCGGATCAGACCCGGTCCCCGGGCGCGGAATCCGGCGGGTTCCCGGCTTGCGGCCCCAGGATGTGGCGGGCGCAGTCGTTCTGGATGAAGGCCAGAACCGGCTGGCCGGCGAGCAGCCGCTTGACCACCGGCACGGCCTGTTCGCCGACCAGCATGCCGAGCAGACCGATCAGGGCGATGGTGGGCGGTGCGGGGGAACGGACGCCGAGCAGCGCATAGATGACGCCGACCAGGACGCCGGCGCCGAGGGAAAGCAGATAGGGCATCATGGCGGGCCTGTCCTTCCGCATGGACGGGAAAAGGCGGGCCGGCCCCGGGGAGGGGAAGCAGGGCCGGCCCGCCCCGGCACCGGAAAACGAGGCGCCGGAAAACGAGGCGCCGGAGGTCAGGCGGCGGCGCTGTGGCCACCTTCCGACGCACCGAACATCGACTTGGCGTAGATGATGCCCAGGCCGTAGGCGCCGCCGTACTTCTTCGCGATGCCGGTGGTCAGGTCGTAGGTCTCGCCGCGCGCCCAGTCGCGCTGGAGTTCCAGCATGTACTGGAGCGCGGTCATCGGGCGCACGCCGGCCTGGACCATGCGGTCCATGGCGCGCTGGTGCGCCTCCATCGACACGTCGCCGCAGGCGTCGGCGATGACGTAGACCTCGAAGCCCTGGTCGATGGCCGACAGGGTCGGGCCGACGATGCAGACCGAGGTCCACAGCCCGCAGAAGACCAGCCGGGTCTTGCCCAGCCCGTTCACCCGCCGGATGACGTTGGCGTCCTCCCAGGTGTTCATGGAGGTGCGGTCGGTGATCTCCGCCCCCGGAAAGGCGTCGGTGATCTCGGAAAAGATCGGGCCGGAAAAGCTCTTCTCCGCGACCGTGGTCAGGAGCGTCGAGACGCCGAAGCCGGCGGCGGCGTGGGCGACCAGCGCGGTGTTGGTGCGCAGCGTCGTTGCGTCGATGGAATGGGTCGCGAAGGCCATCTGCGACTGGTGGTCGATCATGATCAGCGCATGATCCTTCGGCGACAGGAGGGTCTTGCCCGGAGTCGCCGTGGCGGTGATGGTCATGTCTCTGTCCTCTTCTTTTTTGGCGCCTGCGATCAGCCCAGGGTGATCGGCCCGGCGTGGGTCGAAGCATCGGCCAGGGACGGAGGACCGCGACATTGAACTTGCGTTTGCCGACCCTATACCTTGGTATATCAGGCCAAGGCACCGCCCGCCGCCGGTGCCGGACAGGGTAAAGGGACAGGGTAGAAGAACGACGTGACCCGACAGCCGGGCGAGCGACGGTGATGCGCACAGGCGATGCCCCCGGAGACCAGCGGTTTCTTCTGGCGACCCTGCCCCCCGGCGCGGGGCAGACCCGGCTGGCCGCCGGCACGGTGCTGGGGCTGCTGGCGGCGCTGGCCATCGCCGCCCCCTTCGCCCGCCTGCCGCTGGACGGGACCGCGGTCCTGCTGCCGGCTTACGCCACGGCGGTTCTGCTGACCGAGCTGATGACCGCCGTCCTGCTGTTCGCCCTCTACGCGACCCAGCGCACGCCGGCCCTGCTGGCGCTCGCCGCCGGCTATCTGGTCACGGCGCTGCTGATCGTTCCCTGGGCCCTGACCTTCCCCGGAGTCTTCGCGCCCGGCGGGCTGCTCGGTGCCGGGTTGCAGAGCACGGCCATCGTGGCCGCCGGGCCCCGCCTCGGCCTGCCGCTGTTCATCCTGGCCTACGCGCTGCTGAAGGCCGCGGAGGCCGGACCGCGCGACGCCCACCGCCCGGCCCTGCCCGCACTCGCGGGCGGCGTGGCCCTGGCGGCGGCGCTGGCCGGGGGCATCACGGCTTTCGCCCTGGCCGGCGGCGACGCCCTGCCGCGGCTGATGGCCGACACCATGCGGGAAACGCCGCTGTGGCGGGTCGTGCCGGTGACGGCGCTGGCGCTCTGCGCCGCCGCCCTGGCCGTCCTGTGGCGGCAGCGGCGCTCCGTCCTCGATCTCTGGCTGATGGTCGCCCTGGCCGCCTGGGTCATCGAGACCTGCCTGCTGAGCTTCCTCAGCGCGGGACGCTTCAGCGCCGGCTGGTGGTCGGGGCGGGTCTTCGGGCTGGCCGCCTCCAGCGTCGTCCTGCTGGTGCTGCTGGCGGAGATGACGACGCTCTACGGGCGGCTGGTCCGTTCGGTGGCGGCGGAGCGGCGGGTGCGCGACGCGCGGCTGGCCAGCCTGGAGGCGCTGTCCGCCTCCATCGCGCACGAGGTGAACCAGCCGCTGGCGAGCATGGTGACCAACGCGGGCGCCGGGCTGCGCTGGCTGGACCGCCCGGCGCCCAATCTGGTGGAGGTCCGGGCCGCGCTGAAGCGGATTTCCGACGACGGGCACCGCGCCGCGCGGGTCATCGCCTGCATCCGCGACACCTTCCGCAAGGCGCCGCCCCAGCGCAGCCGGCTGGACGTCAACGGCGTGATCCGCAGCGCGCTGGACCGCACGGAGGGCGAGCGCCGCCTGAACCGCATCGCCGTCCGCACCGACCTTCAGCAGCGCCTGCCGCCGGTGAACGGCAGCCCGGTGCAGCTCGAGCAGGTGCTTCTGAATCTGATCGCCAACGCCGACGACGCCATGAGCGGCGTCACCGACCGTCCGCGCGTGCTGAGCATCCGCTCGCGCCGCCGCGGGCTCGCGGACGTGCTGGTGTCGGTGGAGGACACCGGCACCGGCCTGCAACCGGCGCAGGAGGAGCGGCTGTTCGAACCCTTCTTCACCACCAAGGAGCATGGAATCGGCATGGGGCTGACGATCTGCCAGTCGATCGTGGAGGCGCATGGCGGTCGGCTGTGGGTGGCCGCCAACCATCCCCACGGCGCCGTCTTCCGCTTCACCCTGCCCGCCGACGACGAGCCGGAGCGGCCCGCGGCGGGCGCCTCCCTGGAGCGGACGCGATGACCGACCGCTCCGCCATGGCGGTGGAAACGCCCTTCGTCGCCATCATCGACGACGATCCGTCGATCCGGGAATCGCTGGCCAGCCTGCTGCGCTCCGTCGGGCTGGCCCCCCTGCCCTTCGCCTCGGCGCAGGAGTTCCTTCACCACCGCCGGCCCGACGCGCCGGGCTGCCTCGTGCTGGACGTGCGGCTTCCCGGCCAGAGCGGGCTGGAGTTCCAGCGCGAGCTGGCCGGAGCGGGCATCCATCTGCCGGTGGTCTTCATCACCGGACACGGCGACATCCCGATGTCGGTGACGGCGATGAAGGCCGGCGCCGTCGAGTTCCTGGCAAAGCCCTTCCGCGACCAGGACCTGATCGACGCCGTTCATACGGGCATCGAGCGCGACCGCGACCGCCGCCGCGCCATGGACGCCCTGTCCGACCTGCGCGGACGCTTCCGCAGCCTGACCCCGCGCGAGCGTGAGGTCATGGGGCTCGTCGCCGCCGGGCAGCTCAACAAGCAGATCGCCGCCGAGCTGCGCCTCAGCGAGATCACCGTGAAGGTCCACCGCGCCAGCGTGATGCGCAAGATGCAGGCGAAGTCCCTGCCCGATCTGGTGCGCATCGCCGACAAGCTGGCCCCCGGCGGCGACTCCTGACCGCTCCTCAGCCGCCCTTGATGAAGGCCAGAAGGTCGGCGTTGAAACGGTCCTGATGGGTGGCCGTCAGCCCGTGCGGCGCCCCTTCGTAGACCGTCAGCGTCGCCTGCGGCGCGATTTCCACCGCGCGGCGGGCCGCCGCGTCGATGGGCACGATCTGGTCGTCGTCGCCATGGATGAACAGCGCCGGGACCGTCATCCTCCTCAAATCCTCGGTGAAGTCGGTTTCCGAGAACTGCTCGATGCAGTCGTAGGCGCCCTTGATCCCGGCCATCATGCCCTGAAGCCAGAAGGATTGCCGCAGCCCTTCCGACACCTTGGCCCCGTCGCGGTTGAATCCGTAGAAGGGCATGGTCAGGTCCAGAAAGAACTGCGACCGGTCGTCGTAGGTGCCCTTGCGGATGCCGTCGAAGACCTCCTTCGGCAGGCCGCCGGGGTTGGCCGCGGTCTTCAGCATGATCGGCGGCACCGCCCCGACCAGCACGGCCTTGGCGACGCGCCCGGTGCCGTGCCGCCCGATGTAGCGGGCGACCTCGCCGCCGCCGGTGGAATGGCCGACCATCACCGCGCCGCGCACGTCCAGCGCGTCCAGCAACTCGGCCAGATCGTCGGCGTACTGGTCCATGTGGTTGCCGGTCCAGGTCTGGTCGGACCGGCCGTGGCTGCGCCGGTCGTGCGCGATGACCCGGTAGCCCTGCTGGCCGAAGAACAGCATCTGCCCGTCCCAGGCGTCGGCGCTGAGCGGCCACCCGTGCGAGAAGACGACCGGCTGGCCGCTGCCCCAGTCCTTGTAGAAAATTCCGGTGCCGTCCCTGGTGGAAATCCTGCTCAATTCCCCCTCCTTTTTCGGGCGCGCGAAAGATCCGCGGTGGAACGGGAAGGCGGATAGCGGCCTTTCCATGGGCAGCGCGGAACGTCGTCTTCGCCACAACAGTGCCGCAGGCGGCCCGGCCTGGAAACTATACGGAGGTATCGGTGGGATGCCCGTGCGTATGGGAGGGGGCGCTCAGCCCACCCCGCCCGCCAGCACGCCGGGAAGGATGCGCTCCAGCGACAGCCGGTCGAACGCCCAGTCCCGATGGGCGGCCAGCAACCGCCCGCGGCGGTCCGGGTCGTCCCGCAGCGCCGCCAGCCGTTGCACGGCCTCCTCCCCGTCGCCGAAGGTCAGCTCCGCCTCGACGGGGCCGAACAGCAGGCCGGTGCCGGCGTGCCGCCAGCTCACCAGCAGGCCGTCGCGCTTCAGGATCTCCAGGGTGCGCGGGAAAACGGCGGTGTCGTAGGCGAGGCTTCCGAAATCCAGGCAGGCGGCGGCTTCGTGATAAAGGGTGCGCGGCTGCGCGGACACCGGGTGCGCCGCGATGCCGTGCCGGTCCCAGCCGTCCCCCCACAAGGCGAAGGAGGCACCGAAGGCGGCGCGCAGGGCGGCGGCGAAACGCCGCCGGTTCTCCACCGCGAAGGCCGCGGTGAAGGCCCGGTTGAAGGCCAGGGTCCAGGCGGGGTCGGCGGACGGCCCGGCCAGCCCGCACAGATCCATGGCCTCCGCCCGGTGCAGCGCCGGCTGCGCGCGCATCGCCTCGGCGACGGCGGCGGCGGCGCGCAGGACGGCGGGGTCGGCGGGCCCCACGGGCGGAAGCCCCTGCCCCAGATACAGGAAGCGCCCGGCGATCCCCGGCCTCTCGCCATCGTCCCCGCCCTCCCCCGTCATGGCGCGGTAGGGGTAGCGGACCAGCCCCGGATCGGCCTGCGACATCCAGCGTTTGTAGAGATGCACCGTGCCGTCGCCGTCGCGCAGGGCGCAAATCCAGGGATGCACCCCCAGCGGGGCGTGGAACACCCGCGTCAGGCCCAGCCGCCCGCACTGTTCGGCCACGCCGGGGCACATGCACCACATGCGGATGTTCCAGCGGGCCATCCAGCGGTCCGCCTCCTCGACCGCGGCGCGGGTGGTGGCGGCGACCTCCTCCAGCGGGTGCTTCAGGCAGATGTGGACGACCGCCGGGCGGGTGCCGAAGGACGCCACGTAGGCGATCAGCATCTCCACCGTGTCGCGCGGGATCTCGAACAGGTTCAGCGCCAGGATGGCGTCGATGGGCCGGTCGATCACCTCCTGCGAAACGTCGGGAAGCGCCAGCACCGAGTCATGGCCCAGCGCGATCAGGGCGGCGTGGATGGACCAGAGGATTTCCGATGTGCCCTGCCCGCAGAGAAGCACGCGCATCGCCGGCCCCTTACGCCCGCCGGCGGAACAGGGCCGCGGCCTCGTCCAGCAGCGCGGCGAGGCGGGCGGCGTCGCCGCCCTCGCCCTGGACCGCCGCGAAGCGGGCG
>NZ_JAUJFI010000202.1 GCF_030849505.1 Azospirillum isscasi | reverse complement strand
GCGCCGCTGTTCCCCGCGCACGGCAAGCGCGACGGCTACCTGCGCCCCGACCCGGACAGCCCCGCCGCCGTCGCCAAGGCGGTGTTCGAGGCCGCCGAACTGGTCGGCGAGTTCGAGAAGCCGCGTTACATCGACTTCAAGGCCGACCTCTGCGCCCATTCGCGCAGCCGCAAGACCGGCTGCACCCGCTGCCTGGAGGTCTGCCCGACCGGCGCCATCACGCCGAACGGCGACCATGTGGCCATCGACCCGCACGTCTGCGCCGGCTGCGGCTCCTGCGCGTCGGTCTGCCCGACGGGGGCCAGCACCTACGCCCTGCCGCCGCTCCAGACCGTCTACGAGCGGCTGCGCACGCTGCTCTCCTCCTACGCCAAGGCCGGTGGGGCGGAACCGGTTCTGCTGGTCCACGACCCGCGGCACGGCGACGAGATGATCTCGCTGATCGCGCGGTACGGGCGCGGCCTGCCGGCCCGCGTGCTGCCCTTCGCGGTGAACGAGGTGACGCAGCTCGGCTTCGACGTGTTCGCGGCGGCGCTGGCCTACGGCGCGGCGCGGGTGCGCGTTCTGGTGGGGCCGGGCAACGCGGGCGAGACCGCCGGCCTCGCCAGCCAGATCGGGCTGGCCGAGACGGCTATGGCGGGGCTGGGCTACGGCTCGGGCCGGGTGTCGATCATCGACGCGCAGGACCCCGACGCGGTGGCCGCGGAGCTGTGGAGCCTGCCGCGCGGCGACGCCCCCGCCGCCGGCGCCTTCCTGCCGATGGGCGGCAAGCGCACCGTCACCATGCTGGCGCTGCGCCACCTGCACAAGGTCGCGCCGGAGCCGGTGGAGGTCCTGCCGCTGCCGCCGGGCGCCCCCTTCGGGCGGGTGCAGGTGATGGCGGAGGGCTGCACGCTCTGCCTGTCCTGCGTCGGGGCCTGCCCGACCGGGGCGCTGCTCGACAACGCCGACAAGCCGATGCTCTCCTTCTCCCAGGACGCCTGCGTGCAGTGCGGCCTGTGCAAGACCACCTGTCCGGAGAAGGTCATCACGCTGGTCCCGGAAATCGACTTCCGCGACGGCGCCCGCGGCGCCAAGGTGCTGAAGGAGGAGGAGCCCTTCTGCTGCATCAAGTGCGGCAAGCCCTTCGCCACCAAATCCTCCATCGACAAGATCGTCGCGGTGCTGGCCGGGCGGCACGCCATGTTCACCACGCCGGAGGCCGCCGACCGCATGCGCATGTGCGGCGACTGCCGCGTCGTGGACCAGTTCGAGCGGGGCGATTCGCCCTTCGCGCTGGGCGCCCCCCGCGCGCCGCGCACGACCGACGACTATCTGCGCGAGCGGGAAGAGGCGCAGAATGGCAAGGATGGCGGCCCGGGCGGCGACAGCATCCACTGACCAGCCCGGCAAAACGCTCCGCGGCGTCGGAATTGATCCCCGTCAAGTCCCGGCGCCGCGCTCCATGGTCTCCTGCGCCTGAAATTCCAGGTGGCGAAAAATCCGCAACTCGGACCTATATATCAGGACCGGGTTCGGCGTCATAATCGCCGCCCGGACTGCACGATACGGACCCCCCTGGGGAGAAGCCCGCCGATGACGACCGTTCCGCCGACCGCTCCCGCCCCGCTCGTCGACCCCTTCGGGCGGACCGTCAGCTATCTGCGCGTGTCCGTCACCGACCGCTGCGACCTCCGCTGCGTCTACTGCATGGCGGAGGACATGAGCTTCCTGCCCAAGGCGGAGGTGCTGACGCTGGAGGAGATCGACCGCGTCTGCTCCGCCTTCGTGAAGCTGGGCACCCGCAAGCTGCGCCTGACCGGCGGCGAGCCGCTGGTCCGCAAGGGCATCCACGAGCTGATCCACAGCCTGGGCCGCCATGTGAAGGCCGGCGATCTGGACGAACTGACCTTGACCACCAACGGCACGATGCTGTTCAAGTATGCCGGCGATCTGGTGGAGGCCGGGGTGCGCCGGATCAACGTGTCGCTGGACACGCTCGACCCCCACAAGTTCCAGGCGATCACCCGCTGGGGCCGGCTGGACAAGGTGCTGGGCGGGCTCCAGGCGGCGAAGGAGGCTGGCCTCCAGGTCAAGATCAACACGGTCGCGCTGAAGGGCGTGAACGACGACGAGTTTCACCGGCTGGTCGGCTGGTGCGGCGAGCAGGGCTTCGACCTGACCTTCATCGAGGTCATGCCGATGGGCGAGATCGGCGACGAGGCGCGGCTCGACCAGTATCTGCCGCTCAGCCTGGTGCGGGCGGAGCTGGCGAAGCGCTGGACGCTCGACGAGATCGACTACCGCACCGGCGGCCCGGCCCGCTACGTGCGGGTGGCGGAAACCGGCGGGCGCATCGGCTTCATCACGCCGCTGACCCACAATTTCTGCGAAAGTTGCAACCGCGTGCGGCTGACCTGCACCGGCACGCTCTTCATGTGCCTGGGGCAGGAGGACGCGGCCGACCTGCGCACCCCGCTGCGCCTCAGCGACGACGACGGACTGCTGGTCCAGGCGGTGCGCGACGCCGTCGCCCGCAAGCCCAAGGGCCACGACTTCATCATCGACCGCCGCCACAAAGGCCCGGCGGTGCCCCGCCACATGAGCGTGACCGGCGGATGACCGACCGCGCCGGTGCTGCCCCAATCCCTCTCCCGCCCCGGAAGAGGGACATGACGGGCAACACCCCCGCCCTATGACCGCAGCGGCCTTCTGCATCCGGGCATCCTGCGCTATGGTCCCCGAGACATGACCGAAACCGCCGCCAAGTTGCCCGCCGATCCGACGCTGGACCCGCTGGCGCCCGACCCCACGGCCCGCAAGCCCGCCGACCTCCGCATCGCCTTCTGCGCGGCGAACACGGAAGAGGCGATGCGGGCGCGCACCCGGCTGGTCCACCGCTACGGCAACGCGCCGCTGGAGGACGCCGACATCATCGTGGCGCTGGGCGGCGACGGCTTCCTGCTGGAAACGCTGCACCGCGCGCTCAAGCGCGACGGGCGGAACCCGCCGCCGGTCTATGGCATGAACCGCGGGTCGGTCGGCTTCCTGCTGAACGTCTTCCGCGAGGACGGGCTGGCCGAGCGGCTGGCCAGCGCCCAGAGCGTCACGCTGCATCCCCTGCGCATGAAGGCCACCCGTTGCAACGGCGAGCAGGTGGAGGCGCTGGGCATCAACGAGGTGTCGATGCTGCGCGAGACCCGGCAGGCGTCGAAGCTGCGCATCACCGTGGACGGAGTCGTCCGCCTGCCGGAGCTGATCTGCGACGGCGTTCTGGTCGCCACCCCCGCCGGCAGCACCGCCTACAACCTGTCCGCCCACGGCCCGATCATCCCGCTGGGCGCCGGCGTGCTGGCGCTGACCCCCATCAGTTCCTTCCGCCCGCGGCGCTGGCGCGGCGCGCTGCTGCCCCACACCGCCAAGATCACCGTGGACATCCTGGAGGAGGCCAAGCGCCCGGTCAGCGCGGTCGCCGACTCGACCGAGGTGCGCGAGGTCATCCGCGTGGACGTGGAGGAGGCGCGCGACGTCGCGCTGACCCTGCTGTTCGACCCGGAGCTGAACTTCGAAGAGCGGATTCTGAAGGAACAGTTTTCGCCGTGACGGCGCGCCCGCCCGGCCCTGCCGCCTACTCGGCGGCGCGGCGCGCGGTGCCGGCCTCCGCATGGGCGCAGATGCGGCGGGTCAGGGTGGTCAGGTCGGCCTGAAGCCGGGCGAAGCCCTCGTTCCGCTCCAGCGTGTCCTCGTTCATGTAAAGGCGCCGGTTGATCTCCAGTTGAAGCGAATGGCGGCCCCGCGCCGGGTTGGCGTAGCGGGACACCAGTTCCACCCCCTTGAAGGGATGGTTCCGCACGACCGTGTAGCCGAGCCCGGTCAGCACCTCCTCCACCAGGGCGGTGAAGCCCGGTTCGCAGGTGGTTCCGTCGCGGTCGCCCAGCACGAAATCCATCCCCAGCTTCTGCGCCGCTCCCGGCCCGACCGCGGAGGGCATGGAATGGCAGTCGATGTGCCAGACGGCGCCGAACCGCGCGGCCAGATCGTCGATCACGCTGGCGACCTGGAAATGATAGGGGCGGTAATAGCGGTCGATGCGCTCCGCCACCCCGGCCACGGACAGACGCCCGTCATAGAGCGGCATCCCCGGACGGACCAGGGTGCGGATCAGCCCCATACCCGCCGCACTCTTCTCCGTCGGGCGCAGCGGGTCGGGCCAGCGCCCGTCGAGAAGCGCCGGGTCGATGTCGTCGATGGCCCGGTTCGCGTCGATGTAGGTGCGCGGGAACAGGGCGCAGAGCAGGGTCGCCCCATGCTCCGGCGCGTGGGCGAACAACTCGTCCACATGGGTGTCCTCGGCCTGCCGCAGAGTGGACAGCGGGCAGACGAAGGCGAAATCGCGCGGGTACACGGTGCCGCTGTGCGGTGAATCGAAGAACACCGGCAGGCGCGGGATGATCGGATCGTTGCGGACGAGCACGTCCTCGATCACGAAACTCATGGCTGACCCCGGTGTCCCAACTGCGCCGGTGGACCGTGGCACCTGCCCGGACGGCATAGCACGGCGCTGCGGCGGATGGATTCGGGTATAGACGAAGGCCGGGTGGCCGTCGACCAAAAACCGTCATACACCGGTAAGGCTAAGGACATGACGGGCATGGGAAATGGCGGGACTGGCGCACCGCCGGACTCTCCGCCATACTGACCATTCGGCGAGAGCGCCCGGCAACTGCCCGCCCCGCAAACGCGAGATCCGCTTGACCGAATCCCTGCCACCGATCGAACTGACGCCGCCGGACATCGGCGCCTACCGCCGCGGCAACACCGGCATCGACCACGTCACCACGCTGGAGTCCGGACGGCCCGGCCCTCACGCGGTCATCGTGTCGTTGATCCACGGCAACGAGATCGGCGGTGCGGTGGCGATGGACCGGCTGTTCCGGATGGGGGTCAGACCCGCCCGCGGGCGGCTGACTCTGGTCTTCGCCAACACCGCCGCCTACCAGAGCTTCGACGCGGAGCGGCCCTACGCCTCCCGCTTCGTGGACGAGGACATGAACCGCGTCTGGTCGCCCGACGTGCTGGACGGTCCCCGCGACAGCGCGGAGCTGCGCCGCGCCCGGCAACTGCGCCCGGTGTTCGACGCGGCGGACGTCGTCCTGGACCTGCATTCCATGACCGCGGACACCCCGCCGCTGACGCTCTGCGGGCGGACGGACCGCGCCCGTGCCCTGGCCCGGCGGCTCGGCTTCCCGGCCTGGACCGTCGCGGACGAGGGGCACGCGGCGGGGCGGCGGGTCATTGACTATGCCGGTTTCGCCGAAGCGGACGGGCGGCGCACGGCGATCCTGGTCGAATGCGGCCAGCACTGGCGGACCGAAACGGCGCTGGTCGCGCTGGAAAGCTGCATGCGCTTCCTGCTGGCCCAGGAGATGATCGACCCCTCGCTGGCCGACCGCCACATCCGCCCCCACCCCGAACCGCAACACACCGTCGAGGTGACCGAGGCGGTGACGGCGGAGACCGACGAGTTCTTTTTCGACCAGCCCTATGTGGGGATGGAGGTCATCCCGCGCGCCGGGACGGTCCTGGGCCGCGACGGCAACCGCCGGATCGTGACGCCCTACGACGACTGCGTCCTCATCATGCCGGCGCGGCGCCCGAAGACCGGACAGACCGCCGTCCGGCTGGGGCGGATCGTTCCGTGAACCGGGCGCGGCGAGCGGCATGACCATCGGACCGGGGCTTCGGCCCTTCGCGCTCGCCCTCGCGCTGGGGACGGCGGGAGGTGCGCTGTTCAGCTATTTCCATCTGCCGCTGGCCTGGATGATCGGGGCCATGACCGTCACCACCGCCGCCGCGATGGCCGGTGTGGCTCTGCATGTGCCGAAGGCGCTGCGCAACGCCATGGTGATGATCCTCGGCGTCATGCTGGGCAGCGGCTTCACCCCGGACATCCTGGGCCGGCTCGGCGAATGGAGCCTGTCGCTGAGCGGGCTTGCCGTCTATCTGGTGCTGGCGACCACGGTCGGGGTGCAGTATCTGCGGCGCTCGGCCCGGCTGGACCCGCCGACCGCCTTCTTCACCGCGACACCCGGCGGGCTGAACGAGATGGTGATGGTGGGCACCCGGATGGGCGGCGACAGCCGGACCATGGCGCTGTCCCACGCGCTGCGCGTGATGCTGGTCGTCCTCGTCATCCCCTTCGCCTTCCAGGCTTTGGGACTCTACGACCCGGCCCGCCGCGGCGCGCTGGGACCGCCGCTGCTGTCGCTCGCGCCGCTGGATGTGGCGCTGCTGTCGGCCTGCGCGCTGGGCTATCCCCTGGCGAAGCTGCTGCGCATCCCCGCCGCGCAGATCGTCGGGCCGATGCTGCTGTCCGCGGCGATCCACCTCGCCGGGCTGACCGAGGGAAAGCCGCCGGGCCTGCTGGTCGGCGCGGCGCAGGTGGTGATCGGGGCGTCGCTGGGCTGCCGTTTCACCGGCTTGAAAGTCAGCCGCATCGGGCGCGACGGCCTGACCGCGGTGGGGCTGACCGGGCTCATGCTTCTGGTCACCACGGCGGCGGCCTGGATGGTGGACGAGGCGACGGGGCTGGGCCTCGCCGCGCTGATCCTCGCCTTCGCACCGGGCGGGCTGGCGGAAATGACGCTGGTGGCGCTGGCGCTGAACATCGACGTGGCGCTGGTCGCCACCCACCACATGGTGCGCATCATCCTGATCGTGACGCTGGCGCCGGGCTGCTATCTGCTGTGGCGCAAGTGGCGTTCCCGCCGCGGAAAACCCTGACGGCCCGGCCCTTTCGCCGCACACGCATGTGTGGAGCTTCCGTTGCGCCCATCTCGCACGCCGTGCGAGGTGGAGGCGCGAACGGGTGGTGGAGCGCCACCACCCCGCCGCTCAACAAGGAAGCCTGGAGGATGAAGGAAATCCTCAGTCTCCTGATCCTGCTGCTTCAGATCGTCAAGGCAATCCTTGATCTTCTGAACCGGCAGTGATCGGGCCGGGAGGCGGGGAAAAAGGGCCCCTGCCTCCCAAGCCTGATGATGGGGCCACGCGCTCCGGATTGCAAGTCATCCGATCATTTCACGGCGGGCTTACCCTTTTCCCACTGGGGGTTCGTGTCGATCAGCGGCACGCTGGAGATGGACATCTTCGCCGAGGCGTCCTTCACCTGCCGGCTGTAGACCACGTAGATCAGCGTGTCGTTCACCCGGTCGTAGATGCGGCGGATGGCGATGGACTTGAAGATCAGGCTCTTGCGCTCGGAAAAGACCTCCTCGCCCTTCTGCGACAGCTCGATGTCGCCGATCACCAGCGGCCCGGTGCGCCGGCAGGCGATGGAGGCGTTCGACGGGTCCTCGAACCAGTTCCCCTTGGTCAGCCGGTCGAGCACGCTGCGGTCGAAATCGACCAGATGGCAGGTGACGCCCTTCACCTTCGGGTCCTCGACCGCCTGCACCTGAAGCCCGTTGCCGGTCCAGTCGTTGGAAAAGCGCCCGACGATCAGGTCGTCGGCCAGCGCCGCCGGAGCCACCATCGGTGGCAGCACGGAAAGCGCCAGGACCATCAGGCCGCGGCGGATGTTTATCGAGGGGAACGGGCTGCGCATCTCGTGGAACTCCGGTCATCGCGAAGCGGGGGCCGCGGCGGGCGCGGTCCTGCAATACCCCTAAATCGGATGGGTGTCCGGCGCCGTCAAGCGCCCGCCCGGCCCGCGTTGGAGTGCCTGCCCCCGATGAGCGACCGCACCATCGACCCACCCCTGAGCCCGCCGCCGGAGCCGGTGACAGACCCCCTGCCCCCGGCCCGGAACCCCCGCGACCCGATGCGGGTGGCGGTGGTGGGTCTGTTCGTCATCGCGCTGCTGTTCACGCTGTATTTCGGGCGCGACGTGCTGCTGCCGATCATGCTGGCGTTGATTCTCAGCCTTCTGCTGCGGCCCTGCGTGCGCGGCCTCTACCGGCTCGGCCTGCCGGAGGCGCTGGGGGCGGCGGTGATGGTGATCCTGGTGTTCGGCGCCGGGCTGGGAACCATGTACGCGCTGGCGACCCCGGCCACCGCATGGGTCAACCGCATGCCCCGCGTGGTGAACGAGCTGGAGTTCAAGCTGGGCGACATCCGCGAAGGGATCGAGCGCGCCCGCGAAGCCTCCCGCCAGATCGAGCAAATGGCCGCCGACCGCAACGGCGCGGCGCGGGAGGTGGTGGTGCGCGGCCCGTCGCTGGCCGAACAGGTGCTGCACCAGGCGGAAGCGGTGATCGCCAACGTGGTGATCCTGCAGGTGCTGCTCTATTTCTTCCTGGCCCGCGGGCGGCAGAGCCTGGAGGCGCTGATCGGCACGATGCGCAGCGTGGACGACCGCGTTCATTACGCCATGGTCGCGGCCACGGTGCAGCAGAACATCGCCGCCTATCTGGCGACCATCACCGTCATCAACTTTTGCCTCGGCATCGCCACCGCGCTGGCGATGTGGCTGTGGGGGGTGCCGAACGCGGCGCTGTGGGGGACTTTGGCGGGGCTCATCAACTACGTGCCCTTCATCGGCCCGGCGGTGATGACGGCGGTGCTGTTCCTGGTTTCGGCGCTCAGCTTCGAGGGGGGCGTCCACATCTTCGGCCCGCCGCTGACCTTCGTGGCGCTGACCATGCTGGAGGGCAACTTCCTGACCCCGATGATCGTCGGGCGGCGGCTGGCGCTGAACCCCATCGCGGTGTTCGTGTCGATCCTGTTCTGGGGCTGGATGTGGGGCATTCCCGGCGCGCTGCTGGCGGTGCCGATCCTGGCGATCCTGAAGATCCTGTTCGACGCGCACGAGCCGATGAAGCCCTTCGGCGCCCTGCTGGGCTGAAGCTCTGGCCCCGGCAGCGGCGCCGTGGCATGGTCCGAGAGTGATCGACCGGCAGGAGTTGCGGC
>NZ_JAUJFI010000201.1 GCF_030849505.1 Azospirillum isscasi | reverse complement strand
GCCGCGCAGGGTTCCGCCCAGGCCGGTCCGCGGCCCGGGATGGAACCGCCCGGCAAACGCGCCGGCGGGCCTGGATGCCGTGGCGCGGCGCGGCGGCGCGGCGTCCGGCATGTCCGGCGGCGCGTTCACCGTGACCGGCTCGACATCGATGATGGTCGGTGCGGCGCCGGGCGGCACAGGCGCCGCCCCTCTCAGCAGGCGTTGGATGAGGGCGGTCGCCCCGGCGAGGTCGCCGGCCTGGGTGAGGCGCAGCGCCTCGGCCATTGCGGCGGGGACACGGTCGGTCATGTCGGAAGCTTTCTGTGCTCGGACCGGGGCATGCGGGAAAGCCCGGTCCGTCGTCTTTCAGGAATGCGGCCTGCGCCCTCAGCGCATGCGGTCCGCAAGGGCCGCCTTGACGGCGCTGCTGGCGTGCAGCGCCCCCAGCACGGCGACCGAGGCGATGGTGGCGCGGGCGAGTTCGGGGGTGACGTCCTGGGCGATGGTGGCCAGCCCGAGGACACGGATGTCGAGCATCCGTCCGGCATCCCGCGCCGCTTCGAGATCGTCCCGGCTGTAGTGGCGCAGGCCGAGGTCGACGCTCTTGCGCGTCACGGCCTGCCGCAAGGCGTCGCCGTGACGGTCGATCTGGTTGCGGATGGCGGTGCGGATGAGGTCCGTACGGTTCGCGTAGAACCCTTCCTGCACCAGAAGATCGATATGACCGAGGTCGACATAGCCGAGGTTGATCGTGATCTTCTCGCTGTCTCCGGTCTTCGGCTTCGGACCGTGTGCGCTCTCGGACATCCCCATACCATCCTTCCTCCATCCAGTGAGATGGTAAATAGGGGCTTCGGCGAACCGATCAAGGGGATGCGGCGGCGTGGAGGCAGGCCGTTCCAAAGCCGAATGGCCGGTCTGCCCGGGGGCCCCGTTCGCGCAGGGGCCGTGTCCGTCGTCAGAAACCCCCGGCCGGGGCTGCGGCGCATCCGCACAGGCGCACCGCAATCTCCCGACAGCCGGTCAGGATTTGCTTGCCAACACCGGTCCCGGTCCCCATGTGGAGAACGTCAAGCTTGCTCCGGGGCCTGTTTTCCTCAGCCCCGGCCTCTCCGGTCTGGGTCTCTTTTCCCGAAGTGAATTTGATCCCCTCCCGATGTCGGGCGGGGCACCATCAGAAAGGGAACAGGCCCATGGCGACCGGTACCGTGAAGTGGTTCAATTCCACCAAAGGTTACGGCTTCATCCAGCCGGAGGACGGTTCGGCGGACGTCTTCGTCCATATCTCCGCCGTCGACCGCTCCGGCATCGGTCCTCTCAACGAGGGGCAGAAGCTGACGTTCGAGGCCGTCCGCGACCCGCGGCGGGGCAAGGTTTCGGCTGAGAACCTGCGCGCGCTCTGAGCGCTGCGAAGCAAACGCCGGAATTCAACAGAAACAACAACGGCCGGCGGGCCTTGCCCGCACCGGCCTGAGGGCTCTTATGACCATCAAACTTCCTTCGACCGGGACCCCTCTGGTCGTCCGGCCTCAACGTCCGCAGCCTGCTCCTGGCGTTGAACAGGCATGGGCGCCGGAGTGGCCCCGTCTCACCCCGCGCGAGATCCGCCAGATCGTCCTCGACGCCCTGGGCTGAGAGCTTTTCATACCGAGCCGCCTCCACACAGACAACAGCCGGGGAACAGCCGCCCAATGCTCGTCCAGGTCCGCGACAACGATGTGGGAGGCGCTCTGCGCATCTTGAAAAGGAAGATGCAGCGCGAGGGGCTGTTCCGCGAGATGAAGCTTCACCGGCGTTACGAGAAACCATCGGAGCGCCGGGCCCGGCGGGCGGCGGAGGCGGTCCGCCGGCAACGCAAGCTGCTCCGCAAGCGCTTGCTGCGCGAAGGGTATTGACTGCGACCGCCGGTTCCGCAGACTGACCGGCGGCATCCCGGCCATCGGAGCCCATTCCGGATCATCACCGGACCAACCATTGGAGACAGGACATAGCCAAACTCTACGATGCGGACCCTGTCCGCGAAGGCCCGCGCATCAACCGGGAAATCACGGCGCGCACGGTGCGCCTCGTCGGCGCCGGCGGGGACATGATCGGTGTGGTCTCGCTGCGCGACGCCTTCGAGGCGGCGGCACAAGCCGAACTCGACCTCGTCGAGATCGCGCCTCAGGCGGAACCGCCGGTCTGCAAGATCCTCGACTACGGCCGGTTCCGGTTCGAAGAGCAGAAGAAGGCCAACGAGGCGCGCAAGAAGCAGAAGATCATCGAGATCAAGGAGCTGAAGCTCCGCCCGAACATCGATGATCATGATTACGACGTGAAGATGCGGGCCGCGCGGCGTTTCCTGGAAGAGGGCGACAAGGTCAAGATGACCATGCGGTTCCGCGGCCGCGAGATGGCCCACCAGGATTTGGGCATGAACGTGCTGATCCGTGTGCGCGACCAGTTCCAGGACATCGCCAAGGTCGAGCAGATGCCCCGGATGGAGGGGCGCATGATGGTCATGGTCATCGCACCGCGTTGAGAGTCCGCGGCGTTTGACGGCATGGCCGGCGGGATGCCGGCTCGCAAAGCCTGACGGCCGGGGAGCGGGAATGGATGCCGCCCGCTCCGGCCGGTGCATGCCGGGCCGATCCGACGAGCCCCCCGCCACGACGAGGGCTTTAGGATGACCGTGCCGTCGCCGCCGCCTCTTCACGTCCTCCTGGCCGAGGACGAGGTTCTCGTGGCCATGGCCATGGAGGACTCGCTGACCCGTGCGGGATTCCATGTCACGGTCACGCACAACGGCCGGGACGCTCTGGAGGCCGATGCCAGGGACCAGGCCGATGTGCTGCTGACCGATCTCAGGATGCCCATCATGGACGGAATGGCCCTGATCCAACGGCTGCGCGGCGATCGGCCCGATCTTCCGGTCGTGGTCGTTACCGGAACGCCGCCGGAAGGCGGTGTGGCCGGCATTCAGAGCGGCAATTCCGGTTGCACGCTGCTGCTCGTGAAGCCGGTCTCGATGGCGGACCTTGTCGTCGCCGTCCAGCGGGTGATCGGGCGGGCATGACGCCACCGGACGCCGCGATCATGCCCCGTCACCGGTGGTTCGGCGTTGGCCCGGACGGCGGCTGACCGCGGCCCCGTCCCGGGGCACGATCGTCCGGAGCGCCGGGGAGCATCAGCCTGGAAACGTGACCGTCACGGCGACGCCGGCATCGCGGCTGATGTCCATCTCGCCGTCGATCTGTTCGACGAGAGAGCGAACGATCCCAAAGCCAAGGGCGCCTTCGCGGTCGCCGGACATGCCCACCCCGTCGTCGCGCACGCACAGCATCACGTGGCCGGCGTCCGGCCGCCGGGCCGTGACCTCGATACGTCCCGCCTGGGACGACGGAAAGGCGTGCTTCACGGCGTTGGTGACCAGTTCGTTCACCACCAACCCCAGCGCGATGGCGTGGTCGGCCGGAACGTGTATGTCCTCGTCCGCCTGCGCCTCGATCCGGATGCCGGCGTTCGTGCCGGCTGCCGTCATCAGCGACGCGCAGAGGTCCCGCAGGTAGGGAGCAAGCCCGATCCGGCTGGGGTCCCGGGATTTGCTGAGCAGATTGTGCGCGTGCGCCATCGCTCCCAACCGCTCCTGCGTTTCCAGGAAGAGCGCCCTGACCGCCGGGTCCGCTTGCTGGTAAGCCTGGGTGATCAGCAGCGACGAGGCGATGGCCAGGCTGTTCTTGGCCCGATGGTCCACTTCGCGGAGCAGCACCTCGTTCTCCGCCAGGAGGCGGGACAGATGCGCGTTGGCCTCCGTCAACGCCTGCGTCCGCTCGGCCACGCGCCGTTCCAGATCCTGGGTGAGGCGCCGCAGGTCGTCTTCCGCGGCGCAGCGCCGTGTGATGTCCAGAAAGGACAGGAAATGATGGACGACCTGTCCGCTCGCGTCGGCCCACCGGCTGACGAACAGCGTTGCCCACAGCGTACCGCCATCCTTGCGGTACTGCAGGATCTCCAGCGTTTCGTCGCGCTGCTCGGCAAGGGCCGCCTTGAACCGCTGGATCGTCGCGGGATCGGTGTCCGGCCCGTCCAGGAAGTGCGGCTCCTGCCCAAGGACCTCGTCCATGGTGTAGCCGGACATGTCCAGAAAGGCGCCGTTGGCGAAGATCACCGGGTTGCCCGGCAGCACCGCGTCGGCGACGATCATCGGCACCGGCGTGGCGGCGACCGCCTTGGCGAAGATGCCCCCCTGCCGCTGCGCCGCATCCACCTTCCGTTCCGCATCGGAGCGTTCTGGTGTTCCGGGCAAGTTGGAGCGGAAGCCGTTCATGATCGGCAGCATGGCACAGACCGCATCGCACGGCGAAGCCCGAATCCAGCGGATCGCCGCGCCGCGTCCGGCCACCGTCCGTCCGCCAGGAGGCCGCCCGTGTCGCAGCCGGCGCGTCCACTATGGCGCCGGCACCGATGGTCGGCGGCCGCCGGGCCGGAGGAAACGGACATGGGTTCGCTCCGCTCTACGGGACGTCCGGGAATTCAAGCCGCTCACGCACTCGGGCCGCGATGCGCTCGTCGGTCACCGGCGGCCCATATCCGGCGAGTGCGGCGCGCATCATGTCGTTCACTCCGTCGCCGGGCCGCCGCGTCCAAAGCGCGACGTCGAAGGTACAGCCGAACACCGTCTGGTAACGTCCCAGAAGTTCGCGGTCGATCATGGAACTCCTCCTGGTTCGGGCCACCCCGGTCCAAGCGCCGCCGGGCGCGGCCGCTCGGGAAGGGGCCGTACCGGCTCCTCTCCAACAGGATGAACCCGCCGGTTTCACGTTGCGCGACGAGATAATGCGCGCACGCCATGCCTCACCTCTCCAACCAGTCCGGCAGGCGTGTGTCCGAATCACCCAAGGCGTTGGCGAGTTGATCGCCCATGAGGCCGATGCTCCGCTTCGGGCAGCAAGTCCGCACGCCCGGTCAATCACGAGCGGCTCCTGTCCTTGGTTCCCGACGGCGATCCACGAGATCCTCTTCCGAATGGGGATATCCAGCCGGAACGTCAACGACAGTGCGATATCGTGACGATCGCACTGGGGAGGATAATGAAATATGGGACAATACATGAATTTTCCCAGATAATAAATCAATGGTCGGCACCAAATAATTTATGTCAACTTGATCGTTGGCGGAGGGTTTAAATACAAATCTTAATGAATTGAGTAAAACAGGTGGTTGAAGAACATGCCAAGTCTTGTGGTGGTGTGTGTCATGGTTGGTGGGATGCCGGAATTGAGCGCGCCCCCAGCAACCCTTGCACCCGCGCCCGGTCCAGCAAGTTCTTGACCGACGCTGCAGCCCAGGTGCGCCCACCCCGCGGCGTCGTTTCCCGCATCGCCTCCAACTGCGCGCCGATCGCCCGCAGCGACAGCGTGGGGTTGGCGCGGGCGATGCCGGCCACCAGCACCATGAGCCGGTCGTCCCCGCGCACCGACGGCACCTTGTCCAGCAGCCCCCGGTCGGCCAGCCCCTCGGCCACGAAGGCGCGGACGGCGCGGCGCAGCCGCTCGGCGGTCCAGTGCCGGCCCGGCGGCAGCTTGGCGTTGACGGCGCGGGTCACCGCCGCCCACGAGCGCGCCGGCCGGAGGCGCCGCACGGTGGGCAGCCACTCCTCCGCCTTGCGGGTCAGCTCCAGCAGGTAAAGCTGGCGCTGCCGGGCGGCGAGACGCTGCGCCGTCACCGTGTCGCCCTGCTTCAGCTTGGGATTGCCGCCGACCCGCCCACGCGCCTTGGCCGCCCGCAATCCAGCCTTGGTGCGCTCACGGATCAGCGAGCGCTCGTACTCGGCCACGGCGCCGAGCATTTGCAGCACCAGCGTGCCGTGCGGGCTGGCGGTGTCGATCGGGCTGGTCAGGCAGCGGAAATGGCAACCGCGGCCGCGCAGGTCCTCGATCACCTCCAGCAGGTGGGCCAGCGAGCGGCCGAGCCGGTCGAGCTTCCAGATGACCAGCGTGTCGCCACGGGCGATGCGGGCGAGCGCCCGCGCCAGTTCCGGCCGTGCCCGGGACGCGCCGGAGGCCTTCTCCTCGAAAATCTCCGCACAGCCGGCGGCGCGGAGCGCGTCCAACTGGCCGGCGGTGGTCTGCTCGTCGGTCGAGACGCGCGCGTAGCCGATGAGGGCCATACCCCTTCTCCCAAGCCGAAAAAAGCCTCCGGAGAACCCCTTTGTAAAGTCAATGAGCATGAGAATAAACGACCGTTTTGGGGCGCGTCATTTCCTTTACATCGACCGCGCGGCCGGTCGTCCCGTGATCGGGAGCGTTCCAAAGGAGATCTGCGACGTGGATCAGGGCGCCGGACCGCGGGCCGCGAAACCAGGCTGCGGACATTGGCGGAATGGCTTGGCGATCCGGCTGAAGTTGAGCGTTCTGGCGCGCCTGGAGCGGCCGTTCTGAGCAGCGGCGGTCCGGTTCTAAACCGATCCACTCTCTTCTAAACGGATCTGGTCTGCAAAACGCCGGTCGGGCCGGGGCGGAAGCCGCGGAAAGCCGGCTTCTAAACTGATCCACCCGACAACGACAGACAAAGACACACAGTCTGTAAAGCGTCAGCCTGTCAGGGGGAAGGGGGTAGACAAGGTTACTGAGATTGCTGGTGTCAGAACCGAAGCCCCTGTTTAGTATCATATGGTGCAGGCTGTAACCCCTTCCGATCCGCCACGCTTGCGGCGGACGGCCTTCGGATCACCGCCAAACCAGGAACTGGAACGGGGATGTGCCTCTCCCCTCCCGCAGCGTTGGGAACGTCGGTGGCCAGCCAGAAACCTGCCAGAACACCGGGCCAGATCATCCAGATGCGCCGCCACGAGGATGGCAAGCGGGTGGTCATGCGAATCTACCGCTTGGCCGGCTGCTGACCGGTGACGGATGGGGTGCGCATCGGCGGCCCGTTGAAGCGGTGGCTCGTGGCGCCGACGGGATCAGCGGAGGGCTGGGATCAGCTCTTCAAGACGGCGGATCACCGACGTCGCGGCTTCCGGTGCGGTCGACGCACCGTCCGGGAACAGCAGAACGCGCCGCTCCACTCCCGCCGCACGGGCGGCCTCCATGTCGGTCGGCTGGTCACCCAGAAAGACGGAGCGCGCCAAGTCCAGTTCCAGCCGCCGCGCCGCCTCCAGGATCATGCCGGGATTCGGCTTGCGCCAGAAGCTGTCCCTCGCATAGCGCTCGACGGTTCCCCCGCGGTGATAGGGGCAATGGAACACCCCGGCCAGTTCGACGCCTTGCGCCTGGAACGCCGCCCGCATCCAGCCGGTCAGTTCCAGGAAGGCGGCCTCGCTGAAGTAGCCCCGCGCGATCCCCGACTGGTTGGTGATGACGGCGACGCGGAAGCCACGGTCCATGGCGTGCCGCGCCAGGGCGAAAACCCCGTCCATGAAGACGAAGCGGCTGCGGTCGCCGACATAGCCGTGGTCGATGTTCACCACGCCGTCGCGGTCGAGCAGCAGGGCTTTGTACGGCATGAAATCCCTTGCTGGAGCGTGGCTGTCTGGAATGTTGTCGCGAGGCCCTTCCGGGGGCGTTTGGAGTCTTGTCGCGTCCCCGGGAACGCCACCGGTGGCGGCGCCTCAGCGCATGAGCTGAGCCATTTTCCGTTCGGGGATCGGAGGCGGCGAGGGGTGCAGGAGCAGCCCATGGTCCTCCACGTCCACCCGTGCTTCCGGATAGACGGCGAGCGCCAGCTGCAAGGCTTCGATGAAGCGTTTCCGGAAATCGCGCAGACGGGCGTAGCCGGCGCCGAACTGTTCGAACACCGCCGGCCAAGTGATCGTGGTGGACTTGGTCAGGCTGTGCAGCCGGTAGGCCAGCCAGATGTAGATGTCGATGCTCGTGCTGTTGTTCTGGATGTGGCGCAGCGCCGGTTCCCAGATTGGCACGGGGTGGGCCTTCAATTCCCGGAAGAAGGCTTCGGAAAGCAGGACCCGGTCTTCCCACAGCGTTCCCTGCGGGGAATTGTGCTCCGAAGAGAAATGGATGCCGCCTTTGACGATCGAGTCCTTCTCGAAGCCCAGGCTGTTGGCGTCTTCCCAGGCGAAGGTCAGATTGCATGCGGCGATGCGCGACGCCTGTTCACGGATGTCGCGGTAGGTCTGGCCGCCCACCGACAGGCCCATGCGGTCCAGCCAGTCGTGCATGCTGCGGCCCAGCTCGACCTCCCGGCTGTCGGTCTGCAGGGCGCGGGTCTGCAAATACAGCAGGATCATTCGCGCCCGGCTGCCGTAAGGAACGCCGTAGAGTTTGAAACCACCGCCCCTTACCGGCAGACGACCGGGCTCGATCAGCAGACGAATGCGATGTCCGCGCCGTTCCCAGGGTTGGTCATCGGGAAGCCGGCGGTGCGGAAGCGCCGTCAGGGCAAAGCCTGAATAGGTAATGCCAAGGTCCTGGCGCTCTTCCTCCAGAACCGCAGCAGCGATGTCAACCAGCGAGCGCTGATCAGGATCGGTCTGGAGTGCTTTGGCCTGCTCTCGGCCCACTTGGCTGATCAGGCGATGCAACTGGCCCATAGCGCGCTGTTCTCGCCGTTTGTTCCAGGTTCATTTATGACCCGATCCATATCACGGCAGGTTGGGAGCTGCAATTTGGAATCTTGTCGCGCAGACTATTAGTAAGATTACTAGATTCACCTATTAGTTTGAGCGACAAGACTCCAGTAGAGAATCGCGAGTCGCGCGACAAGAGTCCAGGAATCCCGCGACAACACTCCAGGGGATAATTCGTTCGTCCTGTGGAAGCTTGGATCGACGCGACAAAACTCCAGCTCTACGTTTCCGATTCGCTTGCGAGTGCGATTCGTCGCGCGACTCGGAGAAATGGGTCGGCAAGCAGGCTTCGCTTCCCGCTCTGGACGGGTTCGGAGGCTGGAGTCGGGGAGGGGGGAGCGACAAGACTCCAAACCAGCTTCCGCTCTCCGCGCGATGGCCGGCGTCCGGAGGATGGCGGCGGCCAGCAGAAAGGGGGCAGAAAAAAGGGGGCAGAAAAAAGGGGGGC
>NZ_JAUJFI010000200.1 GCF_030849505.1 Azospirillum isscasi | reverse complement strand
CGCGATAGCGGCGTCCGCTCCGCGGGCATACCAGATCGTGGCCGAGCCTTTCGCCATCATGGCTGACCCAGCCGATGGCCTGCCGCGTCTGGCCGAGCGCCTGCCGGCATTCCGCCTCCACCATGCGGGCGCGCAGCAGCATCGGGTCGAGCCGGGCCGCGGCGCCGGCCAGACGGGCGGCCTCCTCCAGCCGTCCAAGCTCCTTGGCGGCCATCGCCGCGTCGAAGGCCGCGGAAAGGGTCTGCGGATCGAGCGCCAGCGACCGTTTGTAAAGCGTCACGGCGGAATCGAAGGTCCCGGCATCGAAGGCGCGTTCGGCCAGGACGCGAAGCGCCGGGGCCAGCCGCTCCGCGGCCTCCGCATGATCCGGTTGCAGGCGGAGCACCGCGAGCCAGCTCGCCGCCGCCGCCGCGGTCCGTCC
Source organism: Azospirillum isscasi (assembly GCF_030849505.1). GTDB lineage: Bacteria > Pseudomonadota > Alphaproteobacteria > Azospirillales > Azospirillaceae > Azospirillum > Azospirillum isscasi. The sequence continues at coordinate 8,584 of NZ_JAUJFI010000200.1, read as the reverse complement.
GAGCGCGTCCTGAACCTTGCCACGGTTGAGGTGATAGGTTGCCGAACTGGGATCGCCGGCCACGGCGGCGTCGAGATGACCGAGCGCCGCCGCGGTCCGCCCGGTCTGGGCCAGCAGCAGGCCCATCAGATGGCTGGCGTCCGGATGGCCGGGGACCGCTTCCAGAATCCGGCCATAGAGGGTTTCCGCCTCCGCCACCCGCCCGGCGATGTGATGGTCGAGCGCGATGGACAGGGCTTCGGAAACGGTGGCCATGGGCCGGGGAAATCCGATGTGGGGTGGCCCGTATGGGGGCGGTGCCCCACACTGGCCGGACCGCCCCGGACTGTCAACCGCAGGTCCCCCGTCCTGCGCAACACCCCCGTTTCAGAGGCAAGGGAGCGTCAGAGGCGGTTCTCCACCCGGAAACCGGGCGCCGTGCCCATCCGCAGGGCGGCATGCCGGCACAGGTTGCGGTCCAGGGTGGCCTGATGCCGGGCGACCCAGCGGGGCAGGATGGTGATGGTGGAGCGGATCAACTCCGCCGGAGAGCGCACCGACGCCCGCAAGGTCCGCAGGGTGCGGTCCATGGCGTCGTGGTCCCGGCGGTGCTCGTCGGCTTCGGGGTAGCCGGTCTCGTTCATCTGCCGCTCCTCCTCGGCGAAATGCTCGTCCAGGCAGGACAACAGCGAAACCAGAACCGGAAATGCCTCTTCCCGCCGGCCGGGGTGCTTGGCACAGTCCGTCATCTGCGCAATCAAAGATAGAATTTCACGGTGCTGATGATCGACGGCTTCATCACCGACCGACATTGAGGACGTCCAGGACAGCGCCATGAATCCCATGTTCATATCTTTCTTGTAATTCTACGCCCTACCGGGGGAAAGTCTGACAAAACATTCACGCCGAGTCCATACTCTTCCGCCGCCCGTCGGTTTTTTCCCGACCGCCCCGTCTCCTTCGCCTATTGGGGTGAACCCTGATAGGGCGCACCCCAATAGGGTCGCCCCCATCTGCCTCCGCCGGCGGGGCGGTGCCACAGTGCCGCGCGCCCACAGCAGGGCGAACCGATCGAGACGGAGTTGAACGATGGCACTGGTGAAGAAGGCGGACGTTGGCCAACCGGGAACCGCTGGGACGGGTACGATCTCCGGCAACGGGCGCGGCAGCTCCACCGCCGACGCCCAGCGTAAGCGCGCGCGGACCTTCGCCCGCCAGCAGAAGGTGGCCGAGCGGGTGGCCTCCGCCTCGTCGCAGATGGCCAGCGGCATTTCCGAATCCGCGTCCGCGTCCGACCAGCTCCGCAAATCCATGGAGCAGATCGCGACGGGCGCCCAGGAAGCGTCGGGCGCCGCCCAGCAATCGCTGACCGCCGTCACCAACATCGCCAAGGCCATCCTGGAATCGAAGGACCAGGCCGAGGTCAGCCGGCAGAAGTCGAACCAGCTCCAGGTCCTGCTGGCCGAGGTCGGCACCCAGATCGCCGCGTCGGTGACCAGCATCGGCGCCAACGCCGAACGCCAGCTCGCCTCGGTGGACATGGTGGTGGAGCTGGAGAAGCAGGCCGCCAACATCGGCGAGATCGTCAAGGCCGTGGCCCGCATCGCCGACCAGACCAACCTGCTGGCCCTGAACGCCGCCATCGAGGCGGCCCGCGCCGGCCAGCACGGCAAGGGCTTCGCCGTCGTCGCCGACGAGGTGCGGACCCTGGCCGAGACCTCCGAGAAGAGCGCCCGCGACATCCAGGAGCTGGTCGGCCAGATCCAGGGCGAGGTGAAGGTCATCGCCCAGGGCATCAACACCGCCGCCGAAGCCGCCAAGGGCGAGGTGGACAAGGGCCGCACCGTCACCGGCCAGCTTGAGCAGATGCGCACCGACATGCAGGTGCTGGCCAAGGGCGCCACCGAGATCGCCGCCGCCTCGGTCGAGGCCGAGCGCGCCGCCCGCGAGGCCCAGAGGGGCTCGGAGAGCATCGCCGCCGCCGCCGAGGAGCAGTCCTCCGCCTGCGACGAGGCGCTGCGCACCGTCGATCAGCAGACCGCCGCGCTGGGCCAGTCGCAGACCGCGTCGGGCGAGCTTCAGACCATCGCGGAGGAGCTGCGCAACTCCACCGACATCACCAAGAGCGCCGAAGAGGTCGCCTCCGCCGCCGAGGAGCTGTCCGCCGCGGTCCAGGAGATCTCCAGCGCCGCCGCCCAGATCATGGCCGCCGTGGAGCAGATCTCCAAGGGCGCGCAGCAGTCCTCCGCCGCCACCCAGCAGTCCTCCGCCGCGATCAACCAGATCGAGCGCAGCGCCAAGCTGTTCCAGGACAACGCCGGCGAATCGCTGGACCGCGCCCAGCTCCTGACCAAGCTGCTGAGCGACAGCAACAAGGCCATCGAAGGGCTGATCGACGGCGTGATCCAGGCGCTGGACGAGACCCGCAAGTCCAACCAGCTCATGAACAACCTGGAGCAGGTCAGCCGCCGCATCGACAAGATCGTGGACGCGATCTCCACGGTGGCGGTGCAGACCAACATGCTGGCGGTCAACGGCTCCATCGAGGCGGCGCGGGCCGGCGAGTTCGGCAAGGGCTTCGCCGTGGTGTCCACCGACATCCGCAACCTCGCCCGCGACAGCGCCGAGAACGCCGACCGCATCAAGGACGTGGTGAAGGCGACCCAGGACCAGATCGTCGCCGTGCGCAACGACCTGGAGCAGATCTCCGCCTCGGCCCTGGCGGAAGTGGAGAAGAACAAGGCGATCACCCTGAACCTCGCCAGCGCCGCCCGCGACATGGGCGTGGTGGTGGACGGCAACGACAACATCCGCCGCGGATCGGAAGAGATCCTGGCCGCGCTGGAAGAGGCCAAGAAGGGCGTGCAGCAGATCGCCGCCGCCTCCGAGGAAGCCTCGCGCGCCTCCCAGGAAGCCTCCGCCGCCGCCAAGCAGCAGGCCCGCGGGGCCGAGGAGCTGGCCGCCGCCGTCGAGGAGATCGCCAGCCTCGCCGACGAACTGCAGAACTCCGCCGATTGAGGGGCGACCCGCAAGCGACACACCCGCAAGCGAAAGGGTTGACCCATGAGCATCAACACTGCGGCAACCGCCGATACGGGCTCCCTCGGTGACGCGCGGCAATATGTGACCTTCTACGTCAAGGACGAGATGTTCGCGGTGCCGCTGGCCGAGGTCCAGGAAATCATCCGCATGCCGCCCGTGGTCGGCGTGCCCAAAAGCCCGGCCAGCCTGGAAGGGCTGGCCAACCTGCGCGGGACGGTCATGTCGGTGACCAGCCTGCGCCGGATCTTCCAGTTCGAGGACCGCCCCCACGACGATTCCACCCGCGTGGTGGTGCTGAACCAGGGCGTTCCGGTGGGGTTCGTCGTGGACCGCATGGCCGCCGTGGTGACGGTGGACCCCGGCCAGATCGAAGCCGCCGAAACCATCCAGGCGACGGTCGAGACGGACCTGCTGCGCGGCATGATCAAGGGCATCAACGGCCATGCCATGATCATGATCATCGACCCGCAGCGGCTGCTCCAGCGGGAGAACGGCGGGGAAGCCGCCGCCCGCTCCCGCGCCGCGCGGGTGGCCGCCGCGGGCGACTCCGGGCGCTCGCAGGCCGACGACGCGGTCAGCGACGAGCTGCAGCTGGTCAGCTTCGAGGTGGCGCGGCAGGAATACGCGCTGGGCATCGAAAGCGTGCAGGAAATCGTGCAGGTGCCCGACGTCATCAGCCGCATCCCCCGCACCGACGCCTATGTGCTGGGGGTGATGACGCTGCGCAACCGGCTGCTGCCGCTGGTCAGCCTGCGGGCCATGTTCCGGCTGCCGGAAACGCCGCTGGACGAGCGCAGCAAGATCGTCGTCGTGCCGCTGGACGAGCGCAACTCGGTCGGCGTGGTGATGGACACGGTGCGCGAGGTCCTGCGCGTGCGCAAGGACGTGGTGGACCCGCTGCCGGCCATGCTGGGCGACGGACGGGGCGAGATCCAGTCCATCTGCCGCCTGAACGAGGGGCGGCGGCTGGTGTCGATCCTGTCCGCCGAGCAGCTCTTCCACCACGACGCCGTGCGTTCGGCGCTGGCCGCCGTGCAGGATCAGGAGGACACCGAGATGGCCGACGAGACGTCCAGCCGCAGCGTCCTGGCGGACGAGGAGGAGCAGTTCGTCGTCTTCCGCCTGGGCAACGAGGAATACGGCGCCCCCATCGCCAGCGTGAACGAGATCGTCCGCGTTCCGGACGAGCTGACCCGCGTGCCGAAGACCGCCGCCTTCATCGAAGGCGTGGTCAACCTGCGCGGGTCGGTGCTGCCGGTGATCGACCAGCGCCGCCGCTTCGACCTGCCGGAGGTGGCCCGCAACGACCGCCAGCGGATCATGGTCTTCACCATCGGCGGCAAGCGCACCGGCTTCATCGTCGACAGCGTGTCGGAGGTTCTGAAGATCCCCCGCGCCGCCATCGGCCCCACCCCGGCCATGTCCGACGAGCAGGCCCGCCTGATCGGGCGCGTCGCCAACCTGGAGAAGAGCAAGCGGATGATCCTGCTGCTCGACGTGGACAACCTGCTCGACACCGCCGAAGTCGCGGCGGTCGGGGAGTACACGGAGAAGGCCGCCTGAGCCGGACCCGCCCCCCGAACCCCTCTCCCGCCTCCGGGGGAGGGGACCCCGAACGCCCCCACCCCGCACCCACAGCCTGATTGCCGGTCATGATAAAGCTGCTGATCGTCGATGATTCCGCCCTGATGCGCCGCCACATGGGACGCATCTTCGGGGCCGAGGGAGACTTCCAGGTCACCTTCGCCCGCAACGGCGCCGAGGCGCTGACCGCGGTGCGCGAACAGCAGCCCGACGTGGTGACGCTCGACGTCAACATGCCGGAGATGGACGGGCTGACCTGCCTCAGCCACATCATGACCGACTGCCCGCGCCCGGTGGTGATGGTGTCGTCGCTGACCTCCAAGGGGGCGATGGCGACGCTGGAGGCGCTGGAGCTGGGGGCGGTGGACTTCATCCCCAAGCCCGACGGCACGGTGTCGCTGACCATCGACACCATCGAACGGGAACTGGTGGCGAAGGTGCGGGCCGCGGCCAAGGCGCGGCTGCGCACCCGCAACCTGGCCCAGCGCATCCGCCGCCAGCACGCCGAGCTGTCGGCCCCCCGGCCCCGTGCCGCCGCAACGGCCAACACCGCCGCCGCGACCGGTCCGGCGGAGGTGCGCGGGCTGGTGCTGATCGGGGTGTCCACCGGCGGGCCGGGGGCGCTGGACTGCATCCTGCCGCTGCTGCCCGCGGATTTCCGCTGGCCGGTGGTGGTCTGCCAGCACATGCCGGCCAACTTCACCGGGGTGCTCGCCCGCCGCCTGAACAGCGCCAGCGCCATCACGGTGCAGGAGGTGGAAAGCCCCACCCTGCTGCGCCCCGGCACCGCCTACGTCGCGCGCGGCGACGCCGACCTGCTGATCGCCCGCCGGCCCAACGGGCTGACGGCGCTGCCCGCCCCGGCCTCGCCCAGCCACATCTGGCACCCCAGCGTGGACCGCATGGTCGAAAGCGCGCTGGAGGTGGTGGACCCCGCCCGGCTGATCGGCGTGCTGCTGACCGGCATGGGCAATGACGGGGCGGCGGCCATGGCCAGCCTGCGCGAAAAGCGGGGCCGCACCATCGCCGAAGCCGAAGAGACCGCCGTCGTCTGGGGCATGCCCCAGGATCTGATCCGCCGGGGCGGGGCCGATCTGGTCCTGCCCGTCCACCGCGTTGCCGAGCAACTGGAAAAATGGGTGCGTTGACATGCCGCTCGTGAAGGCTCCTTCCGGCGCCGCCGCTCCCGGCGGCGGTCCCGCCCGGAACACCCCCAACCGCGATGCCGTGCTGGCCGACCTGACCGCCGACACCCCGGACACCCGCCGGGCCGCCGCCCGCGCCTGCCGCGCCTTTCCCGACGCCGTCGCCCTGATCGCCAAAAGGCTGGAGGAGGAGGAGGACACCCGCGTGGTGGAGGCGCTGGTGCTGAATCTGGTCGCCATCGGCGGGCCGGCGGCGGCGGCGGCGCTGGCCCCGCTGCTGCGCTCCGACCGGGCGGGCTGCCGCTTCGCCGCGGCGGAAGCGCTGGCCGACATGGGTCCGGACGCCCTGCCCTTCTTCGACGCGCTGATCCGCGACTCCGACCCGCAGGTGCGCATCATGGCCGCCGAGATCGCCCGCGGGCGGGTCGGCGGCGCCGTGGTCCAGACGCTGGAGCATCTGCTGGGCATGGAGGAGGAGATCAACGTCTGCTGCGCCTTCATCGACGTGCTGGCGGAGACCGGCACGGCGGACACCGCGGCGGTCCTGACCGCCGTGCTGGACCGCCTGCCGGAAGACCAGTTCCTGCGGTTTTCCGTGGAAACCGCCCTGTCCCGCCTTCCCACCGACTGAAAGGGACATCCCCCATGGCGATGCCCAGGACGGGCGGACCGTCGCAACCCGACGCCGTGACCGACGAGGAGTTCGCGCGCTTCTGCGAATTCATCTACCGCCGGACCGGCCTGTCGTACGGCGCGTCGAAGCGCTACTTCATCGACCGCCGCATCCTGGAACGGGTGGAGCGCAGCGGGGTCAGCAGCGTGCAGTCCTATCTGGCGCTCCTGCGCTTCGACAGCACGGGCCGCGAACTGGAAGAGATCATCAACAGCCTGACCGTCAACGAGACCTATTTCTGGCGGGAGGAGTACCAGTTCGCCTGCCTCGCCAACTCCATCCTGCCCGAGGTGGTCCGCACCAAGCGGCGCGGCGAGCCGGTGCGCATCTGGTCCCTGCCCTGCTCCACCGGCGAGGAGCCCTACTCCATCGCCATGTGGCTGCTGGAGAACTGGGCCGACGTGGACCAGTACGACGTGGAGATCATCGCGTCGGACATCGACACCCAGGTCCTGGCGGCGGCACGGCAGGGCCTGTACGACGCACGGTCGGTGCAGCGGCTGCCGAAATGGGTGTTGGACCGCTATTTCGAGCGGCCCACTTCGGACCGCTGGCGGATCGTGGACTCCCTGCGCAGCTCCATCGAATTCACCCGCATCAACGCCTCCGACCGGGCGCAGATGGCCAAGATGACCGACATCGACGTTATCTTCTGCCGCAACATGCTGATCTATTTCGACGACGTGTCCCGCCGCGAGGTGGCGGACAGCATGTATTCCAGCCTGCGCCCCGGCGGTTTCGTCTGCCTGGGCCATTCCGAATCGATGAGCCGGATTTCTCCGCTGTTCGCCGTCCGCCGCTTCGCGGACGCCATCGTCTACCAGAGGCCAGCCCGATGAGCCCCAGCCCCAACCCCATCACCCAGGGCAACGACGCGCACATCCGCCCCCGCCGTCCGAAACGGCTGCTGATCGTGGACGACGCGGCGCTGGTGCGGGCCTATTACCGGCAGGCGCTGGAACAGCCCGGCGGCTACACCGTGGACGAGGCGTTCAACGGGATCGAGGCGCTGGAAAAGGCGCTGAGCGGTCCCTACGACCTGATCCTGGTCGACGTGAACATGCCCAAGATGGATGGGCTCACCTTCGTCCGCACCCTGCGCACGACGGAGGAGATCGCCTGCCTGCCGGTGATGATGACCAGCACCCTGAACCGCGACAAGGACATCGCCGCCGCCCGCGCGGTGGGGGTGAACCTGTATCTGGTCAAGCCGATCAGCGTGGACGACCTGCGCCTGTTCGCCGCCATCATGACGGGAGCGACCGAGCCATGAGCCCCCTTCTCGCCCAGTTTCTGGTGGAAGCCCGCGAACAGATCGCCGCAACCACCGACGGCCTGCTGGGGCTGGAACGCGATCCCCACAGCAGCGGGCTGCTCAACGGCGTGTTCCGCTCGGTCCACACGCTGAAGGGATCGTCGGGGCTGTTCGACTTCCCGGCGCTGACCGCCGTGCTGCACGCGGGCGAAGACCTGCTGGTGGCCCTGCGCGAGCAGCGGCTGGTGCTGGACCCGGCCATGCTGGACCAGATCCTGGCGGCGCTGGACCTCGTGTCGGTGTGGCTGGACCACATCGAGGACACCGAGCTTCTGCCCGACACCGCCGCCGACCGCGGGCGCCCGGTCATCGCCGCCCTGCGCGGCTGGCTGAACGGCGCGCCGGACGAGGCGGACGGGAACGGAGACGAAGGCCCGGACGGCGCTGCGGAGGAGGAGGATGACTCCGCCCTGCCCGCCTGGCTGGCCGGCGTGCCGGAGGACGCGCTGATGGAGGCGGCGGAGCGGGCCGCGGCGGCCGGGGCGCCGGTCCTGGCCGTGACCTACCGTCCGGAGCCCCAGTGCTTCTTCAAAGGCGACGACCCGCTGGCCCTGATGATCCAGGTGCCCGAGCGCGCCCATCTGGCCGTCGTGCCGCCCGACGCCTGGACCCCGCTGGCGGAATACGACCCCTTCTCCTGCGTCCTGTCCTTCCGGGTCCTGACCACCGCCCCACGCAAGGAGGTGGCCCATCTGCTGCGCTACGTCAGCAGCCAGTCGGACCTGCTGGAGATCGAGCCGGCGATCCTGGCGCTGGCCGGGCTGCCCGCGGTCGCCGAGGCCGCACCGGCCCTGGCCGAACCGCTGGGGCTGCTGCTGGAGCGCGGCGACCGCGCCGGGCTCGCCG